>NZ_QTMC01000008.1:0-196877 GCF_003602965.1 Bacteroides sp. AF25-5LB
TTGTAGCTGCGATTTAGTTTAAGTCACTTTGCATAATAAATTTGTTGGCATAAGAAATGGGACACGGTTTCTGCTTTGAAGCCCGGCAAAAACGTATCTTGATTGATGAAGATTACTTCTTTGCCGACCTTGTGTTCTATCATCGCATCTTGAAATGCCATGTCATTGTGGAATTGAAGATAGACAAGTTCCGACATGAGTATGCTTCACAACTGAATATGTACCTTAACTACTTTAAAGCGGAAGTGATGCAGCCAGACGATAATCCACCTGTCGGTATTCTGCTTTGTACCGAAAAGGGAGATGCTTTAGTAAAGTATGCTACAGCCGGATTAGACCCGAATATATTCGTACAGAAGTATATGATAGAACTGCCTTCGGAAGAAGACATCAAGAAATTTATTTTAAATGTCAAGTAGTAAAGCCATGCAATATCCTTTAATATCCGAATACATAGAAGCTATCCATTCTGCAGAATATAATTTCGATAGACTTAAAAATCTTCGTCCTGTTTTGGATGATGCAGGCATTCCCATAATGAGTAGCGGCAACTTTGCCGTGGTATTCAAAATGACGGACGGGAACAACTATTATGCACTTAAATGTTTTCTTCGAGAACAAAAGGGGCGTGAAGAATCATATAGATTGATAACAGAATATTTAAACACTTATGAAAAGCCATCTTATTTAATATCTGTTACTTATTACGAAAAAGAATTGTTTGTGGATTCTACACAAACAAAAGAAACTGAATTTCCGGTTCTTCTTATGGATTGGGTAGAAGGATTATGCTTGGAAGAATATATACAAAGTATAATTAACAATAAAATGAAATTGAGAAAGTTGGCTGACGATTTTCAGAAATTTATTTGTTGGTTATTACCACAGCATATTGCACATGGCGATTTAAAGCCCGATAATATTATCATCAAATCGGACGGGAGCATCGTTTTAATAGATTATGATGGTATGTTTGTTCCAGTCATGTTCGGACAAAAAGCACGTGAACAAGGAACTCCTATGTTTCAATATAGAGGTCGAAGTATGGATGACTTTGACGAGTATATTGATGATTATCCAGCGGTACTAATATTATTATTATTAAAAGTAATATCAATCCATCCATCAACTATTGATAAATATTTAACACCAAACAATATTGATTTTATTCGACAGTTTGACAATTATTTAGAAGATAAGCGAATTGCACCATTAATATCTGCATATATAATGGTATCCTCTTTTGGCAGGCTTGATAGACAAATTATAAGCAGCTTACTATCTGACAACTCTGCATTTGATACTCGTAAGGAATCACAATTAATACATGCAGCACATAAAGGTGATACTAAAGCAATGATAAAATTAGGAGACTTATATTATTATGGAATTTATGTCCCTAAAAGTTATTCGAAGGCTATACAATGGTATGAACTTGCTATTTCATTAGGAGATATAAAAGCTTCTTGTGGATTATGCAAATGCTATTTTTATGGAGATGATTTTAATAATGAGAAAAACCTATTCATAGACAAATTAGAGAAAAATAAAATCGGCTTTGCTATTTGTCGTAAAGGAGAAGAATTATTAAATATGGATAATGTAAAAGCCAAACAATATTTTTCTTTAGGACATGAAATAAATTTTTCACATGCGACATCATGGCTAGCTTATATTTACGATCAGAACGGAGACGAATGTACAGCGGCAAATCTCTATCAAGAATCAGCATTACAAGGAGACCCCCTTTCCCAATCTAAATTAGGATGGAAATATTACTTTGGAAGAGGCTTAGAAATAAACTATAAAAATGCCGTTAAGTGGTGGACGAAAGCAGCAGAACAAGATGACACCTATGCACAATCAATGTTAGGAGTTTGTTATGAACGTGGAAACGGAGTTCAAAAAGATATATCAAAATCTTTTAAATATTATTCTAAAGCGGCATATAACGGCGATTCATATGCTGAATATAAACTAGAACAATATAACAGACTATACCAGATGAATGATGTAGTCAATATACAACATCATGAATTGCCTTCATCAGTCGGTGAAAGTAATACTGGGACATATAGTATTGATGGAAAAAGATTCTTATGCTACTGGGGTACTTATGGGGAAGAATTTACAGTAAAAGAAGGTACAGAAATATTATGCAATGAATGTTTCAATGATTTGTATAATGAAATAGATGGACATTATTTAAAAACTCTATATTTGCCAAGTTCATTAAAAAGAATTGGCAGTAATGTATTTTGTGCAAGCATTTCAAATATCATATGTAAATCAAAGAGTTTTATAGTTGAAAATGACTATTTTTTATCAGCTGATAAAAAAACACTTATTCGATATTTGGGGAATAAAGATACCATAAACATCCCTGATGGAGTAAAGTATATCAAGGGAGGAGCTTTTAGTGAAATGAACATAATAGAAGTAACTATTCCTAAATCAGTTATTGGTATAGGAGATAATCCTTTTGCAGGAACCAGCGAATTAAAAATAACATCTCTTTCTGACGAAATTAAAATATTGAACGACATACTATATGATATAAAAGAAAAAAGACTTATTTCTTATTTGGGAGATGATGAAAATATTTGCATCCCTAATGGGGTAAAACTTTTAGGCGCAAATTCTTTTTTTGGGAAAACTATGAGACAAATAAAGTTACCACAATCTTTAGAATATATAGATGAAACAGCTTTTTATTGGTGCTTTAACTTGGAACAGATAATAGTACCTAAAGGGATGAAAAATATATCAAGGCTCATTCCAGCCTATCTTCAAAAACTAATAAGAGAAATCTAAAAAAATAATTATGAAATTAGATGACTATGCAATACAGCAATTAGCACCATATATGACTGGTCATACAGATCATGGTGCAAACTTCACAGGAAGGGAACTTATCAGTATTTTTAATAAATATGGTAATTTTCGAGATGTATATGCCAACGGGCTTCCACCAATTAAGGAAGGACAAAACACAGCAAAAAAAACATACGCTGAAGACAGATTAAAAAAAATGAATGAAAATGAAGGTCTCTCCTCATTAATAGAAGAAGTAATTTCAAAATCTACTTGGAAAGAAAAATGTGCAGCAGAAATAAATGATATTATTTCTGCTTGTGGATATAATATAGAAAACAACGATGGGGCTTTTAAAATTACCGGCTTGAGAATTTGTAAAACACCTATTATAAAAAATACTGCCGTTTTTCAAAAAATACAGAATGATATACTCCAAACTTTAGACAAGGCACAAATATCTATAGTTGTTGCCGTTGCTTGGTTTACAAATGATGTCCTGTATAAAAAGTTAATAGAAAAGAAAAATCAAGGAGTTGATGTTCGTGTTGTTATAAATAACGATGGCATAAATAAGAAACATGGTATAGACATTTCTGGCTTAAATGCGGTAAAAGTTAGAAGCGAACAAGGTGGCATAATGCATGAAAAGTTTTGCGTTATTGATAACCAGATAGTTATTAGTGGAAGTTATAATTGGACAGACAATGCGGAGTTAAGAAATGCCGAGCATATTAATATAACTGAGAATGACAACCAGTTAGCTACTAGATTTTCTTTAGAGTTCAACAAATTATATGCTTTAGGAAACAAGAAAAAATAATTAATAATAAAATGATTATCATAGCCTCCAAACGAAAGAAGTCTGAAAGTATTTTGGAGAAATATCCAGATGCAATCATCGCCGATGTTACTTCACAGGCAAAAGATGGACTAGTGAAATTAAGTCCATTTTATCCTCACCATGACATTCCTGTACCTTTTAGCGAAGGTTGGACAGCCTCTTGTGTGGAAGCCATTTGGCAAGGTTTAAAAGTGTTTGAAACCGCTGATGTGGATACAAACCTATTTTTCAACGATACAATGAAGAATATTAAACGGACAGTCAGAAAATACGGTATCCCCTTGGGACATCGCAAGGGAGTTGAGGGGACAGAACTTTTGGGGTATATTGAAGCACGTAAGCTGATATATATCCCCACTTACCGTTGGGTGTTGGAGCATAAAGTTGAAAATATCATTAAGCGTTTAAGTGAAGCAAGTTATACAAAGACAATTGTACTACTCGATTATGAAACGAATAGTGATGTGGAAGATGCAAGTAAACCTCTTTCGCATGCTTTTTTGATTAAGGCATACGTGGAAGGTTTGTATCCATATAACAATATGGCAAACAGAATTTGTCCCCCAACTGATAACACTACGATACAACTTTCATTGTTTGACTAATAAAAATAAATATGGAAAAGAAAACAAACTGGCAAGAATATAAGGCTATACTCGAACAACATGGTATAAAGAAATTATACCACTTTACAGATCGTGATAATTTAGAATCCATAATCAGAAATGGTGGACTATACTCATGGGCAGATTGTGATTCGAAAGGTATCAAAATAGAAAAAACAGGTGGAAGTCAAATATCCAAAACTCTGGATTTACGAGATGGGCTACAGAATTTTGTACGTGTGAGTTTCGTCACACAGCATCCTATGATGTATGCTGCTATGAACGATGGACGTATTTCAAATCCTATCATTCTTGAAATAGACCCAGAGGTGATTTATTGGCAAGAAACATTATATGCAGACCGCAATGCTACTAAAAGCGGAGCTAAAATAGGAGGCAAAATAGAAAATTTTAAGGATATAAATTTTAATGCCGTAAAAGCGAAGAAACATTTCGATTTACCTGAAGAAGAACAAATGTATTACCAAGCAGAGGTGCTTATTAAGAACCATATTCCTTTGCAATACATTAAGAACATCGGAAATTTCGGCATTCCTGTTTCCAATAAGCCTAAACAACTTCTAAGTAAAGCAGCTTATACAGCACAAATTACTCGTAATACGCCTACTGCATTCATTTTTCTTGTAGACCATTCTGTCAGTATGCAAAAGAAAACAATATTGTTTGGAGAAGAAATGACAATGGCAGAAGCAGCTTCTCGTATCGTGAACAGACAAATCAATGAACTAGTGTTACGTTGTATTAAATCCAACGAAGTACGCTATTACTATAGCATTGCCGTCATCGGATATGGAACAGAGGCTTACAGCGGATGGAACGGATGTTTGAAAGGTCGTGATTTCGTTTCGCCAGAAGAGTTACGTAACAATCCGTATAAGAAAATCACTATACGAGAAGAAAAGAGAACTCGAAAAGGAACTGTAGAGAAAGAAGTAGAAAAAGTTCAGTGGGTAGAAGCACGTCACGATGGCAGTTGGACGCATCTACATAAGGCTTTCGGGCGCGCAAAAATGCTACTTGACCAATGGATGGAACAACATAAAGAAAAAGATTGCTATCCTCCTACTATCATTAATATCACAGACGGAGAGTTTAATGGTGCAAGTAAAGACACTGTTCTACAAAATGCCAATGAGCTGAAATCCATGTTTACCAATGATGGTAATGTAATCTTGTTCAATATCCATTTCACCGCAAGCAAGTCTTCCGAAGAAATAATTTGCCCAATAGATAAACGAGAACTCAACGGTAATAGCTATGCAGAAACTCTCTTTGAAATATCGAGTCTGTTACCCTTGCGCTACAATGCAGATATTGAGAAGTATTTAAACGACAATCGTCAGGGACGGCATGTGGCAATGGGCGTGAATGTGGATGCTACCACATTAATCAAACTTATGGATATAGGAACACCAACCAACATTAACCAAAATCAATGAAAAGTAAGTGTATATCCATTAGTAAATTTGAACAAAATTGCATTAACGAAGATGCAGTTTTAGCAAAAGAAAAACGAATTGCTATTTCAGATGGAGCCGGAGGAGGAGGTTTATTTGCTGAGCGTTGGTCACAGTACCTACTTGCACATCTGCCGGATATTCCAATAGAAAATGTGGAAAAGTTTAATACGTGGATTGAACAAATTTGGGAGCCTTTTTATAATGAATGTGAAACAGATGCCAAACAATTAGGTGGGCTTTTGCTAGACAAGTTTTACGATGAAGGCTCGTTTGCCACTATAGTTGCCGTATGGAAAACATCGGAAAATGAGTGCCAATGGATGAGTTTTGGCGATAGCGTAGCTTTCCATTACAACTATATCACACATAAATTACAACATTCATTCACTTCATTGGCTGACTTTAACAAACCGCCTTATTTAATTAATTGCAAGGACGAACTTCTTAAAGATGGTTTTAAGAGTGGCGTATTTAATATTGGCAAACAGTCTGTTGTATTTGTTGCGAGTGATGCATTGGCACATTACATTTTGATGATGTATGAAATAGCCCATTGCGAAGAGTTCGCCCAGGAATTGAATATTGCAGAATCTTATTACACAAAAAATAGTAATTATATCAGAATGGCAAGAAACATCCATTCCATCTATTTTGAACGTGATATACTTGGGAAACTACTAAATTGCGTTGGGCATTCAACAAATTTCCATCGTCATTTAAGTGCTTTAATTCGTAAAGGATTAATTGCTCATGACGATTATTCATTGGCGGTCTTAGAAAATGCTTGGAAAAATAATTACACGAAAAGCAAGATGCTAAGTCAAGATTATAATCACGAATAAGGTTAACAAAACTCAAATTTGGCCTATATGAACTCTTGATTTGAAACTTGAACGTCCTTAAAGACAAAAAGAAGAGTCGCGTCATTACTCAAAACAGAGTTTGATACGACTCTTTTAGGTTCTATAGTTATAATCTGTAATTTTTCCAGCGAGGGGGGCACGAATTTATTATTTACATGCTATACGTACTCCCTCCATATATATAGAATCAGTTACAATTCAACACTATGAATTTATCATTATGTTACTAATATACAGTTGAATATATTATATCGAACTCACGTTATAATATATTTCTAAGAAATTATGGCTTTAACTCTTCTGCCTCCTGCTGCAACAACCTAGCCTTTTCCAACTTTTCAGCTCTTATCCGTGTACGGTATTCAAAATCTTCCACATCATTACGGATGTTTTTAATGACGGTTTTATCCCTGTCCCGATGGAATATCACTTCCAGCGTATCCAATTGATTGCCTGAAATGCCACCATACATTTTGATAAGGCGATATTTCAAATCATTGTCCGACAAGTCCATGTTCCTCTTGAACTGCCAAGCATTGCCGACCAAAAGAAGCAGAATTATCATAGACATGACAGCCTGCCATAAAAAAGGACGTGAAGTCTTAAAGTCAATAACGTGTGTATGGTTATTCTGGACTTTCAGGCTTTGAATCCGTTGCAGTTCCTCGCTGATTCGTTCCTGTCCGGCAAAGATTCTCTCGTTGGTTGTACTCAATGCCGAATACACTTCATTGATTTCTTTGAACCGCAAATTTATGGCAGCGCGGAGTTTATCCCGTCCTTCCCTGTCGGAAGACAGTCCAAGTTTCAATTCCACTATTTCGGCTTGAAGCCGTTGCAGATTGTCGGAAAGCAGGATAACTCCCTCGTTACTTTCTTCTTCATTAGGTGTTTCAACCGAAGTTATCCGTTCCTTAATTTCGGAACAGAGGTTATATACCGCATCCAGCGTGTGGATGAAATCGTTATTCTCCATTTCTTTCATTTTCGTATCTGTTTTTGAATGATTACCAGTTGATTCTTCTCTTTTTCTTCTTTTTCAAATTCCGCCAAAAGGCTGCTTCCGCATTCTCATCGGCATGGTTGTGTGCAGGGTTGAACAGTCCGCCAA
Organism: Bacteroides sp. AF25-5LB; assembly: GCF_003602965.1. Taxonomy (NCBI): domain Bacteria; kingdom Pseudomonadati; phylum Bacteroidota; class Bacteroidia; order Bacteroidales; family Bacteroidaceae; genus Bacteroides; species Bacteroides sp. AF25-5LB. The sequence continues at coordinate 7,719 of NZ_QTMC01000008.1, forward strand.
ACGCTCCGGCAATGCTTTCCACTACATTACCGCCTGAATTACAGGTATTCTCACGCTGCATTGCAGGTTGGCTGCTGGTCGCTATTCCGATACCTTGTTGGTATTGGCTATTGGTTTCTCCCAACTGCCTGTCTAATTTTGAATAGCTGAAACTCCTGTCAATGTCCGAAGCCTTGAACGTAATGCCGTCTTTGGTAAAGGACAAGCCTTGTATGACATTGCTCCTGCCACTATATTTGAACTCCGCTTTTATCCCCTGCTTGGATAGTTCGGAAAAGAATTGTTTCCAGCTATCGGATTTGGTCAGTAAGTTCTTGACGGCATGGTAAATCTCGTACTTCGTCCTATCGTTCCCTTTCAGACGGTGCATCCTTACCCTGTCCTTGCCTTTGCCGAAATAAAGTCCGTACTTTTCTTTCAATTCCTTGCAGACCTTGACATTCCGATAGCAGTCGTTCCTGTCGCTGATGGTGCGCCCGTTGTTGTCCACCCGGTTGAAAACGATATGGACGTGCGGATGCTTTTGGTCATTGTGCCGGGCGATGATATACTGGGTATCTCTGATTCCCATTTTCTGCATATACTCCTTTGCCAGACTGACAAGCATCTCATCCGTCGTTCTCGAAACGTCCTCGGGCGCATAGCTGAGCGAGATATGTCCCACAGGCTGACGGATATTCGGCTTCATCATCCGCTGGGCTTGAAAGCAGTCCGTTATACTCTGAATGCTGTCCGTCAGTACTCCTTCCGCAGCCAGCAGTCTTGCATCGGGTTTGCCCAATACATAATTGACACAGCCCTTGAATCCCGCTCCCTTACTTATTTTTCCAATCATCGGACAACTGCTTTATGATTTGGACTATCTTTTTCTTCAACATCATCAGTTCGGCTGCCACTCCGGCAAATCCTCCAACATTGGCTTTATGGGCAAGCTGATTGATGTTGTTGGCTTCTCCTGCCAATTTACGAAGTATGTCCGCATCCGCCTTGCTAATGCGCTGAACTACTTTACCCGTTAGCAATACGGAATGTACAAACCTGCTGAGGGAAACGCCTGCATCTTTCCTGCGTTTCTCCACCGCTTGGTATTCAATATCTGTAAATCTTGCGCTGACCACACGCACCTTATTGCGTTTGGTCGGTCGTGGTTGTTGTCTATCTTTTTCCATTCTGAAATTCCTTTTTGGCTGCGACCAACGGGAGCGGACTGTCTTTGCCTTTTGGCAAAGCAAGGTCGGAAATGTATACATTTCCATAACCTTGCTCCCTCAGACAATACACCCCACATCGGTACAGCGGTGATACATAATTGATGTTACAGACTTCGCCCTTTCGATTTCTTGGGCGGTGCAATCTGTACGGTTTTCTTCCCCTGCATGGAGCGTTGCCGGACGAGATACTCGTTCAAGTCTTTACAGTCCTTGTAAGTATGGGATGCGTCACGGACACGGTAGGAATACTCGTTTGCAAGTCTTTGGAAAGCTTCCGTTCCGGCACGGTCATTGTCGAAAAAACAATGGATGCGCTCATAGACCGCCAACCCGTCAATCGCCTTGCGGAGATTGGAAACCGAGTTCAATATGATATAGTCCTGCCAGTCCAGACACGGTATCTTGGGACACTTCTCCGTCCGTATGGTCAGAAACGAGAGATAGTCCATAAATCCCTCGAACACGAAACAGGTATCATTCCTTCTGCCTTCATGCCGGATATGGGTGATATCTTTCGGCGCGATGCAGCCCTTGAAGTATCGGTTGCGTATCTCGTAACCTCCATTCATATTCCGAAAACCGATGGCAAAATAACGCTTGCCGTTGTTCTCGAAATGTACCTCATTGCATTCTCTTTTCGCCAGTTCCAAGTTTATTTCCCTGCCTTGCAGATAAGAAAGCAGGACGGGAGAATCAAGTTTCCTTACTTCCATACGCTGAAAATTCGGCTCTGTGGAGGACTGCTTCCGAAAAGAGAAAGACACGGGGCTGATGTGCGGTGTCTGTTCCGCAATCCGTTGCAGCAGGTATGGAACGTAGACAGAACAGTAGAGCTCTGAAGCCAGTGCGATGATGTTGCCACCTTGTCCCAGTCCGAAGTCATACCATTTATTGATTTCGGTATTCACCTTGAAAGACGCTTCGGTCTCTTCCCGAAACGGTGATTTGTACCATAGGTTCACTCCCTGTTGTTTGACAGGAGCATAACCCAAACTGTGCAGATAATCCGCCAGCCTTATATTCTTAGCTTCTTCGATAGTCATTTTCTATACGGATTTGATAGTGAGTAAAAAGCGTTGAATTGTTGAGAGTATCTTGTATCAAGTTGGAAGACAAAGCGGTACCCCCTCAACAGCGGCTCAACAAATGCCTGTGAAAAGAGAAACTATTATTTTTCTTTTCAACAGCGCATCTTGAATGTTGAGCGTTTGTTGAGAATACTACAAGTTAAGTATCAACAGATTACTTCCTTGTTTCAACAATTCAACAAAATAATCAGAGTTCGTCTAGCAAAGTCCTGCTGACGGTGTAAAAGCGTCCCACCCTCTTGATAGGTGCAAATCTGCGTTCCTTATTGTATGCAAACTGGTAGGAAGTATAGGTCAGCCCGTTGGGGGCAGGTGTCAGTTTCCAGCTTTCCGTAACGATTCTGCGCAGTTGGTGCTTTTCGATTTTAACGCCCGAAAGATTCAGCAGGTTAAGCAGGTCGTTCAGGCAAAAAGAGAAACTTTCAATTTCCATGTTGTCCATTATCTCCCTTATCAGCTCCATTGCCTCCACTTCGTGCTTGCCACGGTTACATCGGATAATCCTCTGCAAAGTCGGAGTTTCCGTCAGCTTCGGGGAAAACCACATGCGGCTTTCCTGCCGGGTGGTCAGTTTTCGATGTTGGAGAAAATAAAGGAAAGCCGGAATTTCCGCTGTCAGCTTTTGCAGAAAGTTCGTATCGTCACTTTCAAGGCGGTAGATTTTCCGTACCCAATAGCGTGTCTCGCCCGGGTCAATGATGACGGGCAGGCTCTCGTTATTGGAGCAAAGCACGAACTTGGCGAAGAAAGCAATCTCGTCACGGTCTTTGCCTTTGGCTTCCACCTTGTAGGAAAGCGTGGTGCTCAAATTCTTCAGCCTTTCGCTGTCCTCCCTGCGGTTCAAAAGTACTTCATCCACCACGATGACAAGCTTGCCAGTCCAATCCGCATTGAACTGGCTGCGGAAATCTTCGTTGGTGTTGAAGGTCACGTTGTTGCGGAACACGGCTTTCAGGAAGTTCAGGAACGTACTCTTTCCCGTATTGCGTTCTTCCGATACCAGTAACAGGATAGGCAGCTTTTGTACTGGCTGCAAATAAAGGAGTTGCAGATAGTCCATGCCCAGTTCGTACTGTTCACCGAAGATGTGGCGCACCAATGTCTGAATGTGGGAGAAGTCTCCTTCTTTTGGCTCGTGTCCTATCGGCTCGTACAGATTCAGGAAGTTGTCTATTACCTGACAATAGTTCACATGGTCGGGAACGGTACAGAAACCGTCATACTTTGGAACGTCAGCCAGATAGTCCTTGCCATAATCCTGACGAAGTGTTTCGTTGTTCCAGACAATGCGCTTCTTGATGTGTCCCCCGTTCAATCGGGGCTGGCTCACTATCTTGTAGAGCGTTGTGCCAACTCGGACAAACGGATTTTCGCTTGTCGGTATATCTCTGTTCATAACCTATCGTTTTGCGGGATGATTCATAATATACCGCTGCGCTTCCTGCTCTATCTGCGTTTTCGTCTTGATAGGATTCTGACGAAGCCACGCTTCCAGTTCCGATTTCTCGAAATAGAGCATTTTCCCCTGTGGCTTGTAATGGGGTATAAGGTTACCTGCTGTCAGCTTGTACAGGTAACTCTTTGAGAGATTCAAGAATGTGCTTGCTTCGTCAAAGCTCAACACGTTCTTGGTCAGGAACAACATTCTTTCGAGTTCTTCCACTCGCATTTCCAAAGTCTTTTCCATATTGCTTGAAACTTTTTTGGTGAAACAATATGAAGGTGCGCACCCTCGTTTTATTTTTTGATGAAGCAAAAATCGGCATTCTCCAAAACATCAATACACAAGTTACGAGTGATTCACGTGAAATATTTTTTGTTTTGACCAATGCTGACATCTGTATGCCGCATCATTTTGTTAACGAGGGCAAAGTTAAAGACTTGAAAATGAAGTCTAATTGACCTTTGTTTGAGCGTTCAACCTATGCTCAACCTTTTTTCAGTTGCTTGATGTATTTGTCTATGATTTCGTATCCTTTCGGATAGATGCTTTTAGCTTGGTCTGTCGCGCTCGACAGGTCAGTACGTGTAAGCGGTTCTCCTTTTAACTTGCCCAATACCAGTTTGTTGTGTGCAACGACAGACTGCCATTCGTATGCGATATAGTTGTAGCAACTCAACTGCATCATCAGATAAGCGAACAATCGGGTATTATTGACTTTCAATACTCCGTTCAATTTACAGTTGAAGAAGTCAGTGAGTATTTTAGGGCTGACAGTAGTGGTAAACATACGGGATTCGTTCAGGCATTCGGCTAACAATTTGAGTTCAGCGGATTTTAGTTTGGACTGGAAAGGATTGGACTTGCCCACAATCTTTTTCGGTTTTTCTTCTGTCTGAACTTCTTCTTTTGGCTGGATTATAAATTCTTTGGTAATTTCAACAGGATAAAAGGCTTTTTCATCTTCTTGCAAGTATTCCAAATACTTGGTTGACACCACGAAATCAATGATGACAGAGAAATAAGGAAGTTGTTCATCATAACAGACAGGTTTACGAAGGTATTTGCCCATATCAAAGGACGGACACGAAAAATTGATATACTTCTTTCTTTCCACCGGAGTCAAATCCTCAAAGAAGGCACTTTCCCACAAGAAGTCGGGAATATACATATCCATTCTTACATTCCGCAAAGCACGGTACTTCTGCTGCATGGCAACAAGACTATCGGTTACACGAAAAATTTCTTGTCGCAGATATTCCTTCACTTGTTCTTTGGTAAAATATTCACGTTTCAATGTCAGAGCACGAATTATCTTGTCATACCCATATGCGATACAACCGTCCAACAGTTTCTGTATCTCCCTGAAGTTTTTCTCTCTGCAATCTTCCATAGCCGTAATTGTCTAATCGTTATTTCGCAAAGATAAAGAAGTTGCCCATTCAATCTCATAAAAAGGAAAGAAAAAAGAGGGAAATAGGAAGATTTGCCAAGTAACTATTCAGCGATTAGTCATGTTAAAACGATTATTCTTTTGCCGGAAGTATATCATATTGCCGGAATACATGATAATAAAGAGATAAATAGAAAGTTTGAGTTGCTATTTTGGGTTATTTTTTCTAACAGCTCGTCTGCTTTCCTTATACAAACAGTTGATTTTCAGGTATATTCAATCGCTGAATAGTTACTTTGCCAAGAGAAAGAGTTAATAAACAATAAATATATCGGTTGAAAAACCATGAAAGTACACTTTTCTTTGTTTTCGTCAGAAAGTACACGTTTAGTACGCCTTATAAAAAGCGAAAATCCTGATAATCAGGTGATTATCAGGATTTATTCGTACCCAGACCCGCATTTGAAATATATAAATTGGGAACAATCCTATTAAATAAAAAATCAAAGAAAAATAAAGCATTATACACTAATATCCAATGCATTACAAACACACACTTAGTTAATTCTATTTAATCGGATTGAAATAAATTCGGGATGATTGGGAACAATTTGGGAACAATTTATATATTTGTACCGTTACTAAAAATCCCGATTATGAAAGCAACAGCCTTTATCCGAAAATCCGCAAGTAAAAACGACACCAATAGTGTAGCTACAATCTATTTCCGATTAAGAGATGGTAAAAAGGACATTAAAGCTGCCAGTGAGCTGACAATTAACCCAAATCACTGGAGTAGCGAGAAGCAAGGTTATAAAGACAGAGTAGCCCTTGTTCATGAAGAAAAGAAACTGGCACTGAACAACGAAGTACAGAACATCATCAACCTGATAAGTCAAGAGTACACACCGGAAGCTGACAGCGAATGGCTAAGCACACTCATAGACAAATATCATCATCCAAACAGATATAAAACAGAAGAAGAGATTGCAGCGGAAACCAAACCCACCTTGCTGGATTTGTTTGCTGAATTTCTTGTCAAGCATAAATTATCAGAAGTTCGCATCAAGAACTTTCGAGTAGTACAACGTGCGTTAGCACGTTATGAACTATATGTAAGGGCAACGAAGAGAGGACAAAAGGGCTTTATCCTTGACGTGGATTTGGTAACACCTGACACGCTTCGGGATATGTGGGATTTCTTTCAGAACGAATACCAGTACTATGAACTTTACCCGAGCATTTATGAAGCCATTCCCGAAAAGAGGACACCACAACCCAGAAGCAAGAACACGCTGATAGACTGTTTTTCAAGAATACGTACATTCTTCTTGTGGTGCTTCGATAACAAGCGTACCACAAACAGACCTTTCGACAAATTCCCGATAGAAGAATGTACATACGGTACACCTTATTATATAACACTTGAAGAGAGAGATAGAATTTTCAATGCCGACCTTTCAGCTACCCCACAACTGGCAATACAGAGAGATATATTCATATTTCAGACACTGATAGGATGTCGGGTGAGCGACCTCTACCGAATGACCAAACTAAATGTGGTCAATGAAGCCATAGAGTATATTCCCAAGAAAACCAAAGAGGGGAATCCGGTTACGGTACGTGTTCCACTTAACGACAAAGCGAAGGAAATCCTTGAACGCTACAAAGAATATGAGGGAAAACTGTTGCCGTTCATATCCGAGCAAAAGTACAATGATGCCATAAAAAAGATATTCAAGTTGGCTGGAGTTGACCGCATCGTAACAATCTTAGACCCGTTGACGCACAACGAAATCAAACGACCTATTTATGAAGTGGCAAGCAGCCATCTGGCAAGACGTACGTTTATCGGCAATATCTATAAAAAAGTGAAAGACCCGAACCTTGTTTCCGCACTGTCGGGACACAAGGAGGGAAGCAAAGCTTTCAGACGATACAGGGATATTGACGAAGAAATGAAGAAAGACCTTGTAAAACTATTAGACTGATACTTGTATGGGACAACAGGAATATGACAATTTCAAAAGACTGATAAAGGAATGGCTCGACAGCCATCCGGATGAATATGCTGATTTCGTAGAAGAAATGAACGACAAGAAGTTCAAAGGATTCTTCAATATTTTCAATACGGCTGTAAGGCTTGTTCCAAAATATAAAGAAGCAGCACGAAAGAGAATAGGTGATGATAGAAACCCTGATTTCGAGGAACTGGAAAATGTTCTTTTACAATCAGACCTTGCCGAGAAGATAGTGAATGAGTTTCATACCCCGAATAAGAGAAGCATTGTTCCTGCCATGCTTGCATGGCTCTATTACGGACGAAGCTATGAGTGCATGGTGGAACAGGGTGAGGAACTGACCAAAAGAAAGGATATTCCCACCTTATACAAATGGCTTGTTTCCGGCATGGTCAAATTCATTATCAGAAAAAGCATCGCCAATGGCATGAGAACCAAAGAGGACTGGCAAGTATTCAGGAAGCAACAGAAAGCCATTGAGGAAAACTCTCTTGTGGAATGGGCAATAGAAGAAGATGAAGACATGGACGAGGAAGAAACAGATATGTTGCAGGAAGAACAGCTAAAGACCGCAGGACGCAAAGCCGACACACGCACGTTGCCAGAACTTCTGATAGAAAGGCATGACATACTGATTGAAAGAATTGGCACACGATTGAAAACCCATGCTACGGAAACAGATATAGCACGGCTGTTTATCGCACTGGTGGAATACCGCTTCATGCGGAAGTGCCCCATCAAGACTTTCAGAAACGCACTGCACGAGCAATTCAATGAACAAGAAATCGTCCACGAAAGAGGCATTCAGAAAGCATACAGAAATCTCATTTCACCACTTGGAAACAGCAAGAAACTGGTAAAAGACATTGGTGAAGACCATGAAGCCATCGAGGAATTGAAAGCCTATCTATCCAATTGAAGTTCGTTTAATTCGCTTTTCGTTTTTACGAATTTAACGAATTGAATATCATTGTTTTACGATTGATTTTCATTATATATTTGCGCCACTATCCTAATCGGGGTAGTGGCTTTTCGTTTATAATACTGCCGAAACGGGAAGTCTTACAACCGGCAGTTTCAAGAAGCCTATGACAGACATATTGGCAATTATTCAAAACGGAAACGGCAACATCAAGTTGGAAGTAACAGGAGAAGATTTGCTATTATTCTCCAACCAGTTAATCAGCCGTGCGAAACATGAACTTTCTACCGCCATTGCGGAAGCAAGAAAGGAGAAGTATCTAACCAAAGAGGAAGTGAAAACGATGTGCGGTGTTTGTGATACCACACTCTGGCACTGGTCTAAGAAAAACTATCTGAAGCCTGTAAAGGTTGGAAACAAGGTCAGATACCGACAATCCGACATTCAGAGAATCTTAGGTGAACACAACCCTTTAATCTAAGCCTATGAAGGAGGAAGAATATATGCGCGTAGGAACAACTTTGTACAAGGTAGTCAATCAGCCATGCGCCAATGGCGGTTATGAGAAGAAACGTGTCGTATGGAACAACAGCACATTACGGCAGGACTATGGAAAGAATTATCTTGCCACCGTCCCCAAGTATGACGGCTTTTGCACTGTTCCCAATCATCTGAACTACCAAAAGGAGATTGAGGGGTTTCTGAACCTTTACGAGCCGATAGAGCATAAACCGCAGCAGGGGGACTTCTCCCACATCCAATCCTTGATGCGGCACATCTTCGGAGAGCAATACGAGCTGGGCATGGATTATATGCAACTTCTGTATCTACAGCCGATACAGAAGCTGCCCATTGTCCTGCTTGTTTCAGAAGAACGCAACACAGGCAAAAGCACGTTCTTGAACTTTCTGAAAGCCGTGTTTGAGAATAATGTGACTTTCAATACCAACGAGGATTTCCGCAGCCAGTTCAATTCCGACTGGGCAGGAAAGCTGCTAATCGTTGTGGACGAAGTTTTGCTCAACCGCAGGGAAGACAGCGAACGGTTGAAAAACCTGAGCACCACTTTCACCTACAAGGTGGAAGCCAAAGGCAAAGACCGAACGGAGATTGCTTTCTTTGCCAAGTTCGTGCTATGTTCCAACAACGAATATCTGCCCATACTCATAGACGCAGGAGAAACACGCTACTGGGTGCGGAAGATAATGCCGTTGCAGAGTGATGATACCAACTTTCTGCAAAAGCTAAAAGCGGAAATACCCGCATTTCTTTATTTCCTGACCCAAAGGGAACTATCCACAACACAGGAAAGCCGTATGTGGTTCAACCCAAGACTGACACATACCGCAGCCTTGCAGAAAATAATCCGAAGCAACCGCAACCGACTGGAAATAGAAATGACCGAGTTGTTGCTTGACATCATGTCGAACATGAACGTGGAAAGCGTATCATTCTGCCTGAACGACCTTGTAACCTTGCTACTCTATTCACAGGTCAAGGTTGAAAAGTATCAAGTGAGGAAAGTTGTGCAGGAAGTATGGAAACTTACTTCCGCACACAATTCGCTATCCTACACCGCTTATGAGTTCGCACCCCATCGTGAGTGCCACTATGAGCCGAAAAGGAAAACTGGTCGGTTTTATACGGTAACGAAAGAACAACTGACCGCTATCTAATTATTTTGATGAAATGATGAATAAGGGAAGTAACATATTGCCTTACAGATAGATATGTATTCATCAAACACTCATCAACAACGATTGCTGATGAAAAAAGAAAACATCATTTCTCTTTTGGCAAGCAATCTGATGAGAAAAAGATGAACCGATACAGTTCTGTTTAACAGCGTGTTACATTTCAAATTCATCAAATCATCATTTTTTCATTCACCAACAAATCCGTAAGAAAATGACAATAGAAGAAGCTAAGAGCATACGAATAGCCGACTACCTGCACAGCTTGGGTTATTCACCAGTAAAACAACAAGGTATCAACCTTTGGTACAAATCCCCATTTCGGGAAGAGAGTGAAGCATCGTTCAAAGTGAATACCGAACGTGAACAATGGTATGACTTCGGTTTGGGAAAGGGCGGAAACATCATTGCACTGGCTGCACATCTGTATGCTACCGACCATGTACCTTACATTTTGAAACGGATAGCGGAGCAGACGCCGCACGTGCGCCCGGTATCTTTCTCTTTTGGAAAGCAAAACTCTTCCGAGCCGAGCTTCCAACAGTTGGAGATTCTTCCGTTGTCATCTCCTGCCCTGCTTGCCTACTTACAAGGTAGAGGAATTAACATAGAACTGGCGAAAAGAGAATGTAGTGAAGCCCGTTTCACCCACAACGGCAAGCGGTACTTTGCCATCGCCTTTCCCAATGCTTCGAGTGGGTTTGAGGTTCGCAACCGCTATTTCAAGGGCTGCATCGCTCCAAAGGAAATCTCCCACATCAGACAGTCTGGGAAAGCGAGGAATACCTGTTATGTGTTCGAGGGATTTATGGACTACCTCTCCTTTCTGACATTGAGACAGGAGAACTGCCCAAATTATCCGGAATTGGACGGACAGGACTATATCGTATTAAATTCCGTATCGAACGTGAATAAAGCTCTCTATCCGTTGGGCAGCTACGAACGCATCCACTGTTTTTTTGATAACGACCATGCAGGCATGGAAGCCCTCCAACAAATCCGCAAGGAATACGGCAGAGACCGATACATCCGTGACGCTTCACAGACTTACAGCGGATGCAAGGACTTGAACGAATACTTACAGAAACAGGCTGAGAAAAAAGGGCAGCTCCAATCCGTCAAAGAAGTGAGCAGCCAGTCACCGAAAAAGAAAAACGGCTTTCGGTTATAGCCCACTATAACTACACGCTCCGCTTTCGTAGTTGTGGGCTCTCCCGAGGGGATTAGGGCTTTGCCCTAATGACCCACTCAGGACGTTTCACCCCTGAGAACCCCGAGCAAAGAGTGACCCTCTCTTTGCAATCTCCGCTTATGGGTTACCCCTAAGAAATCTCGTGCAAATGAGAGCAGAGGCAAGCTTGCTTGACCTATGCCGAATGCAGCCGAGATTCATAAAATAACCCCTCTGCGAAAGCGAGCAGAATAATCAATTGCAAACAAAGAAAAGAAGCTATGGCAACAAAATCAAGCATACATATCAAACCTTGCAGAATCGCATCGAGCGAGGCGCACAACCGAAGGACTGCCGAATACATGCGCAATATCGGAGAGTCCAGAATCTATGTCGTTCCCGAACTTTCCACCGATAACGAACAGTGGATAAATCCCGACTTCGGCACTCCCGAACTGCGAACTCATTATAACAATATCAAGCAAATGGTCAAGGAAAAGACCGGACGTGCCATGCAGGAAAAGGAAAGAGAACGTAAGGGAAAGAATGGAAAGATTATCAAGGTGGCGGGATGTTCACCCATCCGTGAAGGAGTATTGCTCATCAGGCCGGACACCACACTAACTGATGTACGCAAATTCGGTGAAGAGTGTCAAAGACGCTGGGGCATCACTCCGCTACAAATTTTCCTGCACAAAGACGAAGGGCATTGGCTGAACGGTCAGCCGAAAGCGGAAGACAAAGAGAGCTTCCAAGTCGGTAACAGATGGTTCAAACCAAATTATCATGCTCATGTCGTATTCGACTGGATGAACCATGAAACCGGAAAGAGCCGAAAGCTCAATGACGAAGATATGGCAACCATGCAGACCTTGGCTTCCGATATTCTCCTAATGGAACGTGGGCAGTCAAAGGCTGTCACAGGTAAGGAGCATTTGGAGCGAAACGACTTTATCATTGAGAAACAGAAAGCCGAACTGCAACGTATAGAGGAAACCAAGCGACACAAGGAGCAACAGGTAAGTCTTGCCGAGCAGGAACTCAAACAGGTAAAAGCAGAGATACGCACCGACAAACTCAAAAGTGTAGCCACTGATGCAGCCACAGCCATAGCAAGCGGTGTCGGTTCTCTTTTCGGCAGCGGTAAATTGAAAGATTTGGAACAATCTAACGAGAATTTACGTCATGAAATTGCCAAACGTGACAAGGGCATTGATGAATTAAAAGCCAAGATGCAACAAATGCAGGAACAGCATAGTAAGCAGATTCGTAACATACAAGGAATACATAATCAAGAACTTGAAGCCAAAGACAAGGAAATATCACGATTGAATACCATTCTTGAAAAAGCGTTCAACTGGTTCCCATTACTCAAAGAAATGTTGAGAATGGAAAGACTGTGCTATGCCATCGGATTTACCAAAGATATGGTAAACAGTCTTTTGACCAAAAGGGAAGCTATCAGATGCAGCGGAAAACTTTACTCCGAAGAACATAGACGAAAATTTGAAATAAAGAATGACATTTTCAAGGTGGAGAAAAGTCCGGTTGATGAAAATAAATTGGTACTGACCATAAACAGGCAGCCGATAGGCGAATGGTTCAAGGAGCAATGGGAGAAGTTACAGCAGAATCTGCGTAACTCGGTGCAGAGAGAACAAAAAAACAGAGGATTCAAATTATAAATTCGTTCAACATAAAACAAAATCTCGATTAAATGACTAATTTTACATTTGGATAGAATCATCTATCCAAGAATAAGAAATCAAAGAAACGGTATGTTCATCTGGTTGCTTAGGATGCAGCATAATTGGTTCACGTTTCTCATAATCCATTTAGCCACTCGAATGGGACCAATAGAGTATATGATACGAATATGAATAAATTGTTCATGCCTTTTATGATGCTTGTCTACCTGCTCTTAACGGCTTGCGACAAGGATGATGTTTTACCAGCAAGACCCATGGAGTGGTCATATGAAATCATTACGCCTGCAAACGTCCAATTTTTAAAATCAACCACAGACGTTTCTCCGTCCTATTTTTTTGAGACGAATGGCAAGGGAGGTGATATGGTAATGACTTGTGAGAATTATGATGTGCTCAACCCCATATCAGGAGATTCTTACGTATACGATTGTGGATGGGCCACCCTCAAGATAGAAGGCAATCAGGTGAAAATTCACTTCGCTCCATCTACTCCTGATGATGTAGCACTAACACACGAAGAAATTCAGATTTCAGCCAATGACGGGGATAGAAAAGTGTATACGCTTATCGGTTTTTCCAGAGTCATTAACGAGGAGGGTCCCACAGACCCACAGCCGGAGGGGTTGCCCGAAGAAGCGAAGTTCAAGATGATAATGTCCGAATATACTCCCTTTATGAAGATTGAAAGTCCGCTGCCGGCACCTCTCGATTTGATTACCTTCCGAATCACGGATATAAACGGTGAATATTCACCCATAGACATCCCTGAGTTCACACACTATTATGATTCTATTGTGTGGAGCGCAGATGATTTTCCTCACACATTCAAAGTGGCTGAAAACAAAGTTTCTGCAGAAAGCGCTGAAACACATATCACTACACAATGGAGTTCGCACTTCTTCAAGAGCGGTACGGTAAAGAGCCATCTGAAAGGCTACCGCGATGGAAAAGTGGAATATGAAACTTCGCATCGCATCACGCTTTATGACCGCGATTTTTTGGGACTTGAATGGGGCGCAATTAATCTACAGAAGCCTACGAATCTGACGGCCTATTGTCTGTTGGATCGAAATTATGAGTACAAGTTGTATGACATTGTTGCCAAGGGCTATAATCCTTATTCTCGATTTGTCCCAGTAAACCATAAATTGCTGCCGGATGCAGACTTTCTGCCGACAACTAAAAAGGCAGTCATGATACTGATGGAAAACAGTCTTGGTACTGGAGAAAATGCCAACGGCAAAGAAAGTCTATTCAAATGTCTGCCTGAAAAAGGTGTAGTGGCTGAAAGGTATTGGGAAAATGAAACCACCCGCATGCTGATGTTGCATCGGCTTCCTGATGAGGAGGGATTGGCAGAAGAAAGCTATTATTTGCATATCGAACCTAAATAAGTATTTATGAATAGAGTAATTATCACATTCCTATTTTTTATCGGAATAGCCGTATCATCTTGCACAACCTCTAAAAGCGTTGTGTCGCAAAATGCAGATTTGTCTAAATATGAATATGCCTCAATCATCAACAATGACACCTATCACATTCCTGCCCAACTGATGGAATACGAAATACAGTTGTTTGATGCAGTAGAAGGCTCTCGTCTTACGTTGGTCAGTGATATGCGTATAAATGAGCTGACTGCAACACAACAGTCAAAACTGCTTATGGTAAAATATGGGGTAGATATTTTAGAAGAAGAATCCATTGTAACTGTGAATTTCATAGATTTCCTCACGGGTCGCCCGATAGCTTCATGTCGTGGTGCATACAGTACATTAGGATTGAGCGTATCTGCAGACATTAGAGGTGCTATAAAACGTGTTGCCAAACAAATTGAAGCCACATTTCCTAAGTAATGCAATGCCACTTAAAAAACTAAAGGTTGCCTATCTAATGCATTCGCATGTACATAGGCAACCTTTGATGTATCTTTGTATTCTAAGAAAAATAGTATCTTGTTTAATAAACCCCAGCTAAAATTCATTTCTTAAATAATACAAAAACACCCAGTTTTACATTCTTGGGTGTAAAAATGGGTATTTATTTTGTAATCTACTGATTTTCAGCATTTATTACAGAGAGACAGGCTCTAACAAAATTCTGCCATTATCATAGGTACATAAAAAACAATAACCCTGAAGTTTGCTTGTTCAGCAGGGACAACAGGGTCTTACGCTTGCAAATATAGGCATTAATTTCTATATTTGCAAGAGAAGTTCCGCTTTTAAACTTATACCAAATGAAATATGACGAATGTTTGCAGGTACTATCCCCTGCAAGATTAAATAAATACGCACAAGCAAGCGGCAATGAAAAAGCCAAGGCCTTGCGTCTATACCAATATAACATCAAGTTAAGCCAACGTTTTTATGGGGTTATCGGTATGTTTGAGATAATGCTACGCAATGCCATAAACACTCACTACAAACAATATTTCAATGATGATAATTGGATAATCAACCAAGCAAGACCCAATGGATTACTTGAACAGGAAGCTTCCGAAATAGTACGCATACAGCGTACTTATACCAATATGGGAGTGTACAACAACGATAAGATGGTAGCTTCCTTTACATTTGGTTTCTGGACTTATCTGTTTACAAGACGCAATTATCGCATAGGAGGAAAAACACTTCTTCAAATATTTCCCAACAAAGCGCATGGCTTAAAACAAACAGACATCTACAAACAATTGACTGCCATCCGTGAATTTCGTAACCGAATAGCACATCATGAACCTATCTGCTTCAACGCTACACGTGCGATAGATACAAAATATGCCAAAGAGCATTATGAGTTAATACGAACCTATATAGAATATATGGGATTTGATTCGGATTCTGTATTGCGAATGGTAGAAAAGCCCGATTCTATACTAAAAGTAATAGATGGCATGAAATAAATGCCCCATCTTTGGTGGAATACATAAGGATGATTGGGAACAATTTGGGAACATCTCCGATAAAAAGAAAAAGCTAAGTATTGAATTATCAATTACTTAGCTTTTATCCTCGTACCCAGACCCGGGGTCGAACCGGGATGGAAGTGAATCCACTGGTGTTTGAGACCAGCGCGTCTACCGATTCCGCCATCTGGGCATGTTTGATTTCTCAAATGCGGTGCAAAGATACAGCTTTTTTCTAAACCTGCAATACTTTTCCTAAAAAAAGGCGAAAAAAACGATAAAACCGACTTGAATCATTCCTTGTTTGTAAAATATGCAGTACATTAGCAGAAACTTTTAAAATCAATAGCATGGTAACCAATAAGGATAATTTCTGTGTAATTATGGGCGGAGGAATCGGCAGCCGTTTCTGGCCATTCAGCCGCAAGACACTTCCAAAACAGTTTCTGGATTTCTTTGGTACGGGACGTTCCTTGCTGCAGCAAACCTTCGATCGCTTCAAGCAGGTAATCCCCATGGAAAATATACTTATCGTAACAAATGACTTATATGCCGACCTTGTAAAAGAACAGCTTCCCGAACTTAAACCCGAACAGATTCTACTGGAGCCGACACGCAGGAATACAGCTCCCTGCATCGCGTGGGCTTCCTATCATATCCGCGCCTTGAATCCGGACGCCAATATAGTGGTAGCTCCTTCGGACCACTTAATTCTGAAGGAAGGCGAATTTCTGGCCGCTATCGAAAAAGGACTGGACTTCGTTTCCCAATCCGATAATCTGCTGACACTCGGTATCAAGCCCAACCGTCCAGAAACTGGATATGGTTATATACAAATAGCCGAAACCGCTGGTGATAACTTCTACAAGGTAAAAACCTTCACTGAAAAGCCCGAACTGGAACTGGCAAAAGTATTCGTGGAAAGCGGAGAATTCTATTGGAACTCCGGTCTGTTCATGTGGAACGTAAATACCATCATTAAGGCAAACGAAGCCCTGCTGCCCGAGCTGACATCCAAACTGGCCCCTGGCAAAGATGTGTACGGAACAGCCCAGGAGAAACAATTCATTGATGAGAACTTCCCGGCTTGCCCCAATGTATCTATAGACTTCGGCATCATGGAAAAGGCTGACAATGTATATGTATCATTAGGCGATTTCGGTTGGTCTGATTTAGGAACCTGGGGGTCTTTGTATGATTTGTCTCCTAAAGATGAGGCAGGCAATGTAGCTCTAAAATGTAAATCACTCATCTATAACAGCAAGGACAATATCGTGGTGCTGCCCGACAACAAACTTGCAGTTATCGACGGTTTGGAAGGTTATCTCATAGCCGAGTCGGACAATGTATTACTGATTTGCAAGAAGGATGAAGAACATACCATCCGCAAATATGTGAATGACGCCCAGATAAAATTGGGAGAAAAATACATTTAAATTAAGAATTAAAGGATAGGTGCCGAAGGTAAAAATAGCGGGAGTTGGATGAGTTCCAACTCCCGCTTCCGTTTATTTAGGGGAGGAAAATAAACCGGTTAAAGCGCTGCACGGATGGCTTCCGCCACAGCTTTGAATTCTTCGTCCGTCAGTTTCAGTTTGGGATTGGAAAAAAGCATATCTTTTTCGTTCTGCATAGGAATCAGATGTATGTGCGCATGAGGCACTTCCAGCCCCAATACCGCTTCTCCTACCTTTCTACACGGGAAGGCCTTGCCAATGGCAAGCGCCACTCTCTTGGCGAAAACATGCATCGCCGCCAAATCCTCATCATTCAAATCGAAAATATAATCTACTTCCTGCTTGGGAATGACCAATGTATGACCTTTTACCAACGGATTGATGTCAAGGAACGCAAAGAATCTGTCATCCTCCGCCACCTTGTAGCAAGGTATTTCACCTGCGATAATTCTACTGAATATTGTTGCCATAGCTATAAATTATAAAATAAGGCAAGCCCGTATGCGGACCTGCCTTCCTTTAAAATGATATGTTCACTACTTCCAGGTTAATCATGCCCTGCGGAACTTTGATTTCTGCGATGTCACCTACTTTCTTGCCAAGCAGACCTTGTGCAATCGGAGTATTCACGGAAATCTTTCCTTCCTTCAGATTGGCTTCACTTTCGGAAACGATGGTATAAACCATCTTCATGCCATTCTTCACGTTCTTAAGCTCTACTTTATTAAGAATCTGTACAGAATCGGTTTTCAACTTCGACTCATCAATAATCTTGGCGTCGGCAATGGTCAGCTTCAAATTGTTAATTTTCATCTCAAGCATACCTTGAGCTTCCTTGGCAGCGTCATACTCTGCATTTTCCGACAAATCACCTTTGTCACGCGCTTCGGCAATGGCAGCCGATATTTTGGGACGTTCCACCGTCTCCAGATGTTTCAATTCGGCCATTAATTTCTTGTAGCCGTCTTCTGACATATAAGCCATACTTTTTCCTCCTTAAATGTTATGTTAGTTTTTAATGGTACTATAAACAAAAAAGAATTCCAACATGGTCAGCATGCTGGAACCCTCTTTCCGATTTTCCTTTGCAAAGATAGCCTTTTATGCAATGCGTGTCAAGCATAAAAGGCTGCTTTGTAACATATTTAAACGAAAACTTCTTATTTATAACATGTTACAGCAATGCTTTCACTGCCGCCTCCAAGTCTTTAATACTCTCTCCACGGGCACTCAGCTCATTGTTCTTGTTGACCAGGAACACAGAAGGCACATTCTTCACATTATAAGAAGCCGCTATAGACGAATAGATTCCATTGCCGTCGCGCACACAAATCCAAGGTAGATTATCGGCAGTTGTTTTCCAATAGTGCTCGTCTGCATCCAGAGAAACCTGATAGATCTCCAATCCCTGGGCAGCATACTTGTCGTACAAGTCGCGCAACATATAATTATGTGTAGCAGAAACGGCACTCTGATAAACAGTGAAATCCACAATAACAGCCTTGCCTTTCAATTCGCTCAACTTACGTGTGTTACCCTTCATGTCACGTAGGCTAATGTCGATAACGCCGGTTTCGGAAATTACCTCTTCAGGGATTTCCACCACCTTCTGTTGCGGAGTACGGGTATTCTTCATTCCCTTTATTACAATGTTGTAGAGGTTCTTGGAGCGGTCTGCATCCGGATAATAATTGTTCAGGCTGGTTGCCACGGCTGCAAAACACTTAACGTCTTCCTTATTGTTCAAGGGGTCGAAAATCAAATAATTATTCAGCTTCTGAAACAAGGCGAAATAGGCGGCAGCCGTATTGGGAGCGGCAAAAATATAGCTGATTTTCACTTCATCCTTATAGTTCTTCAATAAAGAGGCAAGGCTGTCCTCAAAAACATCAGCGCCTATCTTATGCGCTTGCACCGACTGCAGCAATGCATTCACATTGTCCTGAAGCTTCATCTGTTTCAGCGTCAAGTCCTTTATCTTCAAGCTGTTCGGAGAACCTTCGACCGTATAGGCAGTGGCAAAATCGGTATAAGGTGCCCTTACCAAAACCGTTTCCGTCGAATCTACCGAGAAATTAATAACCTTGTCATCTACCCGCAAACGATAGAATTCCGGAGACACCGGACGTACCTGCTTGAAGTGGAAAGAACCATCCCCTTTCAGTTTTACAGAATCCAAAGGAACAATACCTTCCAATGCCGAGGCTTCCAAATAAAGCATCTTGCCGTCGGCACCAGACACTTCACCCTCTACTTTGAATTTAGGTTCGGAATTACATGCACCCAATGCTATTGCAGCAAGTGCCATAAAAAAGATTTTCTTCATATCGTATCTTCAGTTTTGTTTTGCAAACGTGCCTGCAAATATACTTCTTTTCAAGTTCAGTCAAAGCATTTTCCCACGTTCTTACATATAGAAAACAGCAAAAAACAACTAAATACAAACTTTTTATCTCATTCCCACCATTTTACATGAATAAATTATGTATCTTTGCACGAATTTTGAAAGAAAATTAGATATAAAACATTTTTTATGATTAACCCAATTGTTAAGACGATCGAGCTTCCTGATGGCAGAACCATCACGCTCGAAACGGGAAAGCTGGCAAAACAGGCAGACGGTTCTGTAATGCTTCGTATGGGCAATACCATGCTTTTAGCTACTGTTTGTGCCGCCAAGGACGCAGTTCCCGGAACAGATTTCATGCCATTACAAGTAGAGTACAAAGAAAAATTCTCCGCATTCGGACGTTTCCCCGGCGGTTTCACAAAACGTGAAGGACGCGCTTCTGACTACGAAATCCTCACTTGCCGCCTCGTTGACCGTGCTCTCCGCCCCTTATTCCCTGATAATTTCCATGCAGAGGTATACGTAAACATCATTCTTTTCTCGGCAGACGGCGTAGATATGCCCGATGCTCTGGCCGGACTCGCTGCTTCTGCCGCACTTGCAGTTTCAGATATCCCCTTCAACGGACCTATTTCCGAAGTACGCGTAGCACGCATCAACGGACAATTTGTCATCAACCCTACCTTTGAGCAACTGGAGCAAGCCGATATGGATTTGATGGTGGGCGCCACTTATGAAAACATCATGATGGTGGAAGGCGAAATGGACGAAGTTTCCGAGCAGGACTTGCTGGAAGCTATGAAGGCCGCACACGAAGCCATTAAGATTCAGTGTAAGGCACAGATGGAACTGGCAGAGGAAGTAGGCTCTACCGTGAAACGCGAATATTGCCACGAAGTGAACGACGAAGAACTTCGTAAAGCCGTTCACGACGCTTGCTACGACAAGGCTTATGCCATCGCCGCTTCCGGAAACAAGAACAAGCACGAACGCATGGATGCTTTCGATGCCATCCGCGAAGAATTCAAGGCACAGTTCTCCGAAGAAGAATTGGAAGAAAAGGCAGCCCTCATCGACCGTTACTATCATGATGTGGAAAAAGAGGCGATGCGCCGTTCCATTCTGGACGAAGGCAAGCGCCTTGATGGACGTAAGACCACCGAAATCCGTCCTATCTGGTGTGAGACCAGCTACCTGCCCGGCCCTCACGGCTCCGCTATTTTTACACGTGGCGAGACACAGTCTTTGTCTACAGTGACTTTAGGTACCAAGTTGGACGAGAAGATTATCGACGACGTATTGGAACACGGAAAAGAACGTTTCCTTCTGCACTATAACTTCCCTCCATTCTCTACAGGCGAAGCTAAGGCACAACGCGGTGTAGGCCGCCGTGAAATCGGTCATGGGCACTTAGCATGGCGTGCCTTGAAGGGACAGATTCCCGCAGACTATCCGTACGTAGTACGCGTAGTATCCGACATCCTCGAATCAAACGGTTCTTCTTCCATGGCTACCGTATGTGCCGGAACTTTGGCATTGATGGATGCAGGTGTGAAAATCAAAAAACCGGTATCAGGTATCGCCATGGGATTGATTAAGAATGCAGGCGAAGACAAATATGCCGTATTGTCCGACATCCTCGGTGATGAGGACCACTTGGGCGACATGGACTTCAAAGTGACCGGAACAAAAGACGGTATCACCGCCACTCAGATGGATATCAAAGTGGATGGTCTGTCATACGAAATCCTTGAAAAGGCTTTGCTGCAGGCTAAAGAAGGCCGCGAATATATCTTGGGAAAAATTACCGAGTGCATCGCCGAGCCTCGCGAAGACCTGAAACCTCACGCTCCGCGTATCGAGACAATGACCATTCCTAAAGAATTCATCGGTGCTGTCATCGGTCCTGGTGGAAAGATTATCCAAGGTATGCAGGAAGAAACCGGTGCCACCATCACAATTGAAGAAGTGGACAACATCGGTAGAATCGAAATCGCCGGTACCAACAAGAAGAGCATCGATGATGCTATGCGTATCATCAAAGGCATTGTGGCTGTCCCTGAAGTAGGCGAAGTCTACAAAGGCAAGGTACGCTCCATTATGCCTTACGGCGCATTCGTTGAATTCCTGCCGGGTAAGGACGGTTTGCTCCATATCTCCGAAATCGACTGGAAACGTCTGGAAACAGTGGAAGAAGCCGGTATCAAGGAAGGTGACGAAATCGACGTAAAACTTCTCGACATCGACCCGAAGACCGGAAAATTCAAGCTGTCACGTAAAGTATTGCTTCCAAGACCGGAAAGACAAGAAAGACCGGAAAAGAAATAAGAAATCTCTTATTCTTTAAGCATATAAAGCCTGGTGGAGCTCCATCAGGCTTTCTTTTTGTCCATACAGCCAGAATGGCTCCGAAAAAACAAGGCACAATGCTTGCATATTCCAAAAAGATTATGTTTTTTGCTATATAAAGCCTTATATTCCATAAAGAACCTCAATTAATGTCCGGTTTAAGGAGCCTACATACTATGAATCTTTTCTCACGCTTTTTCCAGGAAAACCAAGAAAAGTTTTTGGCCTTTGCTTATTCTTATCTCAGGGATAAAGCGGAAGCGGAAGACGTTGTGATGGAATCCATGATTGCCCTATGGGAAAATCGAGACCGCTGGGAAGAAAATAGTAACCTGCATGCCCTGCTGCTGACCATCATAAAGAACAAAGCCCTGCACGTACTCGAGCACAAGCAGGTGCGTCTACGGGCGGAAGAAACCATCAGTAGCCACAACCTGCGCGAATTGGACTTACGTATCTCCACCCTGAAAGCCTGCGAACCAGACAAGATATTCAATACGGAAATACAACATATCGTAAATAAGACCTTGCAGGAAATGCCCGAACAAAGCCGGAGGATATTCATGTTGAGCCGATACCAGAACCTGGCAAACAAGCAGATTGCCGATAGCCTGAACATATCACTTAAGACCGTAGAGGCACACATCACCAAAGTGCTGCGAATTCTCCGGCTGAGACTGAAAGATTATCTTATAACTATACTCATTATATTAATATCCTAAAAAGATGCCTCTACGGAATAGGGTTACCGCCCACTTTCCGGTTATATATACAAAAGGTAAAAAGAGCACATTTTAGAAAAGAAACAAATTATTGACAATGAACCAAGAGCTATTATATAAATATTTCAAAGGTATTACTTCCATTGAAGAAGAAAAGATGATACTCGACTGGGTAGACGCCTCGGATGAAAACCGGGACACCTTCCTGAAAGAGCGCATGATATATGACATTTCCTTGTTCTCGGACAAACAGGACAACAATGAAAAGAAAACGGTGCGCATCATGCCGATGCTCCGCTGGACGGCCCGCATAGCCGCCGTCACCATTGTCGCCATAGCCGGTTATTTCATCACCTCCGACTTTCTATATAACAAGGAGGTACAATTGCAAACAGTCACCGTGCCTGCCGGACAACGGGCGCAGATTACCCTTGCCGATGGAACGCGCGTATGGCTGAACTCCAAGTCTACCATGAAATATGCCGCCAACTTCGGACGCAACGAACGGAATGTGGAGCTGGACGGAGAGGCCTACTTTGAAGTAGCCAAAAACAAGAGTATCCCATTCTATGTACATACAGAAACGAACAAGGTAAAAGTTGTAGGAACGAGTTTCAATGTTTGTGCCTATAGTGGGAGTCATGAGTTCGGAACCACATTGGTAGAAGGTGTCGTCGATATCTATCCGGCCAACAGCAGCCAGATAATCACCAGGTTGCAGAAAGACGAGGTATTTCTCAATGAAAATGGAAAATGCAGAAAGACCGTCCTTCCTTCCTATGAATATCTACGCTGGAAAGAGGGACTATACTGTTTTGACGACGCCCCATTCAGCGGCATCCTCAGTAGACTGGAGAAATACTATAACGTAAAAATAACCGTTGCCAGTCCCCAACTGCTGAACTACAGCAGCTTTACCGGCAAGTTCAGAGAGCAGGACGGTGTCGAACACATACTGCGGACCATCTCGAAAGACCATCCTTTCAAGTTCCGCATCAACGAAGAAAAGGACTCAATTGTTATATATGAGTAAGAAAAAAGATCGGAAAGTACCCCCATACTTTCCGATCCGAAACAGTCAAAAATCGACCTTAATCAATTTATTAACTTAACACAGTGACAAAGATATGAGAAAAATTTTGTTGATGAGGCTTTTTTATCTAAAAAAATTAGATTTTAAGCAATTATTGCAAACCTATGAAAATCACATTATTCCTTCTCCTGCTTGTTATATTTCAGGTATACAACGGGAACTGCTACTCTCAGAATGCCAGGGTCAGCATTCAAAATGCCCGGCTGAGGGTAGGGCAAGTTCTCGAGCAAATTGAGTCGCAAACAGAATACTTATTTGTATATAACAAACAGAACGTCGATGTACACCGTACCGTCGACATCCATGCAAGTAACCAAACTGTTTCCGAAGTACTTGACCAAATGTTCAAAGGGACAGACATCAAGTATGTGATGGAAGGCAAAAACATCGTTTTAACCAAAAACAGCAGGAGTGCTGAGGATAAGACAGACACTCTGCAGGAAATGGCTACTGTAAGAGGAAAGGTGACGGACTCCAGAGGTGAACCGATTATCGGTGCCAACATTCTTGAAAAAGGGACCGCCAATGGTGTTATCACCAATACCGAAGGAGAATTTAGCATGAATATCCCTCCTTATGCCACTATTGTCGTATCCTACATCAGTTATGAACCGCAAACCATTGCCCTGAACGGTAGAAACAATCTCCACATCCGGATGGAAGAAAAGAACCTCACCCTGGAGCAGGTAGTGGTAACCGCCATGGGTATCCAGAAGAAAATGTCCTCATTGACCTATTCTACCCAACAGATAAGCAGCAGTGAGCTGACCCGTGCCAAAGAACCGAACATGATTAATACACTGGCAGGAAAGACGGCCGGAGTACAAATCAACAAAACCGCCAATTTAGGAGGTTCTGCCAAAGTCGCCATCCGCGGTGCACGCTCTGCATTTGCCAGCGGCAACAACCAGCCCTTGTACGTAATTGACGGTGTTCCTATGCTGAACAGCTCAACAGAATCCACCTCCACCGTAATCGGCGGTAACAACGATGGATTGAACCGTGATGCCGGTGATGGGATTTCCAACCTGAATCCGGACGATATAGAAAGCATAAACATCCTGAAAGGTTCTTCTGCCGCCGCACTTTATGGCTCGCAGGCAGCTAATGGTGTCATTCTGATCACCACTAAAAAGGGAAAAGCCGGACTGCAGCGCGTTACATTCTCCTCCAACCTGACCGTGAGTCACGCCATCAGTACCCCCGAATTCCAAAATACATACGGTCGCAACGAAGATGGCGGTACGGCAAGCTGGGGTACAAAAAGCAATGTAACCGACTATGACAACATAGGCGAGTTCTTCAGCAATGGCATCACGACTTTCAATTCGCTGGCCATCACTACCGGAAATGAAAAAGTACAAACTTATTTCTCATACGCTAACACCACGGCTAAAGGAATTGTGGACAACAACAAGCTACAGAAGAATAACCTAAACCTACACGAAACGGCCAGCCTCTTCAACAACAAGCTGAAACTGGACGGCATTGCAACACTAATAACCCAAACCGTCAAGAACTCCCCTGCTACCGGCGGCTATTATCTGAATCCGCTGGTCAGCTTGTACAGTTTCCCACGTGGCGTAGATATGAGCACTTACAGAGAAAACTTTGAAACGTGGAATGCCGACCGCAATATGATGACACAAAACTGGATTGAAAAGAATGGAGATGGTACCGTCAGTGAATGGGGACAGAATCCCTACTGGTTGAAAAAACGCGTGCTCAGTAGCAACAAGCGATATCGCGCTATCGCATCGGCCAGCGCCAATCTGCACATTACGGATTATTTCAGCCTGCAGGCACGGGGTAATGTGGATTATATCAGTGATAAATTCGACAATAAGATGTATGCCACTACAGCTCCCAACATCGCCGGCAAATACGAGGACAAGGAAAACGGACGTTACATCTGGTCGGACAGCCAAGAAATCCAAGTCTACGGTGACGTAATGGCCTTGTTCAACAAGGAATTTGATGACTTCTCCCTCAACACGGCACTGGGTGCCAGCATCAACATGAGTAAAGTCAACTCCCTGACAATAGACTCAAGGCTTGCTTCCCTCTACAAACCGAATGTATTTACCGTCCCCAATGTAGTGATGGACTCCAAAGCAGCCGTAAACCAGAGCATCGACAGCAAACGCACGCTCCAATCAGTATTTGCCACCATGCAGTGGGGCTGGAAAGGATTACTATACCTGGACATTACCGCACGTAACGACTGGTCATCCACACTGGCCTACACGGACAGCAAGAATACCGGATTCTTCTATCCCTCCATAGGGGCTACCTGGATTCTTAACAAAGCCTGCTCCCTACCCCAATGGATAAGTTTTGCCAAAGTGCGCGCTTCGTGGGCGGAAGTCGGTAATGACCTTCCGATAGGAATCACCAATCCGGTAGACATCATCATGGTAGGCGGCAGTATCAATGTAAATACCGTAGAACAGCGTGGTGACCTAAAACCGGAAATCAGCAGCTCCATCGAATTCGGTACAGAATGGCGTTTCTTCCACCACCGATTCGGGATGGACTTCACTTGGTATCAGACCAATACCAAGAATCAGTTATTGAGAATGGACAACCCCACGGGCTCCACCTACAAATACCGGTATGTCAATGCCGGAAAAATACGCAACCAAGGCTTTGAGCTGACGGTAGACGCCACTCCGCTACTATACAGAAACTTTTCGTGGAAGAGTCTCATCAACATGTCCGCCAACAAAAACAAAGTAGTGACCCTGCATCCTGACTATCCGGAATTTTCCTACTACGAAGAAGGTTTCAATGCTGGCTATCAGATGCGCGTCAAAGAAGGAGGTAGCCTGGGGGATATTTATGGAAATGCTTTCCGCCGTAATGAGGATGGCAGCATCATGGTTGATGAAACCAGCAAAAGGCCTTTGGGAAATACCGGAAACAAGGATTTGCTTGGGAATGCCAATCCTGACTTCACGATGGGATGGAGCAATACACTTACCTACAAAGACCTGGAGCTCTATTTCCTGATAGATTTCCGCTTCGGCGGCGAAGTCATGTCACTGACACAGTCCGAACTGGATGCCAACGGCGTGACCAAAGTCACCGAAGAGGCCCGAACCCGGGGATATGTAGAATACCAAGGACAGAAGTTCAACGACCCGAGAGCATTCTACAGTGCAGTAGGCGGCAGAAATGCCATCTCCGAATATTATATGTACGACGCAACCTGCATCAGACTCCGTGAAGTATCACTGAGCTATTCTTTCCCGAAAACGATACTGGAAAATAGCAGATTCATAAAGGGAATCGACGTATCATTGGCAGCGCGCAACTTGTGCTTTTTCAAGAAGGAAGCACCGTTCGACCCCGATGCAGTGATGTCCGTAGGCAACAACAATCAAGGAGTAGACGTGTTTGGCATGCCTACTACCCGGAATATCGGCTTTAACCTAAGATTTACCTTTTAAAATGAATACCTTATGAAAAACAAGTGCATCATATTCCTTTTCTGCCATAGCATGCTGCTGCTTACAGCTTGTACCGGTGGTTTTGAGAATGACAACGAAATCAAAGGAGGTTTCTCGGATGACAAAAAGGAAATAGACTTCCAGAACTTGACTGCTCCATTCGAACCCATACAGTCGGGTATCTACTTCAATATAGGTTCTGTAGGCTTGAACTGGGTATGGCAGATGACACAATCCCTAAACCACGACATGTTCTCCGGCTACTTCATGGACCCTATTCCTAAATTCATGAAATCCAACGCCTGCTACAACCTGAACTCCGGCTGGACCAATGCTGCATGGCAATATACTTACGGATATGTCTACACGGAAGTGCAGAAGGCAGAAAAGAACTTTTATGGCAATGACAACCTGAAAGGCTATCTCGGCATTACTGAAATCTTGAAAGTAGAACTGATGCACCGCATTGCCGATACATATGGTCCGCTGGTCTACCACCAATTGGGTGAGGTACCCCGGGTTTACGGACTGCAGGAAGCCTATACACGTTTCTTTGCAGACCTGGACGAAGGGCAGCAATTGATAAGGGAATACCTGGACGAAGGAGGTGACAACAACAAATTCAAAGAGTATGATATGCTGACCAACGGCAAGACCTTGAAGGACTGGTTGAAGTTTGCCAACTCACTGCGTTTGCGCCTTGCCATGCGCATCTCCAATGTGGATGCAACTCTTGCCAAAGACCAAGCAACCAAAGCACTGAATGACAATCAAGGTGTACTGGAAGGTGCAAGGGAAACCATCGCTGTAATGGGCAAGAACTATATCAATCCTTTGTGTGCCGTTGCCGGTTGGGGTGAAGTCTACATGAATGCCTCGATGGAATCCATTGTCAACGGTTATGAGGACCCGCGTGGCAAGAAATGGTATAACACCGCCCTGCTCGAAGGTTGTAGAGAGCAATTGTTAGGCATTCCCATCGGCTTACCCATGAAAGACGGTGACGCCAACATTTACAGTTCCTGCTCTTCCCTCAGCACAAGCACCATCGGCGAAAAGACCGGAGCCGTATTGATGAGTGCGGCAGAAGTCTGGCTACTCAGGGCCGAAGCAGCCCTCCGCGGCTATACCAAAGAAAATCCCCGCACATGCTATGAATACGGTGTAAGTACTTCATTTACACAATGGGACTGTGCCGGTGCCTCCGAATATCTGGAAAGCAATAAAACCCCTGCCGATTATAAAGATGTAGTCTCAGGCGGCAAGGTGGGCAAGGACATGAAAGCCTTGATTACCATCTCCCCAAAATGGGAAGAAGATGCAGACATAGAGACAAAACTCGAAAAGATTATTACCCAGAAGTGGCTGGCATGCTGGCCCGAAAGTTATGAGGCATGGGCCGAGCAACGCCGTACCGGATACCCAAAACTTTTCAAGGTCCAAAGCAACACCGGAAAAGTGATTGATACGGATATCATGATCCGCCGCCTTCCGTTCTCGACGGACGCCGCCACTGCCGACCCGGCACAATACGCCACCCTCACGGAAAAACTGGGTGGCGCAGACAATGGCGCCACCCGCCTTTGGTGGGATACGGGGAAAAACTCTTTTTAGAACAGACTCCACGCAACCGTAAGCCCTGCCATCACAATGGCTACCATGCTCATCAGCTTGATCAGGATATTCAAACTCGGACCGGATGTGTCCTTGAACGGGTCTCCTACGGTGTCACCCACGACTGTAGCTTTGTGGACTTCACTGCCTTTGCCGCCAAAGTTGCCTTCTTCCACATATTTTTTGGCATTATCCCATGCACCACCGGCATTTGCCATGAAGATAGCAAGCACGAAACCGCTACTCAATCCGCCAATCAGCAGGCCGAGCACACCGGGAACACCGAAAATAAGTCCCGTCGCAATCGGAGTAATGATAGCTATCAGTGACGGAACCACCATCTCGCGTTGCGCCCCTTTCGTCGAGATTGCCACACAACGCTCATAATCAGGCTCCGTCTCTCCCGTAAGGATTCCCTTGATTTCGCGAAACTGGCGGCGCACTTCGTCTACCATATGGGCCGCCGCACGACCTACCGCATTCATCGTCAATCCACAGAAAAGAAATGCCATCATCGAACCCAGGAACATACCGGAAAGAACTTTTGGATTCATCAACGTCACATCATAGTGATGCATAAAGTCGAAGAAAGTGGCATCTTGAAGAGCCACGGCATCGCCATGAGGAAGCGACAATTCGGTAGCCCCGAGGCGGGTCAGCCCAATACGGATTTCCTCGACATAAGAGGCCAGCAAAGCCAATCCCGTCAAAGCGGCGGAACCGATGGCAAAGCCTTTGCCCGTAGCAGCTGTAGTATTACCCAAAGAGTCGAGCGCATCGGTACGCTTGCGCACCTCCTCACCCAGACCGGACATTTCCGCATTGCCACCCGCGTTGTCGGCTATCGGTCCGTAAGCATCTGTAGCAAGCGTGATGCCCAATGTAGAAAGCATACCTACCGCAGCAATGCCAATACCATAGAGCCCCAGACCCACATTAGAGAAGTCGAAGCCCGAAGCAAAGAGATAAGAAGCAATAATACCCATCACCACGGCAATCACCGGAATAGCCGTAGATAGCATTCCCAAGCCTATACCGGAAATTATAACTGTTGCCGGACCAGTCTTTCCGCTTTCACTCAGCTTTTGGGTAGGACGGTAGGATTGGGAAGTATAGTATTCCGTAGAACGCCCAATAATAATGCCTACTATCAAACCTACTATCACGGAGCAGGAAATCCACAGCCAATTGTCCAGTTTCAGCAACCACAAGATAAAGAAAGTGGCAATGACTATCAGAATAGAGCTGAGATTAGTACCGAAAGCCAGTGAGTTCAGCAAGTCCTTCATCTTCGCATTCTCTTTGGTACGCACGGAGAAGATGCCAATAATGGAAAGCAATATTCCGACGGCTGCAATCAGCATCGGAGCGATTACGGCCTTGAACTGCATCAGCGTATCACCCGAGTGGATAAAAGCCGCAGCACCGAGGGCAGCCGTAGCAAGGATAGAACCGCAATAACTTTCGTACAAATCAGCCCCCATACCTGCCACGTCGCCTACATTGTCGCCTACATTATCCGCAATCGTGGCAGGATTACGCGGGTCGTCTTCGGGGATACCGGCTTCCACCTTTCCCACAAGGTCGGCACCTACATCGGCAGCTTTTGTATAGATACCGCCACCTACGCGTGCAAACAATGCCTGCGTGGAAGCGCCCATGCCGAAAGTCAGCATGGTAGTGGTAATGATGCAGAGTTTATGGGTGGGAGTCATTACATCTTCCGGAATTACAGCATTCAGCAACAGATACCAGAAAGATATATCAAGCAAGCCAAGGCCAACCACTACCAGTCCCATCACCGCACCGCTACGGAAAGCCACGCGTAGTCCGGCATTCAGCGATGTGCGTGCCGCATTGGCAGTGCGAGCCGATGCGTAGGTGGCCGTCTTCATACCCAGAAAACCGGAAAGTCCGGAAAAGAATCCTCCGGTAAGGAAAGCAACCGGTACCCAGGAGTTCTGCACTCCGAAACCGTATGCCATAATGGAGAAAAGGATAACCAGCCCCAGAAATACCCAGCCCACAATCTTGTATTGTTGGCGGAGGTAAGACATAGCACCTTTGCGCACAGCAGCGGCAATCTTAATCATCTGAGGGGTACCCTCACTTTCTTTCATCATCTGACAATGGAAATACCAGGCAAAGTAAAGTGCCAGAACGGAAGCGGCTGGAACCAGCCAAAATAGGATTTGGTCCATAGCATTTATTCATATTAAAAGGTTGAACGAAAGCCTAAAATTATTGATTTGAAGCGAAATATGCAAACAATTAGGCTCTTTTATGCACTAGTTCCATTTCTATAAATAATAAAGACCTCTATCTATAAAAAAATAGATGATGTATCCCCCTAAAATGTATCGTTCATTCTTGGGAAACACATCATCTGTTCAGGTCAAATACATCATCTGTTCGATTAAAATAGATGATGTATTTTATTATTCCACCGTTACAGCCGTACCGCAGGCTGTAACCATCAGCATGCTGCCACTACCTCCTACCGTTTCATAATCCAGATCTACACCAATCACGGCATTGGCACCCATAGCACGGGCATTTTCCTGCATCTCACGCAAAGCTGTCTCCTTAGCTTCGCGTAGCACTTCTTCATAAGAGCCGCTTCTCCCACCTACCACGTCACGGATGCTGGCAAAAAAATCGCGGAATACATTGGCACCGATAATCGTCTCACCGGAAACGATGCCATAATAGCGGGTGATACGTCCACCCTCAATAGTCGGGGTTGTTGTTACTAACATAATTCATTTTTTTTAGTTGTTGATATATTAGACGCAAGGAATGGAAGAAAGGTTGCAAAGCTTTGCTTGGGTCAGAACATCCGGCTGACACGAACTATACCTGCCACCAGCGCATCTATCTCCTCCCGGGTATTGTAAAGTCCGAAAGATGCACGCACCGTTCCTTCGATACCAAGACGCTGCATCAATGGTTGGGCACAATGATGTCCCGTGCGTACGGCAATGCCAAGACGGTCGAGCAATGTACCCATATCAAAATGATGGATATCACCTACCAGAAACGATATGACACTACCCTTGTCTTCTGCCTCGCCGAAGATACGCATACCGGGAATCTCTTCCAGCCGTTGCATGGCATACTGGGTCAATTCGTGTTCATAGGCGGCAATCTTGTCCATCCCAACCAGCGAAACATAGTCCAAAGCTTTGGCAAGTCCGGTAGTACCGATATAATCCGGCGTACCGGCTTCAAACTTGAACGGCAATTCATTGAAGGTAGTCTTTTCAAAAGAGACATGCTGAATCATCTCTCCACCACCCTGATAGGGAGGTATCCTATCCAGCCACTCCTCTTTACCATAAAGCACCCCTACTCCCGTAGGACCATACACCTTGTGAGCGGAGAAAACGAAGAAGTCGGCATCCAAGTCCTGCACATCCACCGGCATGTGGGGAATGGACTGGGCACCGTCCACAAGCACCGGAACACCCTGCTCATGGGCAAAAGCAATCATCTCCTTGACGGGATTGACCGTGCCCAGCACATTGGAAACATGTGCCACACTGACAATCCTGGTACGTTCGGAGAACAACTGCCTATATTCGTCCAATAAGAGTTCGCCCTTGTCATTCATCGGAATCACTTTGATGGCTATTCCACGCTTGGCGGCAAGCAGCTGCCAGGGAACAATGTTACTATGGTGCTCCATCACAGAAAGAATCACCTCATCCCCCTCCTGCATAAATTCCTCACCAAAGCTGGAGACAAGCAGGTTGATACTCTCCGTCGTACCACGGGTAAAGACAATCTCATTCGTACTACGGGCATTGATGAAACGTCGCACCGTCTCACGCGAGGCCTCGTGCAGCTCTGTAGCCTGCTGCGAAAGGAAGTGCACCCCGCGATGCACATTGGCATTCACCGAATAGTATTCGTCCGTAATGGCATCTACTACCTGGCGGGGTTTCTGCGTAGTCGCGCCGTTGTCCAGATAGACCAACGGCTTGCCATATACCTCACGGGAAAGGATGGGGAAATCAGCTCGAAGCCTCTCCCCCAGCCCCTCCCCCGTAGGGAGGGGAGCCAAGATACTACTCTTATTTATATCGTTGTTCATAATGAATCGAAATTATAAGCTATCACTTGCAGATGGCACATCCCTGGCATTTGTTCAGTTCTCCCCGGAAACGCTTCTCTACCAGCAGATGCAGACGGTCCTTCAAAGCATCCAAACGGACGGTGTCGATGACTTCGTTGACAAAAGCGAACATCAGCAGCAGGCGCGCCTCACGCACCGGGATACCACGCTGCCGCATATAGAAGAGAGCGCTTTCATCGAGCTGCCCCACCGTAGCACCATGACTGCACTTCACGTCATCTGCATAAATCTCCAGCTGAGGTTGGGTGTACATATGCGCATCGCGGGTAGCACAAAGATTGCGGTTGGTCTGTTGCGAACTGGTGTGCTGTGCGTCAGGGCGCACTAAAACAAGACCGGCAAAGGCACCTACAGCCTGCTCGTCAAGGACATACTTATAAAGCTCATTGCTGGTACAGTTGGGCACAGCATGGTCGATAGTCGTATGATTGTCCACATGTTGGTTCTTGTCTGCAATGGCCATACCGCACAGATTCAGTTCCGCATGTTCACCGGCGAGCGTCACACGGGTTGTATTCCGCGTAGTTCCGTTGTGCAGGGTCATACCATTCAGCAGTACATTGCTATTGGCTTCCTGCCTTACATACATATTGCTGATACGCACCGTACTGGTGTGGGTCTCCTCCAGTTCATAAAAATCGAAAACAGCATTTTCACCGGCAAAAATTTCTATTACCTGCGTTGCCAGGAAGTTCACACTGTCCATTGCATGGTCACATACTAGCAAGCGGGCTTGCGCCCCCTCCTCCAGGATAACCAGCACACGACGATTTATCATAAAATTGACGTCACCACGCAGGATATTCACCAACTGAATAGGTTTCTCTACCACCACATTCTTAGGAACATAAAACAGAACGCCGTCTTGTACAAAAGCAGTGTTGAACGCCGTCACACCATCCTCTGCCGTATCAGCCAGCTTACCGTAGTATTTCCTCACCAATTCAGGATTCTGTTCGGCCACTTCCTTCAGGCTACCGAAGATAACCCCCTCAGGCAGATGGGATTTGGGCAAAGCTCTGCCATAGAAAGCATCGTTCACCACAAAATAAAGAGCAGTGCTCATATTGGGAACATCGCACTTGAACACTTCATAAGGATTCACCGGGATTTCCAACCGGTTCAAGTTCAAGCCATAATCCGGCTCAAAGAACTTACTGATATCCGTATATTTATATTTCTCCTCCTTACGGGTAGGAAAGCCCAAGCGCTCAAAGTCGGCAAAAGCAGCTGCACGCGGCGCATTCAGCACCTCGGCACTATGCCGGCATATCATCGCCTCCGTTTGGGAGAAAAGGTCTATATATTGTTGCTCTACACTCATGTTTTCAGATTATGAGTTTATAATTCACTTGCTTCTTTCTTTATCCAATCGAAGCCACGTGTCTCAATCTCCTTCGCCAATTCCGGTCCACCGGTCTTTACGATACGTCCGCCCAGCAATACATGTACCGTATCGGGTTTGATATAGTCCAACAAGCGCTGGTAGTGGGTAATGACCATAGCACTGGTTTCCGCTGTCTTGAGTTTATTGAAACCATCGGCCACAATGCGCAGGGCATCTACATCCAGACCGGAGTCCGTTTCGTCCAGAATGGCGAAAGTCGGTTCCAGCATAGCCATCTGGAATATCTCGTTGCGCTTCTTTTCACCGCCACTGAAACCTTCGTTCACGCTACGGTTAGCAAGCTTATTGTCCAGTTCCACAATGGCACGTTTCTCGCGCATCAGCTTCAGGAACTCGCTGGCCGACAAAGCAGGCAGATGGCGGTACTTGCGTTGCTCATTCACGGCAGCACGCATGAAGTTTACCATCGAAACACCCGGAATCTCTACCGGAGTCTGGAAAGAAAGGAAAATTCCTTCATGCGCACGGTCTTCAGGGCTCATGGCAAGCAAGTCCTTGCCATTAAAGGTGATGGAGCCGCGTGTCACTTCGTAAGCCGGATGGCCTACCAACACATTACTCAACGTACTTTTACCGGCACCGTTCTGTCCCATCAGTGCATGTACTTCTCCATCACGTATGGTCAAGTTGATGCCTTTCAATATTTCTTTGCCATTGATGCTGGCATGTAGGTCTTTTATCTCTAACATCTTTATATTTACTATTTGACTATTTACAATTTACAATTTAATCACCCCACGCTTCCTTCCAGCGAAATGGCAAGCAATTTCTGCGCTTCTACGGCAAACTCCATCGGCAACTTGTTCAGCACTTCCTTGGCATAACCATTCACAATCAGCCCCACGGCATCTTCCGTAGAGATACCGCGTTGGTTGCAGTAGAATATCTGGTCCTCACTAATCTTACTGGTGGTGGCTTCATGCTCCACGATGGCCGTTTCGTTTCGGATGTCCATGTAAGGGAAAGTGTGCGCACCGCATTTGTCGCCAAGCAGCAAGGAGTCGCACTGGCTGTAATTACGGGCATTATCCGCTTTCTGTGCCACGCGTACCAGACCACGGTAAGAGTTCTCACTCTTACCGGCAGAGATACCTTTGCTCACAATAGTGCTACGGGTATTCTTGCCCAGATGAATCATCTTTGTTCCCGTGTCTGCCTGCTGATGGCTATTGGTTACTGCCACACTATAGAACTCCGCTGTCGAATTGTCGCCGGAAAGGATGCAAGACGGATACTTCCAGGTAATGGCTGAGCCTGTTTCCACTTGTGTCCAAGACAGTTTACTGTCCACCCCTTTACAATGGCCACGCTTCGTCACAAAGTTATAGACACCACCCCGGCCCTCGGCATCACCGGGATACCAGTTCTGCACGGTGCTGTATTTCACTTCTGCACGGTCGTGCACCACAATTTCCACAATGGCCGCGTGCAACTGGTTCTCGTCACGCATCGGAGCCGTACACCCTTCCAGATAGGAAACGTACGAATCATCATCCGCCACAATCAAGGTTCTTTCGAACTGCCCCGTATTGCGGGCATTGATGCGGAAATAGGTGGACAACTCCATCGGACAACGTACCCCCTTCGGGATATAGACAAAAGAGCCGTCGGAGAACACCGCCGAGTTCAGTGCCGCAAAGAAGTTGTCGCGATAAGGCACCACCGAACCGAGATATTTCTGTACTAAATCGGGATGCTCGCGTACAGCCTCACTGAATGAGCAGAAGATGATTCCTTTCTCCATCAGCGTCTCCTTGAAGGTAGTCTTTACAGACACCGAGTCCATAACGGCATCCACAGCCATACCGCTCAATGCCATCTGCTCTTCCAGCGGAATGCCCAGTTTATTGAAAGTCTTTATCAACTCAGGGTCCACCTCATCCATGCTCTTCGGGCCCTCCTTCTTCTTCGTAGGGTCAGCATAGTAGGATATGGCCTGATAATCTATTTCGGGAATGCGGAGATGTGCCCATGTAGGCATCTCCAACGTCAGCCAGTGGCGATATGCCTTCAGGCGGAACTCCAGCAACCATTCCGGTTCTCCCTTCTTCTCAGAGATAAGCCGCACAACATCTTCATTCAGCCCACGCTCAATGATGTCCGTATGCACGTCGGTCGTGAAACCATACTTATACTTTTCCTGAGTGAGTTCCTTTACATATTTATTGGGTTCTTCTTGTTGCATCACTTCTATAATTACAAATTATGAATTACAAAATCACGGCTCACGGTATCAGTCAAAGTCTCCGTTTACAATCTGCTCCGTAACCGCCTTTGCCGCGGGAAAGAATATCCCGGCAAACTCTTCCATAGGATAATATAACACTGATTCTTTCTTTTTTGTTTTGCCAATCAGCGTATTGTCTCCGTCTATAAATTCGATGACACCAATCAGCAGGCTCGTCAACAGGAGGTACTTCAAAGCCCCCAGACCGGCTCCCAACCAATGATTGAGCCAGCCCAGCGAGACGGCCTCCATTGCCCGGGTCAGCAGAGAAGCCACCAGGGAGAAGAGCAAGGGAACAGCCAGCCAGATGAGGACAAATGCCAGTACTTGCGCCACTGTCATAGAGTCTGTCAATGTGGGGCACAGCTTCGCTGCCAACGAGGCATACAAAGCCTTTGCTGCCAGCAGACCGACAATCAGCCCCAGCAGAGAGGCCAATTGCTTCA
This sequence comes from Bacteroides sp. AF25-5LB, assembly GCF_003602965.1. NCBI lineage: Bacteria > Pseudomonadati > Bacteroidota > Bacteroidia > Bacteroidales > Bacteroidaceae > Bacteroides > Bacteroides sp. AF25-5LB. The sequence goes on from NZ_QTMC01000008.1 coordinate 44,530, forward strand.
CAAAACCTTTCATGAAGCCAATGATTGCGCCCAAGCCAAAAGCTACCAATATGATGATATCTATAATTGCCATAGATTAATGTGATAATGTGGTAATGTGCCAATATGCTAATGAGCAAATGGCTGATATGCAAAATGTGCCAATTGCCCTGCGGCATTTTCTTTACGCGCAGCCAATTGGCACATTAGCATATTTGCACATTATTCAATTATAATGTTTGCTTCACTTCTATTTCTTCGTAAGATTCGATAATATCGCCCACCTTGATGTCGTTGCAATTTGTCAGGCTGATACCGCACTCGAAGTTGGTACCTACCTCCTTCACGTCGTCCTTGAAGCGCTTCAAGGCATTGATGGCACCCGTAAAGATTACGATACCGTCGCGTATCAAGCGGGCCTTGTCGCTGCGTTTCACCTTTCCGGTCTTGACCATGGCACCTGCCACCAGTCCCACCTTCGTGATGTTGAACACCTCGCGCACCTCGATGGTTGCTGTAACCTGCTCCTTCAATGTTGGTGCCAGCATACCTTCCATGGCAGCCTTCACCTCTTCGATGGCATCGTAGATGACGGAGTACTTGCGGATATCCACCCCCTCCTGCTCTGCCATCTTGGCGGCAGCACCCGAAGGACGTACCTGGAAACCGACGATAATCGCATCCGAAGCGGCAGCCAGCGAGACATCCGATTCGGAAATCTGACCGACACCCTTGTGAATTACGTTTACCTGCACCTGCTCCGTAGACAGCTTGATTAAAGAGTCGCTCAACGCTTCCACAGAACCGTCCACGTCACCCTTCACAATCACGTTCAGCTCATGGAAGTCACCCAATGCCAGACGGCGGCCCACTTCGTCGAGCGTCAGCATCTTCTGCGTACGCAGACCTTGTTCACGCTGCAACTGTTCGCGCTTGTTGGCAATCTCGCGTGCTTCCTGCTCCGTCTCGATTACGTGGAACGTGTCGCCAGCAGCAGGCGCACCGTTCAAGCCCAATATCAGGGCAGGTGTAGAAGGACCGGCTTCCTTCATGCGCTGGTTACGCTCGTTGAACATAGCCTTTACCTTACCGTAGTTAGTACCTGCCAGCACGATGTCGCCCATCTTCAAAGTACCGTTGGAAACAAGCACCGTAGCCACATAGCCACGCCCCTTATCCAATGAGGACTCAATGATGGAACCGGTAGCACGGCGGTTCGGGTTTGCTTTCAGCTCCAGCATTTCCGCTTCGAGCAACACTTTCTCCATCAGCTCGGGTACACCGATACCCTTTTTGGCAGAGATATCTTGCGACTGATACTTACCGCCCCACTCTTCCACCAGGAAGTTCATGGCAGCCAGCTCTTCCTTAATCTTGTCGGGGTTGGCAGTCGGTTTATCAATCTTATTGATTGCAAATACGATGGGAACACCCGCAGCCATGGCATGGTTGATGGCTTCCTTTGTCTGCGGCATCACGTTGTCGTCAGCAGCCACAATGATAATGGCAATATCCGTAGCTTTGGCACCACGGGCACGCATGGCAGTAAACGCTTCGTGACCCGGAGTATCGAGGAATGTAATCTTACGCCCGTCGTCCAGCGACACGTGGTAGGCACCGATGTGCTGTGTGATACCACCCGCTTCACCGGCAATCACATTCGCCTTACGGATATAGTCGAGCAATGAAGTCTTACCGTGGTCTACGTGCCCCATCACCGTTACAATCGGAGCGCGAGGTTCCAAATCTTCCTCATCATCCTCTTCCTCTACGATGGCCTGCGCCACTTCTGCACTTACATATTCTGTCTTGAAACCGAATTCCTCAGCCACCAGGTTGATGGTCTCGGCATCCAGACGCTGGTTGATGGATACCATCATACCAATACTCATACAAGTGGCAATGACCTGAGTAACTGAAACATCCATCATGCTTGCCAACTCATTGGCCGTCACGAATTCCGTAATCTTCAGTACCTTGCTTTCTGCCATCTCCATGTCTTCCAATTCCTGCATACGGCTGGAAGCCATGTCACGTTTCTCCTTACGATACTTGGCACCTTTGTTCTTTCCTTTGGAAGTGAGGCGTGCCAAAGTTTCCTTTACCTGCTTTGCTACATCTTCCTCGCTAACCTCCTGCTTGATGACCGGCTTCTTGAAGCGGTCCTTATTGCGGTTGCGGTTATTATTGGCATTGTTTCCACCAGGCTGGTTTCCACCTTGCGGGCGGCCCCCCTGACCTTGCTGGGCACCTGCGTGTCCACGATCGTTACCACCACGTTGGAAGTTGGAAGCATTGTTGATGTCCACTTTCTCCTTATTGATACGGACACGTTTCTTTTTGCCATTGGCATCGCCGGCAGCGGTATCCTTCAGCTTGCTATCATCACGGCGGATTTCCTTGATGATAGCTTCCTTCATCTGCTTCTTCTGATCCTGGCGAATCTTTTCCTTCTCTTCACGCTCCTTGCGTTTCTCCTCTTTCGATTTCTTCTTCGGACGTGTGGACTGGTTCAAGGCAGCCAGGTCTATCTGTCCGATGACATTAATCTTCGAAACAAACTCAGGCTGATGTATCTTGAAGATTTCTTCCCCTTCTTCTTTCCCCTCTTTTTCAACCGGTGCTTCTTCAGCCGCCGGTGCGGGAGCAGGCGCTTCTATCATTTCTTCCTTTTTAGATTCTTGTTGAGCCTCTGACACCGGAGCAGGCTCTTCCTTGACAACGGGTTGGGGCTGCGGTTCCGAAACGGATTGCAGTTCGGGTTCAGATGCCGGCTGTATCTCCGGTTGAGGAGCTGGTTCCGGTTTCGGTGTTTCTACAACTGCCGGTTCCTCCACCTTTTTCTCTTCTATTGCTTTTTCCGTTTCTTTCTCTTTTTCTTGAGCAGGAGCAGGTCTACGGTTCAGTTTGTCCAAATCAATCTTGCCTACCGGCTTGAACTTCGGACGTACGTCTTCCGGAACAACCGTCTTAATCTCCTCGGGCTTCGCTTTCTCTTGCGTTTCCTTATAGCCGTCAATAGACACGGACGCCTTGTTGCGGTCCTTGCTCTGACGTTCCTGGCTGAAACGCTCCGACTTTATCTTAAGGTCCTTATCTGTACTAAACTCCTTTTTGAGCAGTTCGAACTGTTCATCCGTAATTTTTGTGTTCGGATTTGCCTCAACGGTAAATCCCTTCTTTTGCAGGAACTCGACAGCCGTCGTAATTCCTACATTTAAATCTCTTGTTACTTTGTTTAACCTTATCGTCATACTAATTTAATGAATTAATGTGCCAATATGCTAATGTGCTAATTGGCTGAGAAAAAAGGAGTGTGCACTTCATCCGATATGCTATCTGCATTGGCACATTAGCATACTACCCACATTACCACATTACTGCTCCTCCTCTTCAAACTCTTGTTTCAAAATGCGCAATACCTCGTCCACCGTCTCTTCTTCGAGGTCCGTCTTCTCAATCAACATCTCACGGGGAGCGTTCAACACAGCCTTAGCCGTATCGATACCGATAGCCTTGATGGCATCGATAACCCAACCGTCTATTTCATCACGGAATTCGTCCAAGTAGATGTCTTCATCCTCTATGGCCTCATCCAACTCACGGAACACGTCGATGGTGTACTCAGTCAACATACTGGCAAGCTTGATATTCAAACCGCCTTTACCGATAGCCAGCGACACCTCTTCGGGTTTCAAGAACACTTCAGCCTTGCGTTCTTCCTCGTTCAAGCGGATGGAAGAAATCTTGGCAGGGCTCAAGGCACGCTGTATAAACAACTGGATATTCGACGTATAGTTGATAACGTCGATATTCTCGTTGCGAAGCTCGCGGACGATACCATGAATACGGCTACCCTTCACGCCCACGCAGGCACCTACCGGGTCGATACGGTCATCGTAGCTCTCAACGGCAATCTTGGCACGCTCGCCAGGGATGCGGGCAATCTTCTTGATGGTAATCAGTCCGTCATTGATTTCGGGTACTTCCATCTCGAACAGACGTTGCAGGAAGACGGGCGACGTACGGCTCAGGATAATCTTCGGATTATTATTCTTGTTGTCCACACGTGCCACTACGGCGCGGGCGGTCTCGCCCTTGCGGTAGAAGTCACTCGGTATCTGTTCGGTCTTGGGCAGCAACAGTTCGTTGCCTTCATCATCGAGCAGCAGCATCTCTTTCTTCCAAATCTGGTAGACTTCCGCATTGATGATGGTACCCACTTTATCAATGTATTTGTTGTAAATACTATCTTTCTCCAGTTCCAATATCTTGGAGGCCAGTGTCTGGCGCAAGTTCAAGATGGCACGGCGACCGAAGTTCGCGAAGATAACTTCATCCGTCACTTCCTCGCCCACTTCATAAGAAGCATCAATCTTTTGTGCTTCGGACAATGCAATCTGCAGGTTCGGGTTTTCCAAATCCTCGTCTGCCACTACCTCACGGTTACGCCATATTTCGAAGTCACCCTTGTCCGGGTTTACAATTACGTCGTAATTCTCATCGGTACCGAACATTTTCGCAATCACACTACGGAACGACTCCTCGAGTACGCTTACCATCGTGGTTCTGTCGATATTCTTCAGTTCCTTAAATTCCGAAAATGTATCTATCAAGCTGACAGTTTCTACTTTCTTGGCCATAGTCTTATTTAAAACTGATTAAGTATTTAGTGTATTTTATCTCTTCATACGCAAAGGTCAAGTCTTCATCCACCAGTTTGGGACGCTTGGCACCTTCCTCTTTCACTTTCTGCTGAATGGTCACGACGAAATGCTGTTCGTCGGCTTCCTTCAACACGCCGCTGAGCTTGCGGCCGTCCTTTGTCAGCACTTCCACTTCCTTGCCGATGTGGTTAATGTACTGCTGCAGTACCTTGAAGGGCTGTCCGATGCCGGCCGAACCGACTTCCAACTCATAATCCTCATCCTCACGGTTCAACTTGGACTCGATGTAGCGGCTCAGCTCTACGCAGTCCTCAATCCAAACACCTTCTTTGTGGTCTATTTCCACCAAAATCTTGTCATCCGGGCTGATTGTCACCTCCACAAGGAAGTAGTCCTTTCCTGCCAGCCACTCGTCAACAATCTGACAAACAGTTTTCTTTTCTATCATAGATTAACCATTAGGAACAAAAAAGAGGAGCTTAATCGCCCCTCCACCTTTCATCCGTTTTCGGTTGCAAAGATATAAATAATCTGTTCGACTACAAAATATTAGAGAAAAAAAGATTGATTTAACGGTTCAAACGGGAATTATATTACAAACACACCCTTTCAACACTTCAAGATAAGGGGTAAAACATATAATCTTATGAGACAGAAGCTTATACTTTATGAAATGAATTATCACGTTCCATACTGCATGAGATGCACATGTCAAGCACAACGAGATGTGCATCTCGGACAACATGAGATGTACATCTCAAGCATACAATCTCTATTGTTTCAGGAAAAGAAGTAAGGAGATACAAACGGAAAGAAGATACTGTTGAAAGACAACGCGGAAAAATAAAAGGCCGATAGCTTGTTTCATGCTATCGGCCCTTTTACTATGGTTCTAAAGGTCTAAAAGACCTTGTCGTATCACTTATTCGGAGTCTCCCACTTCTTGGTATCCGTACAAACCACGTTCACAGTCTGGTCACCCGTCTGGATGCGGAAGTCACCTTTCTCCAGAATCCACTTGCCATCATAGCCTACGAAAGCAAGGTCGGAGCCTTTCAGTTTCAGAGTCACGGTCTTTGTCTCGCCCGGTTTCAGTTCCACTTTCTCGAAAGCGCGAAGACGGCGGGTATCGGGAGTAAGGGAGGCAACGAGGTCACTGCTGAAGAGCAACACGCTCTCCTTGCCGACACGGTCACCGGTATTCTTCACATCTACAGTGAAAGTAAGCACATCATCAGCGGTAAAGTCCGACTTATCCACCTTGAGGTTACTGTATGCAAAAGTAGTATAACTCAATCCATAACCGAACGCCCACTGTACGGACACTTGCGCATCGTAGTTATAAGCACCTTCCATCTGCTTGCCGATGTGTTCGCACGGTTTGTAGTCGTACGTAATCAGAGAGTTGATTTCCTTCGGATAAGTGAAAGGCATCTTTCCGCTGAAGTTGGCGTCGCCGGCAATGAGGTTTGCCAACGCATCACCGCCGTAATTGCCCGGAAGCATAGTATTGACAACAGCCTTAGCCAAAGGCTCGATGTCAGCAATCAGGCGAGGACGGCCTTCATTCAACACCAGAATGATGGGCTTCCCGGTTTTGGCAAGAGCCTTCACCAAATCGAGCTGGTTCTGGGAGAGGAAGAGGTTCGTCAGGTTACCCGGAGTCTCGCAGTAAGAGTTCTCACCGATGCAGGCAACGATGTAGTCGGCACCGGCAGCGGCTGCTACAGCTTTCTCTATCTCCGGAGTGTTTTCTTCCCACCAGTTGCCACCTTGCTTATAAGTGACACCGGCTTCGTAGATGATATTGTCCGCACCGAATTTATTGGTGAAAGCCTCGAGAATGGTATTATATTGACCTGCATGCTCGTCGGCTTTGTCGCCCTGCCATGAATAAGACCAGCCGCCATTGAGGCAACGCATGGAGTTGGCATTCGGACCGGTAACCAGCAGTTTCTTGCCTTTTGCCAACGGCAATATACCGTCTGTATTCTTCAGGAGTACCAAAGACTCTTCGGCAGCCTGCAATGCAGCAGCGGCATGTTCCGCACTACCGAACAACGGGAAGTCTTTCAAGTCATAATAGGGCTTTTCAAATAGGTTGAGACGGCATTTCAAACGCAGCACACGACGCACAGCATCGTCTATACGGCTCATGGGAACTTCACCTTCTTCCACCAGTTCTTTCAAGAGTGTACAGAACTTCCAGTCGTACGGGTCCATAGACATGTCGATACCGGCATTGATGGCGAGCTTGATGGCTTCCTTCTTGTCCTTAGCAATGTGGTCGCGGCTATAAAGGTTGTTGATGTCCGCCCAGTCGGTCACAATCATACCGTCCCAGTTGAGGTCTTCTTTCAGCCACTTGGTCAGCAGCTCATAGTTGGCATGGAAAGGCAGACCGTTGTTCATGGCGGAGTTCACCATCACGGAGAGGGCACCTGCCTTCACCATTTCCAGATAAGGAGCGAAATGCTTCTCACGCATATCCTGCTCGGTGATGGAAGACGGCGTACGGTCCTTACCGGAAACGGGAACACCATAACCCATATAGTGCTTCATACAAGCGGCAACGTTGTTCCCGCCAATCAGGTTGGGGTTCTCTCCCTGGAAACCGATAACGGCTTCACGTCCCATTTCGGCATTGACGTAGGCGTCTTCACCATAGTTTTCCCACATACGCGGCCAGCGCGGGTCACGCCCGAGGTCAGTCACCGGGGCATACGTCCAGGGGATGCTTCCCGCCTTTGTTTCGTAGGCAGAGATACGTGCACCCTCACGTGTCAGTTCACGATTGAAGGTAGCTCCCATATTGACGCCTTGCGGAAAGAAAGTACCGCCCAGCGTATAGGTAGTTCCGTGTATCTGGTCTACACCGTACACACAAGGAATACCCATCACCTCCATGGATTTCTCCTGAATGCGTTTGATGATTTCCTGCCACTTCTCCACGCTCTGTGCCACACCGTTGGGCACGTTCAAGATGGAGCCTACTTTGTATTTTCCGATGACAGAGTCGAGCATCGCCTCGTCCAACTGGAAGCCCTTGGCATTCTCAATGCCTTGGATACGCATATAGAGCTTCATCATCACATCCTGCGAAGGCATCTCCTTGCCCAGCTTGAATTCCTTTTCAAGCTTGTATCTCTTGATGATTTTTTGCAGGTCCTTCACCGTGATGTTCTTCGGGTCGAGGCCGGCAAAGGGATTGGCGCGTTTCTGCAGGAGGTCGATAGTGAGTTCGCACATCTGACCGACTTTCTCGTCAAGCGTCATCTTCTTCAGCAAAGTCTCAATCTGCTGTTCTATTTTCTCGTCTCTTGGAATGGCAGGCGCAACAGTGGTCTGCGCCGTAGCAGTAAGTACTAACCCTGATAGGGCTAAAGATAAGATTAACTTTTTACTCATGGTTGTGATATTGGTTTATAATAGTTGCACTATCTGTTTATACGAGGCACAAAGATAAGAACATCCTGCCATACCAAAGGATACAACAGGATGTTTTTTAGGGTATGATTTGTTATCTTTTCAGACAATCCTACTCTCATCTCTTCAAGAGGTTCATCGGTTCCTGAAGTTTCAGGATGTCGTTCGTCTTCTGCGTTGCGGCAGCTACTTCAGCCTCCAGCGTAGCCTTGATGTCGCGTGAGGAAGCCCCGACGAGGAACTTGTAGTTTCCGGGAGTTACCACCCATGCCGATGCAGCCTCATCATAGGAAGCCAGGTCGGCAGCATTCACTTTCAGCGTCACCACAGTAGTTTCGCCCGGTTTCAGTTCCTTAGTCTTGGCAAAAGCTTTCAGTTCCTTTTCGGGTTTGTTGGCGTCTGCAGCATCGGGAGCGGATACATAAAGCTGAACCACTTCCTTACCTGCTACCTTACCGGTATTCTTCACTTACACAGATACGGTATAGACGCCGTTGTCTGCCTTGACAGCAGCCTTGTCATAAGCAAAAGTGGTATAGGAAAGACCGTAACCGAAAGGATAGGAAACCTGCTTGCCAAAGGTGTCAAAGTAACGGTAACCTACGTAGATATCCTCCTCATAATTGGTATAATCCACATCCTTCACGTCGTTCTTCTTCCCGCCCTTGTTCACGAGGTCGGTGCTTACGCGCATGTCTATCGGGAAGTTGGCGGAAGAAGCGGCATCTTCAAACTTCACCGGGAAAGTCATTGTCAGCTTGCCCGAAGGAGAAACCTTGCCACTCAGCACGTCAGCCACACTGTTCCCTCCCTCCTGGCCTGCCTGCCATGCACAAAGGATGGCATCGGGAACAGACTTCCAAGAAGCAGTTTCAATCACACCACCGATATTAAGTACCACCACTACCTTCTTTCCGGCAGCGTGGAAAGCATCGGACACTGCTTTCAACATGCTCTGCTCCTCTTTGGTGAGGTTGAAGTCGGCTACCATACGGTCGAGAAACTCACCGGAGGTACGTCCCAGCGTCACCAGTGCCACATCGGCCTTGGCAACCTGCTCGCGGATAACTTGTGCGGACACAGCCATCTCAGCAGGACGCTCGTCGGGCATAAACCACTCTTTCTTATCTTTGGCCAGACGTTCTTTCTCTGCTTTCAGGTAAGCTTCATAGCTATTCTTCAGCGCTTCATCCACCACATAGCCGGCATTCTTCAAGCCGTCCAATAGCGAAACGGTATAAGCGCGGTTCACGTTGCCCGAGCCCGTACCTCCGGCAATGAAGTCATAGGAAGTACAACCAAAAAGTGCCACGTTCTTCACGTCGGCTGCCAGTGGCAGAGCACCGTTATCGTTCTTCAGCAATACCATACCTTCTGTCGCGGACTGGCGGGTAACGGCAGCATGTGCTTTCAAATCAGGCTTATTGGAATATTTATATCCCTTGAAATGGGGAGTCTGGAGAATCATTTCCAAAATGCGCTTCACATTCTGATTGAGAATGGCTTCGTCCAACGCTCCGTCCTGCACACCCTTCACGATGGCTTCGTACTGCTTGGGCAGACCGGGCTGCAACATGTCGTTGCCCGCCACCATCTGTGCCACAGCATCTTTACCACCGAACCAGTCGGTCATCACCATACCCTTGAAGCCCCATTCGTCACGCAGCATCGTTGTCTGCAACTCCTTGTTTTCCGAAGTATAGACACCGTTCAGGTAGTTGTATGAGGACATCACGGTCCAAGGAGCGGATTCCTTCACGGCAATCTCGAATCCTTTCAAGTAGATTTCGCGCAAGGCGCGTGGGGATACATGCGCATCCGTAGCCATACGGTTAGTTTCCTGGTTGTTCACAGCAAAGTGCTTGATACTGGTACCCACACCGTTGCTCTGCACACCACGTACGTAGGCGGCGGCAATCTTACCCGACACTAACGGGTCTTCGGAATAATACTCGAAGTTACGTCCGCAAAGCGGGTTACGATGAATGTTCAGCGCCGGAGCCAACAGCACGTCCGCACCGTATTCCAGCACTTCGTTACCGATAGACTGACCTACACTTTCCACCAGTTCCTGGTCCCAGGTAGAGGCGAGCAAAGTTCCGATAGGGAAATGAGTACAATAGTACGTAGCAGAATCTCCCTCACGCTTGGGGTCGATACGCAGTCCAGCGGGACCATCAGCCAGCACCACAGCGGGAATGCCGAGGCGCTCAATCGGATATGTGGTTCCTGCCGCACCCGGCACCAGCTTTCTCGTTGCACCGATTACGGCACTGTCACCCGAGAAACCTGCCATACCGGTACCCACTACCAGATGCGCCTTTTCTTCCAAGGTCATGGCGCCAATCACCTCATCCAGAGAGGACTTTCCAAGCTGCGGCACACCCGGTCCGCAAGCTGACAAAACAGCCATTGCTGCTGCCATGGATATAATATTCTTCTTCATAATCTTATTTAAATATCTTCGGTGCGAATTCAGTCAGGTAAATACGCCAGTTCTTCCAGATATGACCTTCTCCGGTTTCATAATATTCATATTTGTAACCCTTCTCGTCCAACATCTTGCGGTAGTCGTTATTGGCCTGGAACAAGAAGTCTTTATTACCGATAGCGATGTAATAGAGTGCCGGTTTCTTGGCAAACTGGGTTTTCAGTTTGGCTTCAAGGTTGTCATAAATCGGAGACTTCACATCTTTGTTGGGCATGATGGCAGCCGAGAACAGCCCTACATAGTCGAACATGTCCGGATATTGCTTGGAGATGTGCATGGAGTGGAAACCTCCCATAGAGAGACCAGCAATGGCACGCCCCTTCTTGTTGGCCTGTGTACGGTAAGTCTTATCAATGAATTTCACCACGTCGGGGAAAGCCGTTTCGAAAGAACCTTCCATTGTCTTGGGCAGATTCATGCTGGGAGCGGCAAAACCCAGTGACGATTCACCCGGAGCAGCCTCCAACGCAGCGTTACCGTTGGTCATTACTACAATCATCGGCTTGGCCTTGCCTTGGGCGATGAGGTTATCCAGAATCTGTGCCGTACGTCCCAGTTCGCTCCATGCGTTCTCGTCGCCACCCATACCGTGCAGCAGGTAGAAGACAGGATAGCGCTTGCCGCTTGTCTCATATCCGGCAGGCGTATAGACAGTCAGACGGCGGTCCATACCCAGCGTAGGGCTGTTGTACCATACCTTAGACACCGTTCCATGAGGAACTTTATTCACTTTGTAAAGATCGATGCGCTCGTCACCACCGATGATGAATACATTCGTCACGCTTGCCACGTCTCGAATCATATAGACGTTGGCAGGGTCGTTAATCTTCAGTCCGTCTACCAGGAAAGTGTAGCTGTAGAGTTCTGGTTTCAGCGGTTCGGGAGTAGTGAATTCCCACACACCGTCCTTGTTCTCTTTCAAATCTGCCACACCCGGACCATCAAACTCACCAAAAGGAGTCTTGATTTTCTGCGTAGGCAGGAAGTCGCCGGTTACTTGCACCTTTACGGCTTTCGGCGCCTTCAAGCGGAAAGTTACTGTATTGTTGTCGTGTATCTCAGGTGAGACCACAGGAGCGCCTCCCCAGAGAGCTTGTTGCGCGAAAGTCATCGCACACATCAGCAACAGAGCTGACAAAATAGAAATTCTTTTCATGATACGTATGTTATCTTGTTATTAAATTAGTTATACCGAATCCTCTTATTTGAACAACTTCGGCGCGAACTCCGTCAGATAGATGCGCCAGTTCCTCCAGATATGGCCCTCGCCCGTTTCAAGATACTCGTACTTATAACCATTGTCATCAAGCAACTTGCGAAAGTCGGCCACACCTTTATAAACAAAGTCCGTCTTGCCGCATGCGATGAAGTAAAGGGCCGGTTTCTTGGCAAACTGAGTCTTCAGCTTACCTTCAAAGTCGGTATAGACCGGACAAGTTGATTTATCGTTTCCGGTACTTGCACCGGAGAAAAGACCTACATAGTCGAACATGTCCGGGTAATACTTGGAAATATTGCAAGAGTGGAAACTACCCATAGAAAGCCCGGCAATGGCACGGTTCTTCTTATTGGCAAGAGTGCGGAAATTCTTCTCTACGAACTTCACGATTTCGGGGAACGAGAGTTCAAAAGCACCTTCTGCCACTTTCGCTCTTTCGTCGGGACGCATGGATGGGGCAACAAACCCCTTGGGAGACTCACCTGCAGCAGCATCTTGCCAAGCATTGCCGTTGGTCATCACTACAATCATAGGTTGAGCCTTGCCCTGTGCGATAAGATTATCCAATATCTGCGAAGTACGGCCAAGAGCAATCCAAGCTTCCTCATCACCACCTGCACCATGAAGCAGATAGAATACCGGATAACGCTTGCCGCTGGTTTCATAACCAGCCGGAGTGTAAATCGTCAGACGGCGGTCCATTCCCAGCGAAGGACTATTGTACCACATGCGACTTACCGTTCCATGAGGTACCTTATTCACTTTATACAAATCGGCACGGTCCCCACCGATGATAAATACATTGGTCACGGTAGCCACATCCCGAATCATGTAAACATTGCTCGGGTCCATCATTCTCAATCCGTCTACAATAAAGGAGTATCCATAAAGTTCCGGCTTCAACGGTTCGGGAGTAGTAAATTCCCAAACGCCGTCCTTCCCCTCTGTCAAATCGGCAATGCCCGGTGCATCATAATCGCCACGAGGAGTCTTAATAGTTTGTGGAGGCAGAAAATCACCGGTAATCTGCACCCTTACAGCCTTAGGAGCTTTTAAGCGAAAAGTAACCGTGTTGTCTTCATGAATATCAGGAGAGACAACTGCCGCACCTCCCCAAAGAGCTTGCTGTGCAAAAAGGGTGACACAGCAGACCAGCAGCATAGCTGCCAAACTTAATAATCTTTTCATAATTTCTTATATTGAATGAATTAGATTTTTATTATTTAGCAAAGTTACGACTTACAAAAGGCAGGCACATATAAAGCGCCGAATGCCAATATTCGCTGGTATGTCCGCCATCCCGCACACGGAACTGGCAAGGGATACCGGCATTACGCATCGCCTGGAAAAACTCGATATTACGATCCAGCAGAAAGTCATCATCTCCGCAATCCACAAACCACTGTACTGTACGAAGCTGTGCCTTACGCGCATCATCTGCCTCAGCCACATACCTGATGCAACTATGTTCCTGCACAGAACGCGTCAGCACAGCCATCTTGTTCGTGGGATCGGGGTCTTTTCCCGCTTCCTCACCACTGACGGGGATATTCATCAAAGCACTCATGGCATAGGCGGCACAATACATATCCGGATAGCGCTGTGCATAGCTTGCCGTTCCGCCTCCGCCCATAGAAAGTCCGGCAATGGCACGATGCTGCTTATCACCTTTCACCCGGTAGGTCTTCTCTATATAAGGAAGGAACTCCTTATAGAAGAAATCTTCGTAAGCCCATCCCGGCATATTGAAGTAGCCGTTCCAGCAAGTGGCCGGATTTCCTCCGGCATTGGGGCTGACGATAATCATCTCGCAAGCCTCGCCCGATGCCGTCAGCTGGTCCATCACATCCTTGCAGCGCTGGTCGTTGAACCAACTGGTGTTTACTCCCGACATGCCATGTAGTAGATAGAGAATCGGGTATTTTCTCGTAGCATCCACCTCATAACTTTGAGGTAAATAAATTGTAAACTGCCGGTTTGCATCCAATATCTTGCTGTAGATACTGTCCGTCACCACTTTGCTCTGCGGTCCCCAACCGGGGAATTGTGCGTATGCTGTTAGCATGGTGAAAATAGCCAGAAAAGTAAATAAGACTTTCTTCATGGTATTTTAGATTTTAATGTTTCTCATATTTATGATACATCAAGGGTAAGGTATCAGAAACGGTTATGCAAAAATAAAAACTTATGATTTCTTTTGTCATGATATATATCAGTTTCTTTTCCTACCAATTTTCATTCTGCACCATATTCGGATTCAGTTCAAGCTCCTTGCGCGGTATAGGCAACAACTTATGCTTCGGTTTGAAGCCATAAGTGGAATTCCGGTACTGGAATTCCGTACCCTTGGAAGAATAGCTCGGTATTTCTTTACCCTGATTGGCCATTACTGTTTCGGCATCGCCCCAACGCACCAAATCCTGAAAGCGTACACTCTCCAGACAAAGTTCCAGACGTTTTTCTTTCTTCACATCATCCAATGTTACAGAAGTCAGACCATTCAGTTGGGCACGGGAACGTATCTGGTTGACGTATTCCAATGCTTTACCGCTATTGCCATTCTGCACATGTGCTTCAGCAGCCAGCAACAACACTTCAGCATAACGCATCACGCGCAGGTTAATGTACTGCAAGGCTTGAAAGTAGGAAGCATCATATACACAGTCCTCTTTCAGAGCACGGTTCTTCCACATAAAATACCCCTCGTGTCCCACCAGGTTCGCTCCTGCCTGCAAAGAAATACCAAGATTCTCCAATTGGGCAGCCGTACGGATGGAGCTGTTCAAACGATAGCCATTTTCACCTTCCATGGCAACAAAAGCTTCATATAAATCCTTTGTCGGATTCATGAAACCATAAGTACCCGTAGCAATGTAGGAAGAGGCCTCGCTACTCAGTGTCAGTTTTTCCGTACGCCACCCCTGCATAATGAAGGTCATTGTCATCTGGTTCCAGGCCTGCTCAGAGTCATTGCGTTTCTGCACTTCCAACATAGACTCGCAACAGCCATTGGCAGCAACGTGCAGCAGTTTATCATAATCACCCGTATAGAGCGCGTATTTACCAGACTCTATGACTTCATCCAGAATACCGGCAGCATCGCCATACTTCCCTTGAAACAAATAAGCTTTACCCAACATGGCCTGCGCCACCTCTTTCGTAATCCGAATACCCGTCTCACTGTCGTTTACATCCGATTTGGAAGGAAGCGCATTAGAATTTATAGCCTCCGTCAAATCGCTCTCTATCAATGCCCACATAACCTCCGGCGTACTGTTGCCGAGGCGATATTCTCCCGGAGTCAACAAATGGTCCACCACCGGAGCCGTACCAAACAGAGTGACCAGTTCAAAATTCGACCATGCACGGAAAAACCTGGCTTCGGCAACAGCACGTTTCTTGACTTCCGTATCCGGCTCCAACAAATCAATAATCAGATTCGACTTATAAATTATGCCGTACATACCCGAATACAGCCCCTGTACCATGCCATGGTCCGTGTCAAATGTATATTCATTCAACTGTTCCATTTGAGAGTTGTCACCCCGCGAGCCACCTCCAGCCCAAACATCATCGGCCAACAGATTCTTTGTGAAAAACCAGTTATAGTAATTGCCTCCCCAACTACTATACAGAGAAGCCAAAGCTTGTATGGCATCGTCATCAGTCTTATAAAAATCTTCCTGACTACCCATATTTCCATGTTTTGCTATATCAAGGCGATCTTCACAACCGGTACTGAATACGGAGAGTAACCCCAGCATCAGTATATAAACATATTTAGTTTTCATTATCAGTATCAATTTGAGGTTTATTAAAATTCAATGTTAAAGCCTAACACCACTTTTTTGGAACAAGGATAAGAGCCTTTGTCGATTCCCATACCTGAAGTAGAATTGGCAGCGGCTTCTGGATCAAAGCCCGGGTACTTGGTGAACGTGAAGAAGTCATCCAAAGAACCATAGATGCGAAGATTACCGACACAAAGTTTTTTCATCCAATTCTTTGGGAATGTGTATCCCAGCTGAATCTGCTTGATTTTGAAGAAAGAACCGTCATAGACCAATGCATCAGAAATCTGATATTTATCCATATTGGTGGCACCGGCACGGGGTACCGACCCATTGGGATTGGAAGCTGTCCAACGATTGTCATAAAACACCTCTTTCATTTTATTGGAAGCGGCAAAGTCAGGCCGGTTGATACAATTAAAAATGTCATTACCTTGCGAGCCCGTTCCGAACACAGTCAAGTCAAAGCCTTTCCATCCGGCTGTCAAAGTAATACCATAAGTAAAGTCAGGAATGGCATCACCGATATATGCCAAGTCACCATCATTCAGGTCACCGCTCTCATCCAAGTCATAGAATGTGGGATCACCGGTTGCCGGGTCAACGCCTTTGAACTTGTATCCACGGAAATAGTATACCGGATATCCCTCCTCAAAATAAGTAATGGTACTGGTGTGGAAATTCACGCCCGAAAGACGGGTGATAGATGGGTCTATATAGGTTACTTTGTTTTTCAGAGTTGCAAGATTAGCACGCACACCATAGTTGAAATTACCGATACGGTCCCTCCATCCCAACTCGAACTCCCAGCCTTTATTGCTTACATTACCGGCATTCATCGGAGAGGTTGAACCACCGATAATCAATGATGGAGTAGTGCCGGACACCAGCAGGTCTTTCGTTTTTTTATCGAAATAATCCATACTGAAGGTCAGACGGTCATTCAAAAAACGTGCATCGATACCCACATTTATTTGTTCGGAGGTTTCCCACTTCAACTCATCGTTGCCCATTGTGGAAGGAGCAGCACTGGTAATGTACGAATTCCCCATTACAAAAGGATAAAGGCCTCCCAATGCCATGTCAGTACTATAAGCATATCCGCTCAATGCAGCCAAACTACCATTCTGTCCCCAACTGGCACGCAGTTTCAGACTGCTGACATGATCCTTCAGAGGTGCAAAGAACTTTTCTTCGGAAACCGTCCACCCTACGGATACTGCGGGGAAATACCCCCAACGGTTCGTGGCAGGAAGCAGAGAAAGGTCGGCTGCGTCTGCACGTAGAGATGCCTGCAACAAATAACGTCCTGCAAACTCATAACCTACACGGCCGAAATAAGAGAGCTTGGCTGAACGCGTCTTCTCACCACCCACCCCTTTAATGGCAGAAGCTGAAGCATAATTCAAATAGTAGAACAACGGATCATTTTTTTTCAGTGCATCCTCTTCATTGGGAGAAAGACTGCCGTTTACGTAGTCATAAGTGGATTCCTGATATGACATACCCACCATGGCCGTCACCGTATGCTGTCCGAAGGTCTTCATATAATTGGCAAAGTTCTCCCACTGATAATAAATAGTAGTTGACGAAGTATTACTTTGACCGACATAGTCACGGCTTTGCGTGGCATTGCCATAGAAAGGAAGGTCTGTTGTAGAGCTACGGGTACCAGACAAGCGGTAACCGAAACGGGAAGTAAAAGTGAATCCCTTGAAAGGCTTGAAGTCCGCATACACAGAACCGTTTACGTTAAAACCACTGTTCTTACCAATGTTATTGTCACGCATAATCATAGGATGATATTGCTCACCTGCAAAAAATTTGGAAACAGCATAATAGTTTCCATTGTCATCCTGCAACAAGTGCTTGCCACTATTCAGGGCGGTCAGCATATGGGTGGGCAGGTTTTCGTATGTATAAGTATCCGGAGTCAGCGGGTCGAGCTGCAATATGGAAGTCAGCAAGCTGCCATACTCATTATTGGTGGAGACACTCCGTACGTTGTATTTTTCTATCTGGTTGGTGGTTCCCACTTTCAGCCATGGCTTGATTTCATATTCAGAGTTGATAGTAGCAGTCAAGCGCTTATAAGTATCGGCATTACCTTTCACGATACCATTATCGTCCAGATAGGTCAGGGAGAGATAATAGTTCCCTCTGTCACTGCCATTAGTAAACGCAATGTTATGCTTCTGCATGCGACTGTTTTCAAAAGCTACATCAGTCCAGGCCGTATTGGTCACACCGTCCCAATTCTGTAACAGATAATCTTCCGTGAAGGTATTCGCCTCTACCATGTAGTCTATGTACTGTTCAGCACTCAGCATCTTGGGTACACGTTGCCAGTGCTGGGAGGAGAATTGGAAATCGTACGTAATTTTACCTTGGCCGGACTTACCTTTTTTCGTGGTAATAAGTACCACACCATTGCCGGCCTCAGCACCGTAGATGGCAGCAGAAGCGGCGTCTTTCAGCACTTCCATGGAGGCAATATCATTAGGATCAATGCCACTAATGTCGGATAGGCGGACACCATCCACCACATAAAGCGGATTGGAGGACACATTGGACGAGTAGCCGCGCACACGTACCGTAGGCGAGGAGCCCGGTGCGGCAGAGGTCTGGATAACCTGCACACCAGCAGTCTTGCCCTGCAAGGCAGCAGGCGCATTACTAATGGTACGATTCTGCATATCCTCGGTTTTCACCTGGGAAATGGCACCCGTAACGGAGCTCTTCTTCTGTACACCGTAGCCCACTACCACCACTTCGTCCAATGTCTTGGTATCTTCCTTCAATGTGACATTCATCACTCCAGGCACGGCTTTCTTCTCTTGTGTAACGTAGCCGATATAGGAATAAACGATAACAGCACCCTCCTTGACGGACAGCATATAGTTACCATCCAAGTCGGTAATCACACCGTTCGTTGTACCTTTTTCGAATACACTTACACCAATCATAGACTCCTTCAGGTCATCTGTCACTTTACCCGACACCTTTATCTGGTTCTGTGCCAGCAGGAAAGGCATCCCAGCCAAAAGGAAAAGTGCTGACATCGCCAGCCTTTTCACTGCATTGTTTCTCATAATGCTTTTCATTAGTTGTTAATTAGATTTATTAATAAAAGGGTTATATTCATTCTTCATCGGATACCTGCATCAGAAACCGCGTACCGGAAAGGCCATCACCACCTCAAGCAGTTCCTTGTCATGATTGTACTTCATGCCACAATCATTATCGAAAATCATCGTTGCTCCCTTATCAGCTGTATAAGGTTCCCACTCGGGCAAACCTTCAGTATTGGGATTCCCCGTACGGGCAAAGTTCAGCCACGCACTGCTCATCTTGTCCGCCAGCACTTGTGCCGCCTTTCCGCCTCCGGTCATCGAAGCATGACGCACGACATTGTTGAACACAAAAGGAATCTCCATACAATGCGTGCTGCGGAGTATTCCGTCCATCACGGGCGATTCCCAAGCAAACATATACATATAGACCGGTGCACCTTGCTGTGCCGACTTCAGTTTGGCCTGCTCCACTGCGCCAGGGCGGAAAATGAAGTCCACATCCACCAGGTCCTTGGGCTGATAACCGGGGTAGGCCTGCTCAAAAGCTTTCAGAAAATCATCCGTACGTTCACCATATTTCTTTTTAATCTGCTCCACAACCTGCTCCTTCGTCATGCTCCGCAAAGGCGGGAAGTAAGTGCTTGCGGTAAACTCGTGCAGGGTAGTGCCTATCATCACCGGAATGTCCTTGCTTTGCACCGGAGCCTGAGGGTCGAAAGGCTGTGCTGGCAGCACATCGCCATCTACCGTGGGAGCCCAGCCAAAGATAAAAGAAGCCACTCCTTCTTTATCAGCCTCTACACGCATTTTGGCAACGGCCTTTTCGCCTGCGGCAAGCAATTTGTCGTAAGGTACTTTCTGTAATTCATCTATCTGCGAAGCATTCAGTCCCAGCTCCTCCATAACCGCACTGCCAATGCGACGAGAATACTTTTGCTCCATCGTACGAAGCATAGATCCGCTTTGTACAATGGCTTTATGGAACAAGCCTCTCGCCGACGGTGTGGCAAGCAACGTAGAGACCTTGCCTCCCCCACCGGACTGACCGAAAATGGTAACATTCCGGGCATCTCCGCCAAAAGATTCTATATTCTTATTCACCCATTGCAGTGCCGCCACCAAGTCAAGCAGTCCGGCATTGCCCGATTTTGCATATTTATCACCATAGGCGGAAAGGTCGAGAAAACCCAGGACGTTGAGACGATGATTCAGTGTCACAACCACTGCATCCCCTTTCTTTGCCAGATTTGTTCCGTCATACGAAGGAAGCTCCTGACCACTGCCGGCGGAATAACCTCCACCATGCAGCCACACCATGACGGGGCGTTTCTTCCCGTCTTTCAGTCCCGGTGTCCAGATATTCACCCGCAGACAATTCTCGTCAGGATAACCGTCATCCCAGTTGAAGGCAAACGCCTGTTCGTCGCTGTACCATCCCATGCGCTTGCCTTGCGGACAAGTAGGGCCGTAGGCACGACTGCTGCGGACACCTTCCCATTTGTCAACTGCCACGGGCGGCATAAAACGTTCGGCTTTGGCATACGGAATACCTTTATATATATAGATACCGTTCTCCACATATCCGGCTACTTTGCCCGATTCGGTTTCGGCAACAGCAACCGTAGAGGAAGCCGTTATCTCCCCCTTCTGCCCGCAAGCAGGTACTCTCTCCATTTTAGCTGTCCCTCCGCACGAGGAAAGTAGGATGGCGGAGAATGCTAACACTGACAAGAATTGCTTTTTCATATTATGTATTAGTTTTATGTTTTTATGATTGCAATATTAGCACATTCTCCCCAAAAGGATTTTCTACGTTATCCAAACGGCTTTCCCCGATGTTCAAAACAGCTTTCTCCAATGTTCAAATGTTTGCAGATTTGTTCAAAACATGCTCTCCGGCAGTCTCTCTCTCAATTTTTATGAGTATTTTCGCATCGTAATGCCAAAACAAAAAGATGGCACATGCCAATGCTTTTAGTCTACACTATATATTATGAAATACATTAAATATTTACTTCTATTGTGTTTAATCACCGCATGCAATCCGTCGGACACAAAGCCCACACCGGAAGGCAGCATCGAAAGCCCTGTCATCACCAATGACCTCTCCAACCAGAAGGTCACCGCCTTTGCCGAAGATGCACAAGGACACATTTGGATAGGAACTTCACGAGGGGTAAACAAATATAATGTACACGAATATCATCAGTATTACTGTACGGATGACTCACTGGATATACCCGATAATCAAATCAACGACCTCTTCCGCGATTCACAAGGCCGGTTGTGGGTAGTCACCGTAAATGGGACTAGCCTATACACAGACAAGGATAATTTCCAAAATATGCCACTGGACTTCCCTAATAAAAACGGCATCCAAATATTCGAGAACAAAGACGGAAAGATTTTTCTGAACATGATGCACAGCCTTGCCGTATATAATCCACAAACACACAAATTTGACGTACCCATCAAGATATTTGACCCGAACTATACCTTCAACAACCGCTGCTTCATAGACCAGAGCAACAAACTGTGGGCAGTGACCCCGCTGTCTCTGCGCCGCTACAACTCCTCCACACTGGCGCTGGAAGACTCCATCCCAATGCAGGGCTTTTCTCCCACCTACTTCTTCATGCAGGCTAACGGAATCCTATGGCTGGCAGGAAACCGCCAGATAGCACTGTACGACACACATACGCACAAATTCAAGGAAACACCCCAAGCCCTCCGAAGCCATCCGTTGCTGCTGCATGCCAACGTCAACTACATCCATCCCTACGGCAGCAACAGCCTGCTACTGAATACCGACCAACAAGGAATGTTCCTCTACAACTACGTGGAAGAATACATGATACATCAAAGCGAAAACGGTTTTCCCTTCGAAGTACCTCACTTCAAGATAAGCACCATGTTTACCGACTCACAGAAAAACCTATGGATAGGCTCTGTAGACCAAGGGTATGTCGTGCGCTATAACTACAAAGAACGTTTCAACACCAACAACCATCTCAGCTCATACCTGAACCGGAAGTCAGTGCTGTCCGTGGCAGTGGACAAGGAGCGAAATCTCTGGATGGCCACCATGATAGACGGGCTGTACGTTTACAACATGGACAGCCACGAAGTGAAAGAAGTGGACCAGCCTGGACTTCCGGGGAAAAGCGCTACCGACAAACCGGACATCACACGCGTATTCGTAGATGACGAGGGCTACATCTGGCTGGCGGCCCTCTATGCGAGCAAGGTGATGAAATGCAGCTATAAAAACGGCATACTGAAGACAGAGGCTATTCATGACATCTTCCTACCGCTGTCGTTTGCACAAGATAGCCGTGGAACAATTTGGGTGGGTACATACAGCCCTAAACTTTATGCCAAAAGGCGTGAAGAAAAAGAATTTGTCCAAACACAAGTATTTTCCTGGACTGGAACCTTCATACCCGGACTCCTTCCACTCAACAACGGAAAGATGTGGGCCACTGCCTTCATGAACCCAGTTATGCAAATCAATCCCGACAATTGGGAAAGCGCTGAAGTACCATTCGAGAACACCGACTGGCAAGCTTGTATCCAACGTTCAGTATTCATCCCTACCGACATCTTCGAAGACAGTCGTGGAGATGTGTGGATTGGAACCGTCAGCAACGGACTGCTGCACTATTCTGCCGCCACCGGAAAAATCAAGACCATAGAGGGTACACCCTGCCGGGACATCTCTTGCATTGAGGAAGATGCACAAGGCAATATATGGACAGGCACACAATACGGGCTGGGCAAATATGACCGCACCGTAGGGAAATTTACCAACTACTATGCCGCCGACGGCATAGGCGGCAATCAGTTTTACGACCGTTCTTCATGCCGCTTGCCCGACGGGACACTGGTTTTTGGCGGTACGCACGGGCTGACTTTCTTCAACCCTATGGACGTAAGTACCAAACGGGAAATTCCACTGCTCTTCGAGGATTTGAAGATACACAACCGGTTGGCACGCCCACAAGACAGCAAAAGTGTAGACAAGCACCTCTCCTACCGGCCGGACATCTGCCTGGACCACAATCAGAATGGTTTCAGCATCTCCTTTGCCGCACTGGACTACTGCGAATACGAACGCGTACATTATTATTACAAGATGGATGGTTTCGACAAATATTGGATTGATGCCCGCAACAACCGAGAGGCCTACTATGCCAATCTGCCTGCCGGTACCTACACTTTCAAAGTTAAAATAACCAATAACGACAAGAGCATTGTAGAAAGGGAGAATTCCATACGCGTCATCGTAAAGCCCGCCCCTTGGCAAACATGGTGGGCATGGTGCACCTATCTGCTCATTGCCGCCGCCATCATCGGTATCTTCATCCGTGCCTGGCTACGCATTAAGCAGGAAAAAGAAACCGCCCGACGCGCCAAACTTGAGAAGGAGCAGGAACAACGGGTGAACCGCATGAACATGAGTTTCTTTGCCAACATCTCGCACGAGTTCCGCACCCCACTCACCATGATTTCGGGTCCGGTAACACAACTTTGCGAAAGTCCCCAAATAGAGGGAGAAAACAAACAACTGCTTTACATCGTACAACGCAGTGTGGGGCGCATGCTCCGTCTGGTGAACCAGCTGATGGACTTCAACAAGCTGGAGAATGACACCCTAAAACTGCGGGTGAAACGGACCGACATCATCTCGCAACTGCAACGTTTTGTAGACATTTTCCGCATCAACGCCAACGAGAAAGGCATCGCACTGAACACTTATGGCCTGGAGGATACTTTCCTCATGTGGCTGGACGTGGACAAGCTGGACAAGATTGTAGGAAACCTGCTTTCAAACGCCTTGAAGTTCACTCCGAACGGCGGAAAAGTGGAACTGTGCTTCGACGTCATTACCCGCGAAGAGGCTGCACGCCTCTTTACGCTGACGGACAAAGACATCGACACACAGTACGTCAAAGTTGCCGTGGCAGACAGTGGCCACGGAATCCCCGAGGAACAGTTGGAGAAAGTATTCGAACGCTATTACCAACTGGACAATCAATCCAAAGGTACCTATAACTGGGGAACCGGTATCGGTCTGTACTATGCCCGTAGCCTGGCGCTGCTGCATCATGGCTATCTGAAAGCCGGCAACCGTACCGAACGAAACGGAGCCGTCTTCACCCTACTGCTACCGGTGAATGACCTCTCTTATACCCCCGAAGAATGCACTCTCCCCGAAGAGGAACAGAACAAGGCATTTCCGATACAAACGGAAGAACAATATCAACTGGAAAATACAGAGAGCATCCGGCAGCAAAAGCAAACTCTTCTGGTAGTAGACGACGATACGGAAGTGGCTCACTACCTGAAAGCCCTGCTTTCTCCCATCTACAAAATCGTCTG
The DNA here is from genome assembly GCF_003602965.1 of Bacteroides sp. AF25-5LB. Classification (NCBI taxonomy): domain Bacteria; kingdom Pseudomonadati; phylum Bacteroidota; class Bacteroidia; order Bacteroidales; family Bacteroidaceae; genus Bacteroides; species Bacteroides sp. AF25-5LB. The sequence continues at coordinate 68,559 of NZ_QTMC01000008.1, forward strand.
CCGCTTCGATGCCGACAGCGCCTTCAAAGCCATGAACGAAGAAGCGCCCGACCTCGTACTGAGTGATGTAGTGATGCCCGGAAGAAACGGTTACGATCTCTGTCGCCAGATAAAAGAGGACTTGCAACTATGCCACATCCCCGTGATACTGGTAACGGCCAAAGCTACTGTAGAGAATCAGGTGGAAGGTCTGAATACCGGTGCAGATGCCTACGTGACGAAACCTTTCGAGCCCAACTACCTGCTGGCGCTTATCAAATCCCAACTGAAAAACCGCGAGAAAGTGCGCAGCCTCCTGAGCCAGTCCACCCAAACGGATAAGATTGAGGGAAATGTGCTTTCGCCGCAGGACAACACTTTCATGACCGAGCTTTACCACCTGATGGAGAACGAACTCTCCAATCCGGAGCTGGACGTGGCGCGCATGACCGAGCTACTGAAAATCTCCCGTACCAAGTTCTATTATAAGGTAAAGGGGCTGACGGGTGAGAACCCCAGCGTATTCTTCAAGACCTACAAGCTGAACCGTGCCGCCGAATTGCTCAAAGAAGGAAAATACACTATTTCAGAGATAGCGGACATGACGGGATTCAGTACGCTGTCCCATTTCTCGACAAGCTTCAAGAAACAGTTCGGTGTGAGTCCGAGCGAATACAGCAAGTAAAAAGCCGGTCGGTTCAAATTTATTCATTACATTTGTACCATTCTTAAAAAACCTTTTTATCCATGGCACACCGACTGAACACCAACAAACAGTTTATGATAGGCAACGGCATCCTTGCCTTTGCCGTGATTTTTGTAGTTGTCATCTTTGTCTACATGAGCATGAGGCTGCAACAACGAAAAGAAGGAGAACGCAACTTCATTGAGACATACACCATCACACTGACGAAAGGATTTGCCGGAGATTCCACTTCCATATTCATCAACGACAGCCTGCTGGTGAACCGTACCATTGCAGAAGAACCTTTCACCATCGAAGTGAAACGCTTTGCCGAGCAAAACGCACTCATGATTGTAAACAATGCAACTGAAAAGCTTTCCTTATTTGAGCTAAGCGAAAAAGGAGGAGAATACCGGTTCGAGAAGGAAGGGGAAGAGGTAAAGCAGTTAGCAAAAAATTAGGGATAAAAAGTTTGAGGCATTTTGCTCTCATATTTCGGAGTCGACAAGCTGTTTCCTGGCTTACCAACAGCCACTGCAAAGACACCACATAACTTTTGCAGTGGCACTGCAAAAGGAGTGCAGTGACAGTGCAAAAGGAGTGCAGTGACAGTGCAAAAGGTATGCAGTGGTTTTGCAGTATCACTGTCTGCAAAACAAGGAACTACTTACCGTGATACACCCATACTAATCTCTAATCATTTATTTTCGTTTGATATTTCCGAAGCTCCGCTCTCAATGCTTGTGCCTTTCCATCAGTCATCCGATCGAGCAAATCCCAGAAACGCTCCCCGTGATTCATCTCGCGGGTATGTGCCAGTTCGTGCAGTAGCACGTAGTCTATCAGATGCTTGGGAAGAAGTACCAGATAATAGGAAAGGTTGATATTGCCTTGTGCCGAACAGCTTCCCCAACGCCCACTGCTGGAATTTATCTTCACACTCTTGTAAGAAAGGTTGTGCTGCATGGAAAGCATATACAAACGGGGCGGAAGAACAATTTTCGCATTTCGCCGTAAAGCTTCCTCAATTACCTTGCGTAGCCAGGCCTGCAACTTCTCATCCGAGAAATCGGCATCAGGAGGACAGATTATCTGCATTTCCCCCAATTCCGAACGAGACAAAAACCGTTCCCGTTGTCCGCTGACCAATGTCAGTTTAAAGAACTCCGTATCAATGCGGTAATCCAAATCAATCAGCTTTCTGACCTGCTTCTGTCTGGCAGCCTTCAGACGCGGACGAAGCTGCTCGATGGCATTCTCTATCTCGGCAAGAGAAGTCCGGGGAGGCACAGTCACGTAAATTCCATCTTCCTTTGTACGGAAAGTAAGACGCCGTGCCCGGGCATTGACCCGGACAAACAAAGGGCCAAGCTCTTTATCTTCTATAATGCGGTTTACTGTCATAAATCAAAGCCTCTCCCATAGGAAAGGGGTGGGAAGAGGCTTTGCAAATGAACAAAGAATCATCCAAAAACGCAAGCAAATACCTGACAAAAGCGGACGGAGTGTCCGATAATGAACACTGCACAAAAACGGCTATCCTTTAACAATCACCATTTTACACTTATGGCACAATAATTGATTAAAGTATGCTGAACTGGTTTCTTTTGAAAAAAGCATTTCTACATGCAACTTTTTCAAGGCAGTTCACGTCTAACTGATAAACACTAAATCACAAAAAACAAAAGAATATGAAAGCTCTAACAACATTTATCGCAATCGCCTTATTGGCATTCAGTACAACCGCTTGTTCACAACAACACACATACCGTTCCGGAGGCTTCGGCAGCAAAACAGTCAAGGCAAGCAAGAACTATGTAACCAAAGACATAAAAGTGGACAATTTCACCAAGCTGAGTGTAGCCGGCAGCCCCGACGTGACCTACACACAGAAGTCCGGCAAACCGACAGTGGAAGTATACACCTCGGACAACATTGTAGACTTACTGGATATCCGTGTCAAGGACAATACCCTCTACATCGGCTTCAAGAAGAATGTCAACGTATCCTATAATAAACTGGAAGTACGTGTGTCCACAGAAAAGTTGAACGGCATTGCTGTTGCAGGTTCGGGAGACGTGGAACTGAAAAACGGACTGAAGACAGACAACCTCAAAATCTCTGTGGCAGGTTCGGGTGACATCAATGGGAACAACATCTCTTGCACAGACCTCGATATTTCCATCGCAGGCTCAGGAGACATCAACAGCAGCGACATCACTTGCAATGACCTCCAAGTATCCGTTGCAGGTTCAGGTGACATGAAGCTGAACAACGTAACGGCTAACTTCACCAAAGCATCCGTTGCCGGTTCGGGTACCGCCATCCTGAGCGGCAGCACCCAAGAAGCTGAATACAGCGTGGCAGGTTCGGGTGATTTGTTTGCTTCCGATTTCGTTGCCAAGAAAGCATCCGCCAGTGTTGCCGGTTCAGGCGACATCAAGTGCCATGCCACAGATTTCCTAAAAGTACGCACTAGCGGAAGCGGCAGTGTGGGCTACAAGGGTAATCCGGAACTGGACTATCCGAAAAAAGGACTGTATAAGCTTTAACATTGGAAAATATAGACTTTAAGATTAATGAACCTAAACTAAATTCTCTCTCAAATAATTACCTATAAAGATGACGAAGGACTCCCGCGAGGAAGTTCTTCGTTCTTTGTGCATCCACCCATGCTGGGCGTACAAACAATAAAGGGACGCTGCATCACGCAGCGTCCCTTCTATTTTAGTTAGTTTTTATAAGATTTTGAGAGAATTGAAACTTCACAGCCTCAAGTTGTTTTAATAAAGCACACTAACTATTATGTTTAAAGCAAATGAAAATGTTATTTTAAAAGCAAATGAAAATATCTATTCACTGATTTCCAGACCCTTGTCCACCCGACGCAGGCTATCCATTACCTGCTTTTCATGAGACACGGGCACATCTCCCGAAAGAGCTACCGACGGTGCGGAAATCTGTTTACCGATAGTATCGGCTGCGGCCACCTCCTCTACATCCGAGAAAAATGAATGTTGCATCACATTCCCCATAGAAAGGACCACTGCCACTACTGCAGCGGCTTTGAACAACGGCATGAAACGTGCGGTCAATGTCATGCGCTTTGCCTTGACCACCGGAACTTCTACTTCGGCAAGCACCCGGGCATCAAAATCCTCACCCAAATGCACTTCCTGCTGAAGCTGCTGATATACGAACAAGTCCTTGTAGCGAAGCAAGTGTCCGGGAACATCGTTACCGCTAAAGAAAGCACGCAGGCATGCTTCCTCTTCCAAAGAAGTTTCGCACTGCCAGTAGCGTTCCAAGAGTTGTTCTATATATTTAGAGTCCATAACCTTCTATATCAATAAACGTTTGTTTTACTTTTTGCCGCGCCCTGAAGAGGTTCACTTTTACCTGCTCCTCGGTCAAGTTCAGGACCGCTGCTATTTCTTTATAGCTCTTACCTTCCACATCCCTAAGCTGCATAATCAACCGCTGTTTTTCGGGAAGCTTGCTCATCAACCGATGTATCAACGCCATCCGTTCCTTGTTCACCAGCTTTTCGTAAGGGCTCGATGCATCGGAGACTTGCTCCATTTCGGGGAGTAGCTCCACGGTACGGGAGTCTTTTCGCTCGCTACGGTCTATCGCCAGATTTCTTGCCACAGTCAAGCAATAGGCTTCAATAGAACCAAACTGCGACCACTCGTCACGCTTGTTCCAAACCCTTATCAGCGTTTCCTGCACAACGTCCTCTGCCTCTGCCCTATCAAACGTAATTCTTAAGGCTAACCGAAAAAGCTTATCCTTCAGCGGGAGAATGTCATTGCGAAAGCTGAGTTCTTGCATCTCTAATAAATTGACGGTTAAGTATTCAGAAAGTTACAGCCTATTGCCGTTTTTTTTGAATTATTTTCGGATACGGGTTCCACTGTTCCCGTTGATGGCTGATGCTAAAGTGATTACGACTTCGGACACACCCGCATTCAACGCCTCGAAAGAGTTCTCCAATTTTGGAATCATGCCACCTTGAATCACTCCATCGGCTACATATTGCTTGAATTCCTCCGGTGTTATCTGTGGAATCACGCTATCATCGTCGTTCTCGTCACGCAGCACCCCTTTCTTCTCAAAGCAGAATACCAAAGTAACATCGAACAAGCCCGCCAAAGCCTTGGCAGTCTCTCCGGCAATGGTGTCGGCATTCGTATTCAGCATGTGCCCCTCTCCATCGTGCGTCAGCGGAGCCATCACGGGAACCACACCCTTATGAATGAGGTCTGCCAAAAAAGCAGCATTCACCTGCTTCACATCGCCCACAAACCCATAGTCCACCTCCTTCACGGGACGCTTAACCGAACGGATTACATCCATATCGGCTCCCGTCAAGCCCAGTGCATTGACACCGCGCGCCTGCAAGCCAGCGACGATATTCTTATTCACCAGCCCGCCATACACCATTGTTACCACTTTCAGCGTTTCGGCATCAGTGATACGACGGCCATTCACCATTTTGCTTTCAATCCCCAGTTGGGCGGCGAGCTTCGTAGCTGAGCGTCCGCCTCCATGTACCAAGACCTTGTAGCCTTCGATGGCTGCAAAGTCATCCAATAACTTATAGAGGGTGGCTTCCTCTTCTACAATCTTGCCACCCACCTTTATTACAGTCAGTTTCTCCATTTTATTCCAAATAAGTATATCCGTACAGTCCGGAACGGTAATTAGACAAGAATTCCTTTCCTTCTTCCACAGAGATACGCCCTTCCTTGACGGATTGCGTCACCCAAGTTTCCAGCGTACGTACCAGTTTCTTAGGATTATATTGCACGTAGTCCAGCACCTCTGCCACCGTCTCTCCATCAATCAGTTGGTCAATGGTGTAGCCTTTGGAATTGACAGACACATGCACAGCATTCGTATCACCGAACAGATTGTGCATATCTCCCAGAATCTCCTGATAGGCCCCTACGAGGAAAACCGCCAGATAATAGTGCTCCTTGTCGCGCAACGAGTGCAGCGGCAGGGTCGTCGTATCGGCACGCGAGCTGACGAAATTAGCTATTTTACCGTCAGAGTCGCAAGTCATATCCTGCAAAGTAGCCTCGCGGTCGGGTCTTTCATCCAGCCGCTGTATGGGCATGATGGGGAACATCTGGTCGATGGCCCAGGAATCGGGCAATGACTGGAACAGCGAAAAATTACAGAAATACTTGTCGGCAAGCAGCTTGCTCAACTTGCGGAATTCCTCGGGGCAATGCTTCATGCCGCTGGCAATGGAGTTAATTTCGCGGCAGATACTCCAATAGAGTTTCTCTATCTGCGCGCGCGTATTCAAGTCGACGATGCCATGACTGAAAAGGTCGAGTGCCTCTTCGCGTATCTGCTGTGCATCGTGCCAGGGTTCCAGCATGCTGCGCTGACTCAGGTTGTCCCAGATGTCATACAGTTCCTTCACCAGTTCGTGGGCATCCTCTCCCGGTTCCCAGTCGTCATCCATTTCGGGCAGGGAAGCCGTTTCCAGTACTTCAAAGATAAGCACGGAGTGATGGGCAGTCAAGCTACGTCCCGTTTCGGTAATGATATTGGGATGAGGAAAGCCGTGTTTGTTGGCAGCATCAACAAATGTCGACACCACATCGTTGACATATTCCTGGATGGAATAGTTGACGGAGCTTTCGCTGCTTGAAGAACGTGTACCGTCATAATCAACTCCCATACCGCCACCGGTATCCACGAATTCGATGTTGAATCCCATCTTGTTCAGCTGCACAAAGAATTGCGAAGCTTCACGCAAGGCATTCTTGATGCGGCGTATCTTGGTTATCTGACTGCCGATATGGAAATGTATCAGCTTCAGACAGTCCTTCATGTCCTTTTTCTCCAGGAAGTCCAGCGCTTCAAGCAGTTCACTGGATGTCAGTCCGAACTTGCTGGCATCTCCCCCACTTTCTTCCCATTTGCCACTTCCACTGGAAGCCAATTTTATGCGAATTCCAATGTTGGGTTTCACTTTCAATTGCTTCGCCATCTTGGCAATAAGATTCAACTCATTAAGTTTCTCTACAACAAGAAAAATGCGTTTGCCCATTTTCTGCGCCAACAGTGCCAATTCAATGAAGCTCTCGTCCTTATATCCGTTACAGACCACGAGGGAGTCCGGGTCTGTATTGACCCCTATCACAGCATGCAACTCCGGCTTTGAACCCGCTTCCAGACCTAGATTGAACTTCTTCCCATGGTTAATCATCTCTTCCACCACAGGACGCATCTGATTCACTTTGATGGGATAGATAATAAAGTTCTCTCCTTTATACCCATACTCATCGGCGGCCTGTCTGAAGCAGCAGGACACCTTCTCGATTCGGTTGTCCAGAATATCGGGAAAACGCACCAATACCGGAGCCGCTACATCGCGCAACTGCAACTCGTCCACCAACTCTTTTAAATCGACGGCAACCCCATCCTTACGCGGTGTCACCACAACATGACCTTTGTCATTGATACTAAAGTACGAAGTGCCCCAACCAGTTATGTTGTACAGCTCTTCTGAATCTTCAATACGCCATTTTCTCATCAGTACATTTACTATTAGACTATTTACAATTTACTATTTTCCCACTATAGTGTGTTTTATAAAAGGGGCGACAAAAATACACATAAATCTAATACATCCAGCTCATCGGACTGAAAAATACACATTTACAAGGGATTAAAGTCCTAAAAGTTGGCGTAACCGTTGCACGGATTCGCTAATCTGGCTGCGACTCTCCAGATAACCGGCATCAAAGCGATAACGGGCCTGCGAGTAGAAAGGCGCACGCTTATCCAGCGCCTCCACAATGAAGGTGCGCAAATCTTCGTCCGTCTTGCCTTGCAGGATGGGGCGCTGCTGCTTCGCCACCCGGAGCCGGCGGAACAGAATATCGGGGTGTACATCCAGGAACACCGTCTGCCCGCAACCGTTCATATACTCCATATTGTCAAAAAAACAAGGAGTACCGCCACCGGTAGAAACCACGACATCCTCAAATTCCCCTACTTCATGCAGCATGTTTCGCTCCAATTCACGAAAAGAGGCTTCTCCCCGCTCGGTGAACAATTCACGGATTGATTTGTGAAAACGTTCTTCGATGTACCAGTCCAAATCAATGAACGGCACATTCATTTCGCGGGCAAAAGCCTTTCCTAAAGTAGTTTTACCGGCTCCCATGTAGCCGGTCAAGAAAATACGCATCATATCTGCTACGAGTTACAGGTTTCCTGCAAAGGTAGCAATTCCAAGCTGAAAACGCCTCTGTATCAGAGAAAAATTTTGATACGCTTGCTTAAATCTTCGAATTCCTTTTCTCCTGGTTCACCGGTGGGTGTACCGAAGGGCATCTGTGCAATCATCATCCAGTCGCCGGGCAGGTTCCAGGTGCGGCGTACCTCGTCGTCAATCAAGGGGTTATAGTGTTGCAGGGAGGCGCCCAACCCCATATCTTCCAGCATAGTCCAGATGGCAAACTGGTGCATAGCGGAGGTGTGCTGTGACCAAGTGGGGAAATTATCCTTATAGGAAGGGAATGCTTCCTGCAGCTTCTTGACTACAGAAGTGTCTTCAAAATAGAGCACAGTACCGTGTCCGCTGGCAAAGCAGCCGTCAATCTTGGCTTCCGTCTTGGCAAAAGCCTCGGCAGAGATACGTGCTTTCAGGGTTTCCTTCACAATGTTCCACAATTTCTTATGTTCGTCGCCCAGCAGCAATACAATTCTTGTAGACTGTGAATTGAAAGCTGACGGCACATTCTTTACGGCTTCACGAATAATGTGTACTATTTCTTCATCCAGTACTGGCGAATCGCTGCCGATAGAGTAATAACTACGGCGATGCGCCATGGCCTCTGCAAATGTTCTCTTCATTTTTTGTCCTTTCTTTTTTATTGAGTCTTCTCTTCTTTATTTTATATCCGCCATACAAAGAAACAAATGAAAGAGTTAAGTTGTTCGGATTTTCTTTTTTACCTTTGTCCGCAGTTATGAAGAAAGAAAAATATTACGTCGTATGGGCGGGAGTCAGCCCGGGTATCTACACTTCCTGGACAGACTGCCAACTGCAGACCAAAGGCTACGAAGGAGCAAAATACAAGTCGTTCGAATCACGCGAGGAAGCGGAAAAAGCCTTTGCCTCTTCGCCGTACGCGTACATCAAGCGGTCGGCCCCTTCTCCTGCCAAGACTATTCCCGGCGCCGACGCTCCCCTTCCTGCCGCCGTCGCAGAAAACAGCCTTGCCGTAGACGCCGCCTGCAGCGGAAATCCCGGTGCCATGGAGTACCGGGGAGTACACGTCGCCAGCCGTCAGGAAATCTTTCACTTCGGGCCGATGTATGGAACCAACAATATCGGCGAATTCCTCGCCATTGTCCACGGACTTGCCTTGTTGAAACAGAAAGGTTTCGACATGCCCATCTACAGTGACAGCGTAAATGCCATCAACTGGATAAAACAGAAAAAATGCAAAACCAAACTGCCGCGTGACGCCAAGACCGAAGAGCTTTTCCACCTAATAGAACGTGCGGAGAAGTGGTTGCGCGAAAACACCTACACCACCCGCATCCTAAAATGGGAGACAAAGCAATGGGGGGAAATTCCGGCCGACTTCGGAAGGAAGTAAAAAAACGCGAGCACCCTGGATTCTTCATCCGGTTGTGCCCGCGTCAAGAAAATGATGCGGCCGAGCTTATGAATGAATAGCCGCCATCATGTTTTATTTGCTATACGATGCCTTCACGAAAGGAGCATCAAGCAAGTAGTCAAGACTCTGCTTCACACTCTCTTCTACGGGGCAGCTGTATTTCTCAATCTCAGCTACGATGTGGCGCACGCCAGCAGTATCCGTATTCTTGAAGATAGCATCATAACCTACCATACCACTCTGCCCAATCTCGCGGTGATCCTTGATATGGAGCATGGTGAAGCGTCCGGGATACTTGTTGAAGTAATCCACCGGGCTGTTCTGGCCGCGCACTACCCAGTAAACGTCCATCTGGAAGAATACATATTCGGGATTGGTGTGTTGCAGCATGTAGTCCAGCATCAGCTCCTTGTCTTCCACTTTCTGGAATTCATGGGCATGATTGTGGTAACCGTATTTCAAACCGGCAGCCTGGCAGCGCTTGCCCACTTCATTGTAATAGTCGCAGTAGGTCTGCAAATCTTTCAATGTCTTGGGAACGGAGAGATACGGAGTCACGATATACTCCATACCGGCCTCCTTATGGGCAGCAATGCACTGATCCCACCATTTCAAGGCTTCCGTAAAGTCGCCCGAAGCCAGTTCCTCGTCCGACAACCCGTGGGTAGTGTGCGAAGAAAGCACGGTCATACCGCTCTTTTCCACCATCTGCTTGAACTCCTGGGGAGTCTTGCCGTAGAACTTACCGTCATTGTAGTTGGCGGCCTCCACACTGGTATAGCCCATATCAGCCAAATCCTTCAGAATCTGGTCGAGGTTACTGCCGTCCTTCACCAAGTCCCTCACAGAGTAGAGCTGTATGGCAACTTCCTTTTTCGTCGTTTCCGGCGTCGTTTCCCTACTCTGGCTGCTACAGCTTGTGGCCATCATGGATAAACACAGTGCTGACAAAATCATCATATGTTTGATTCTCATAGTACTATCTTTTTAGAAGGAATCAGTCGAGAACCTTTACACGGATGTTGCGGTACCAAACATCATCACCATGATCCTGTACACCGATAAAGCCTTCATGGTTTTCGCCACCACAGTTGTTCAACAGTTCAAAAGCCAAAGGCCATTTTTCTTCGCTGAACTTGCTGGCTTGGAGCATATCAGTCCACTGCTTGGTCCACAAGTGATACTCCAGTACATTTTCATCGTTCTGTCCGTGAACTACAGTGCCTTTGTATACCATAATCTTGGCCTTATTCCATTCACCGAAAGGTTTGGCGTTCTGCGGAACAGCAGGAATCATATCATACAAGGAAGCAGCCTGACGGTTGTTGTCCTTACCCAGCTTGGCATCCGGATGATTGGCGTTGTCCAACACCTGGAATTCAGGAGCAGAGATATAGATGGGTTCCAGCACTTCGTTGCCGTCCTTATCCTTTGAAGTAACTTCCTGAGCCAGATAGAAGATACCGGAGTTACCACCTTTCGAAATTTTCCATTCCAGTTCCAACTCAAAATTCTTGAACTTATGGGCGAAAATCAAGTCACCACCTTCACCGGTCTGTCCTTCACCGGTACCGGTTCCACAGAATTTGAGGCAACCATCCTCAATAATCCACCTGGAAGGCACTTTATCCTTACCGTATCCACGCCATCCGTCCAGGCTCTTTCCATCAAAAATAGTAATATAACCGTCCGCATCAATCGGCAGATTCAGACTGTCCGTTTCAGGCGCTTTCAAAGACTTGGAGTAAGACACCGCAGTAGTAGTAGGAGCTGTGGCTTCTTCCGTAGCGTTCGATTTCTTTGCACCGCCACCGCAAGAGGCGAGCATACCTCCGATAAGGCAACAAGCCAAAGGATAATATATTTTCTTCATAATCTGAAAAATTAAATGATTAGTATTCGTTTATGAGCATCAGAAAACAAGTTCTGATGCCCCTTTTAATGTTTATCTAGGCATATCAGGCAATTTCCAGCCTTCGCGGTAGTTATGCTTGATGAGCTCTTCTGCAAAAGCTTTGGCATTTACCGGATCTGTCCATGTCTTGTCGAAGCTTGGATGGCCGTTGTGTATCTTGAAGCCGTCCTTGATGACTGTACGCAATGTCTCGTCGTCGCCAATATTGGTAAAGCGCATGTTGGCTCCGTCCCATTCCAGTGTCTTGTTCAGGCCCTGCAGACGGATGGCCAATACACCCATTGCCACCATTTCGTTCATCGGTCCTGCTTCGGAGAAGTCAGACTTAGGCATTACGCGGCTGGAAGGACTTTCCTTACAAGCACGTACCCAGTCCATCTCATGACCGCCATTCATAGCCTTCGGTACACGGCGGCAAACCTTCGGTGCATTGGGCACGCGGCCAGAAAGTAACCACGGGTTCTGTCCGTAGCAACCGCAAATCAGCGTATCCTTCGTTCCGTGGAAGATAGTCAGACCGCCACCGCTCTGCATCAGTTGCTTTCCTTCGGGGAAGCCTTTCGGACGGTCGGGCATCATGCCACCATCATACCAGTGAACTTCCACTTCGGGCATAGCCACCTTCGGCATATTTTCACGTGCGGGGAAAATCAGCTTCACGTGCTGTGCTTGCGGAGCGCAGGCATTGAGCAACAATGTAGACGAACCTTCTACCTTGGTAGGATACAACAACTTCAAAGCTCTGAACGGCTGGTGCAGGATGTGACAAGCCATATCGCCCAAAGCACCCGTACCATAATCCCACCATCCGCGCCAGTTCCAGGGATGATAGATTTCGTTATACGGATTCATCTTGGCAGGACCGGTGAACAAATCCCAGTTCAGAGTTTTGGGAATGCGGTCTTCCTTCTCGGGAACATTCAATCCTTGCGGCCAGATGGGCCGGTCGGTAGCACATTCCACCTTTGTCACGTCACCGATTTCGCCGTTCCATATCCACTCGCATACCAAGTCGGTACCTTCGTCCGAAGAACCCTGGTTACCCATCTGAGTAACTACTCCCGTAGAAGCGGCCAGGCGGGTAAGCAGACGGGACTCGTATACAGAGTGCGTCAACGGTTTCTGGCAATATACATGTTTGCCCATCGTCATGGCATCAGCAGTGATGATGGCATGTGTATGGTCGGCCGTAGCGATGATAACGGCATCGATATCCTTGCCCATCTCATCGTACATCTTACGATAATCCCAATACTTCTTCGCATTGGGAAGCTCATCGAACACACCTTTCGCGTAGCGCCAGTCTACGTCACACAGCGCCACGATATTTTCCGTAGCCTTCACATGATTAATGTTAGTGTGTCCCATACCACCGATACCTACGGCAGCAATGTTCAAACGGTCACTGGGAGGTACGTGTCCGTGGCTCTTACCCAAAATGCTGCTTGGAGCAATGGTAAGACCCGCCAAAGCTAAACCTCCGGTCTTAAGAAACTCTCTTCTTGTAAATTTCGACATGGTTCTTTAGATTTTAAAATCGGTTAATATAATTAAGTTTTAAAACACTTCTCATTACAGTAGGCATCAGACTACCGTCTTCTTCGGACGGAGCAGTCCATAACCTTCCTTCATATGCCTCCGGCGCTCCCTAATTTCCTCCAGCGTCTGCAAGTCGCCTATGCCAGGCAGGTCGTGGCGGCGCGCATCCTCCAGGAAGGTCCATCCGTATTGGGAAGCAATGGCCGAGTCTCGCATCTGCGGCAATCTCGGATCGCGTTTCCCGCTCTCGATGGAGTCAGCCATAATATTGCATAGCTTATCCAGATTCTTCCCACCAAACGGCTTCTCCAGACGAAGCGTACGGTTCACGCCATGAAGCTCCACCACGGCAGTCCGGAAATCATGCGTCATGCGCACGATACCTTTTGTACCAATAATGTCCGTATATGCATTATGAGTCTGGTTTCTGGAGAGTTGTCCATAGACGAATCCCTGTGTGACATCGAAGGCGATGCCGTTCTCGAACGTACCGTGGCACTGTACCCACCAAGGGTCCTTGTAGTCCCACATCCGCATGCCTTGCGCATGCCAGGTCTTGTATTCACTGTCGGCATACCAGCGGGCAATGTCTATGTAGTGCATGCCGCAGTCGTGGTAGGCGGGACCCTCATATTCGTGTCCCTCGCCCGGCGCCAATCCCGGAGTCATGTGGCAGATGCGCAAGATGGCCAGTTCGCCAATTTCGCCTTCATCGATAAACTGCTTCATAGCCTGGTGATACCAGGAGTTGCGCAGATAAAGGTTGACAGCAGCAATGCGGTCATACTTTTCAATCAGGTCCACAATTTCCCATTCCTTGTCAATGGTATCGGCAATGGGTTTCTCCGTCAAGATGTGCTTATGGCTTCGGACAGCTTTCTCTATTTGTTCTTTTCTGGAATTTGCCAATGCAAAAAGACCAACAGCTTCTACACTCTGGTCGTCAAAGATTTCTTGTTCATCGGATATGATTCTGGATGAAGGGGAAAAGTTTCTTGCCAATTCTCGGGAGGCCGGATCGGTATCACAGATATATGCGATGTCCCATCGACCGCTTTTCTGCATTTCCTCCCAATACATTTGCCCCATTCTGCCGAACCCTATCAAACCAACTTTTATTTTCATGGTAGGCGTATATTAAATATTTACAGTTATAGTATTATCGGGGTCAATTGAATTACATGATTAAGAGTACTTGGACTAATAGTCATAGTAGCTGTTGTCGTAGACATTGGGTATAATTTTTTCATGATATTTGCAATGTTTATGTATGTGTTCTTTGCAAAAATAGGATAATTAGTGATAGAATGGAAGCAAGCAGATATTAAAAAAGCGTAAAAGGCAAAAGAACGCCCTTTATTCATCATCGCCTAACAGCCGTGAAACACTCTGCCGGTAGCCATCAACACCCACCTACATCATAAATTCTGCGTAAGAAGTATAGAAGAGAAAGAAGAATTAATATGCTGTTTGCAGGAAATTAACTTCCTATTTACAAAGTATCAACAAGAAGGGATACACGAAATCAATACATTGCCTTACAATGGATTAACTTCCTATTTAGTCATAACAACATAGCACAAGCGGATGGAAGCAAGGTGCGCAGAACTTTATTTCTATGAGAGAGACTGCATATCATTCAGCCTCTTATAATAGCCGTTCTTCTCGAGAAGTTCCTCGTGCTTACCACGTTCCACGATTTCACCTTCATAGAGTACACAAATTTCATCCGCATTCTTGATGGTGGAAAGGCGGTGGGCGATGGCAATCGTGGTACGGGTCTTCATTAGCCGTTCCAGCGCCTCCTGCACCAGGCGTTCGCTTTCGGTGTCGAGTGCGGAAGTAGCCTCATCGAGTATCAGGATGGGTGGATTCTTCAGGATGGCACGGGCAATACTGATGCGCTGGCGCTGTCCGCCGGAAAGCTTGCCGCCACGGTCGCCAATGTTGGTCTGATAACCGAGCTCGGTCTCCATGATGAAATCGTGGGCATTGGCAATCTTTGCAGCTTCAACCACCTGCTCAATTGTTGCATTTTCCACACCGAAAGCAATGTTGTTGAAGAAGGTATCATTGAACAGGATGGCCTCCTGGTTCACGTTTCCTATCAACGCACGCAAGTCGTGGATGCGAAAATTCTTAATATTCACACCGTCAATTGTAATCTCACCCAACTGCACATCGTGATAGCGCGGCAGCAAATCCACCAATGTCGACTTGCCGGAGCCGGACTGACCGACAAGTGCAATGGTCTGTCCTTTGGGCACCATCAGATTGACGTGCTTCAACACTTCGCGCTTGCCGTCGTAACTGAAGGAGAGGTCCTTAAATTCAATCCGGTCATTCATCCCGTGCAGCGGCAACGGGTTTACCGGTTCCTTAATGGGGTTCTCGGCTTTCAGTATTTTGTCCACACGTTCCATGGATGCCAGACCCTTTGGAATGTTGTATCCTGCCTTTGCAAAGTCTTTCAACGGATTGATGATACTGTACAGAATCACCATATAGAAAATGAACGTTGAAGCTTCCATGGAAGTACCATCGCCCAAAATAAGCAGACCACCAAACCACAGAACCAATACAATGAGCAACGTACCGAGGAATTCGCTCATAGGATGTGCCAACGACTGACGGATGGCTACCTTGTTGGTGGCA
The DNA here is from genome assembly GCF_003602965.1 of Bacteroides sp. AF25-5LB. Taxonomy (NCBI): domain Bacteria; kingdom Pseudomonadati; phylum Bacteroidota; class Bacteroidia; order Bacteroidales; family Bacteroidaceae; genus Bacteroides; species Bacteroides sp. AF25-5LB. Next base: position 83,992 of record NZ_QTMC01000008.1, read on the forward strand.
TCACGCAGCTCGTTGCTACATTGTTTGAAACGGTCCACCATCTTGTCTTCGGCTATGAAAGCCTTGATGATGCGCAGTCCGCCCAACGTCTCTTCCAGTTGCGACATCGTGTCGCTCCATTTCCCCTGGGCTTCCAGCGACTTGCGTTTCAGCTTCTTGCCGACCTTTCCCATCAGCCAGCCCATACCCGGCAATACCAGGACAGTAAACAAGGTCAGCTGCCAACTGGTTACAATCAAAGTGGAAAAATAAAGCAGAATCAGGATAGGATTCTTGAGCAGCATATCCAGTGAACTGGTAATGGAGTTTTCAATTTCGCCTACGTCACCGCTCATACGTGCAATGATGTCCCCTTTTCTTTCTTCAGAGAAAAAACCAAGTGGCAAGTGCATCACTTTGGAATAGACCATCACACGGATATCGCGTACTACTCCCGTACGCAAAGGAACCATTATAGCAGAAGAACCGAAGTAGCAGGAGGTCTTCAGCATGGTCATGAAAGCAAGGAAGAGCCCCATGAACAGCAGTGTCATCTGCGGCCCGTGTGTCTCAATCATCTGGGTGACGTAGTAGTAGAAGTTGTTCACCGCCACTTCCTTCAGGCTGCCGCTTCCCCACTCCATGAAGTGATATACCTCGGTATTCGCCCCAGTCTTGAAAAGGATGTTAAGGATAGGGATTAACAATGTAAATGAAAAGACGTTGAATATAGCGGACAGCACATTGAGCACGATTGCCCAACCGATATATCTCTTGTAAGGCGACACAAAGCGCCGCATCAGTTGTAGGAATTCCTTCATTGATTGTAGTTAAGTGAATTATAAGGTTGCAAAGGTACAAGAATAAAATGAAAAACATCTAAGTTCGATGCTTATCTCTAAATATAAAACGACAGCGGACTATTAACTAATCCGCTGTCTACATAAAAAATCACTGACCATCAATAGTCATATATTCCTCACAAAATATATTTATGAAAGTGACTGCATATCATTCAGTTTCTTATAATATCCATTAAGAGCTATAAGCTCATCATGCGTTCCACGTTCCACAATTTCACCTTCATAAAGTACGCATATCTCATCTGCATTTTTGATTGTAGACAAACGGTGGGCAATGGCAATGGTAGTACGTGATTTCATCAAACGTTCCAAAGCTTCTTGCACCAAACGTTCACTCTCTGTATCAAGTGCAGAAGTGGCCTCATCCAAAATCAAAATAGGAGGATTCTTCAAAATCGCACGCGCTATACTGACACGTTGTCTTTGCCCACCAGACAAACGCCCACCACGGTCACCAATCATAGTATCATATCCTTTCTCAGTTTCCATAATAAAATCATGTGCATTAGCTATCTTTGCAGCTTCAACAACCTGCTCCATCGTAGCATTCTCGACACCAAATGTAATATTATTAAAAAAAGTATCATTAAACAGAATAGCTTCCTGATTCACATTGCCTATTAATGACCTTAAACTGCTTATGGAAACATCCTTCACATTCTTACCATCTATCAATAAGGCTCCTTCTGTGACATCATGATAACGAGGAACCAAATCTACTAAAGTGGATTTTCCTGATCCTGACTGTCCTACCAGAGCAATAGTCTTACCTTTATGAACCGTCAAATTAATATGTTTCAAAACTGGTCTTCCCTCTATATAACTGAAACTTACATCACGAAATTCCAATTTATTCTCAAAGCCATTTAATGATAAGGGCTGCATAGGATCTTTTATATGGCTCTCAGCCTTTAATATCATGTCAATACGTTCCATACTGCCAAGCCCTAAAGGTATATTATAAAAAGCCTTAGAGAACTCTTTTAAGGGATTAATGATACTATAAAGAATAACTAAATAGAAAATAAAAGTGGCTGCATCCATGGGAGAATAAGTATTACTCAAAATCAATGAACCACCAAACAGCAATACGATAACGATGATACAAGTACCCAAAAATTCACTCATCGGATGAGCTGAACTCTGACGGATTACCATTTCATTCACAGCATTTCTAAATTCATTATTGGTCTTTGCAAAACGCGCAGACATTTTCTTTTCTGCAAGAAAAGCTTTAATCACACGTAATCCTCCCAAGGTTTCGTCCAATTGAGACATTATATCTCCCCATTGGGCTTGTGCCGCTGATGATTGTCTTTTCAATTTACGGCTGATTATTCCCATGAGCCATCCAGCCAATGGAAGAATTATAAGGACAAACAAAGTCATCTCCCAACTTACAGTAAACAAAGTGACAAAGCAAACCAAAAGAGCTATCGGATTACGAATTAACATGTCAATGGAACTGGTTAAAGAATTCTCAACAACAGTAACATCCGCACTCATACGAGCAATAATATCCCCTTTACGCTCCTCAGAAAAGAAACTAAGAGGCAACTCCAATACTTTATTATATACTTGAATACGGATATCACGAACAATACCTGTACGAAGAGGGACCATAATTGCAGAAGAAGCGAAGTAACCTGCAGTCTTCAATAACGTCATAAAAACCAATATACATCCCATCATAACAAGTGTAAGAAAAGCGCCATGTTCCAAAACAAAATTACTGATCCAATAATAAGCATTATTAATAAGAACATCTTTGTCAAAGTTTCCCCAGTCCATGGGCATATATTCATACACTTTAGTGTCAATCTTAAACAATATGTTTAAAATAGGAATAATAGCCATAAAAGAAAAAACGTTCAGCCATTGAGAAAGGAAATTCAGTATCAATGCCCACGTTAAATACTTGCGATACGGCATGATATATCGCTTCATCAAAGAGAAAAACTGTTTTACCATAAGTTTTGATTATAATTAAATTGCTAAATTACACGAAAATACCTAAATACTCAAAATAAAAATTTTAAAAATTCAGAATATGAGAATAAATAGCTATACGCTGTTCTAACATCTTTTTCCAATCATATAAATCTTCTAATTTACGTTTAGCTTGTAAAACAAGTCTACACTGCATGTTACTATCATTAGCCAACCTAATAATCGCATCTGCAAAATCCATAGCTGTATCCGCCTTTAAACACTCTTCATTATCATTAAAACTAATCCCCTCTACTCCTTTAGAAGTAGTAACAAAAGGAATGCCCAAAGATACAGCATCTAATATTTTCATTCTCAACCCACTACCGATGCGTATAGGAACAAGAGCAATACTACCTTTAAGAAAATCACTCAAATCCTCCATATAACCTACAAATTTTATTTCTGGACAAACAGAAGAAAGTCTTACTATATGAGAGCAATCCCACCGTCCTGCAACCCTAAAATCAAAAGAGAATCCTTGCTTATGCAAATAAGGAGCCACCTCTTTGCAAAACCAAGTAATCGCATCTAAGTTCGGATAATGATCTCCACTTCCAACAAACGTTAATCTATGAGTAATTGCCGGAGTAAATTCTTCAATAGAAGTATCTGACATCTGCACCACCGCTGGAGAAGCATAAATACGTTCTTTACGACCAAGAAAATCAATCAGCAGTTGTCTGTCTACTTCAGTCAAAGCAATTACATGCTTATATTTTAGCAAGGCAGCTCGCTCATAGTCCTTTGCCACAGAGAAAAGCATGCGATCTTCATCTGTCATCTCTTCAAACAAAGACATTTCATTAGCATTACGGACATATCTTAATTCATGATGCACAAAAATCGTTTGTACATTTTCCGGCAATAAATATCCTACAGAAATCAATTCATAAAATTCAACCTGAATAATATCATATCCTTGCTTTATAACCTGACAAATATATTGAGCATATCCAGATTCAAGGGGCTCAAAAACCGATCTTAAAAGAGCAGAATTCTCGCGAACTGGATCTAAACCTGATTCCATATCTACCCCCATATTCACAATCTGCCTTCTCATTTTGCGCTCCACAGAAGCCTTCACTCTTTTCAAAACATTGTAATATAATGGATTACGGACTTCAATATGTACAGATTTCTTTTTAGGCCATTTATATACAAAAAAATCTACATTTGCCCACAATTTTTTCAGGGCCACTATATTTTTATCATGTTCTTCGGATTTTGAGCAAAGCAAAATTGACACCGACATTCGATTACGGATATAATTAACCATATTAAAAAAGGCCTGATTACCTCCTGAATCTAAAGGATATGGAATATAGGGAATTATAAAAAGTATCTTTTTCATATTTTCTCAAAAACTCATTTTTTCAACAAATGGCGATACGCCACGTGTAAAGCGGCAACATAATCTATTTTACCAAGAGCATAACATAAACGGACAAGATCACACAAACTGAAGTTACCACGAACTGAGCAAGACAAAATCGTATGAGTATAAGCTTCTAAAGCTTTTCTCAATCTAGCATCTCTAAGATTGCAAGGATAATGTCTGTTTATCCAATTAAAAAAAAGGCCTGTTGCTCTAAGCTTTTCCTTATCAAAACCTACAGAATTACTAATATTCTCACCTTCTACATTTCGCCAACACACAGCCCTCCCAGGTAGAGAAATAATTCCTTCTGTTAAATCGGCAAAACTTGCCCAAGTAGCATCATCCGAACACCATGCAAACGGAAACTTCACAAAACCTTTTATTTGTTTCCAAACATCACGGCTAAAAACATACTCACAAGCAGCCGAACTAATCTTTCCTGATAACTTATCCAATAAAAACTCATATCCAGAAATCCGTTCCGTTTCAAAAGGAGGATTCTGATATTTCATGTTACCACAAGCATCTATTACCATTAAAGGGAAACGCATACACACCAGCTTATCTCCATATTTCTCAACAGCCTGCATTACTCTTTTAACCCCATCAAACGGCATTATATCATCATCAGAAAAAAGCCAAACCAACGGCTCATTGGATAAAGCAATACATCTATCCCACTGCCCAGGCAAATCTACGCCTCCAAGATTCGTACTAAACCGATGGTAAACAATATCTAACTTCTCATCATAATCATGGACAAGCCCTTCTATATTCTCCGGACTCGCATCATCACCCACATATACAATAAATTCTGAACTATTCTGCTTAAGTATTGAATCCAGAGTTTCTCTCAAAAAACGAGCTTTATAAGCAGGTATAATTATTGCCAGTTTTTTCTCCATCTTTAGTTATAACAATTAATCATATAAAGCAGTCAAAATGCTTCTATCATAGGCTTACTACTACAACTTCATTCCTTTGGCAAAGTATTCAAGGCTTCATTATACACACCAATATACCGTTCTGCAGTATGAGTAATATTCATTTTTTTAGTAACCTCACTAGTCCGCCTCTTCAACTGCATGTACTTTTCATTATCTGTAGCCAAAAGCAAAATAATCTGCGCCAATTCATCAACTGGTATTTCACCCTCCCTAAGTTTAAATAACATACCAGCCATATTACCAGCTTCATCAGCCAACATATTACGAACTTCTCCTATATCACTCGCCACGACTGGAGAACCACTCATCAAACTTTCTATCACAACTAAAGGGAAACTCTCACCCTTGAACCGAGAAGGTAACAATCCCACATCAGACATAGCAAAATAATTCCTGACATCACTTTTGCGTCCCAGCAAATGAATATAAGAAGGAAGGTTTTTACCTTTTAAAAAGTCATAACATTCTCCTTCCCCAATCAATATCAAATGAATCGGTCGCTCTGACTTCCTCCTTGCTATTTTTACAGCCTCTATCGCTTCTATCCAGCCTTTCTCAAAAATAGCTCTACTAACCAATGTCAAACAAAAAGCATTTTCTTCAATACCCAACTCAAGTCTTTTGTGGGGAACAATAGGTATTTGCGGAAGCCCATTTCCTATTTTCCGAAATTGCAAGTTTTGAAATAGGCCCTTAAACGGAAGCAAGTTTTTATCAGCAATATATACAAAACAAGAACAGCTTGGGATCACAAACTCCAATATTCCATCCAAGTTCTTTTTAGAAATAGCTTCATACATACCATGAAGTGTAATAATATGCTTACAAGCACCTTCCTTATTCCTTATAACGCGAGCTACAAAGTAATCCACAGTCCCTTCATGAGTATGAACGATCTCCGTTCCAAGAGCAGAAATTACACCATTAAAGAATTTAACGTCACTAAGTTCGATTAATGGTATATCTCTATCCAGTTTTTTCCTGATTCCTTCGTCATAATTTGCTCTTCTAAAATCAACAAAAGTTACTGCTATCCCCTGCTTTTTCAATTCATTTGCCAAATAAATGGGAAATACCTCTCCCCCACCTTGAATTAAAGAATAGCCGCAAATAGCAACATTCGGACGCCGACATTTTGCACACTCTTTTATCTGATTAAGATCGTATATTCTCTCAACCTCCTCTACCTTGTTTTCATGTTTTCTATCTATACAATGTCGTACTAAGTTATTCTTAACAGTATCAAAAATCGATAAATCTACTGCATAGTTCTGGGCTACAAAACAAGAAACACGAAAAGTTTCAATATAATAATCCAATGTATCTTGAACTTTCAATGAAGTACTATTCTCATGTATTCTATAATAATTGGTCACTTTATTAGTATAGCTGACAGCTCCTCCTCGAATCAACCATAGATAAAATAACCAATCACCACATAAGGACATATCTTTCCAGATAGCAGTAATCTCATCAGGTATAGTACCCACATTTCTAAAAACCGCACTACTGACATTTGGGACTACATTTTTAATCCCAAAAGCCTTATTCACAAGCATGTGAGCCGACATAACAAAAGGAGCATTCCAAGATATTGACGAATCCTTTAGATATCTCTCTATTGACCATATTTTTTTACCATCTTTCATGAATACACTCCTTGCAAAGGAAAGCATTACCGATTGGTGGCGCAACCCTAAAAGTACTTCTTTTAAAAAACCTTTATCACAATAATCATCACTTTCAGCTATCCATATATACTCTCCTTTGGCCAAACTCAATCCCTTATTCCATTGAGCAAAAACTTTTCCCGAATTCTTCTCATTGACTATTAAACGGGTTTTTTGTGGATATTTCTGAGCATATTCAGTCAATATTTCAACACTATTATCAGAAGATGCATCATCCAATAGAATTACCTCAAACTTTTTATACGTTTGGCTATAAATTGAATCCAAACGTTCTCTTAAATATAGAGCATGATTATAATTTGGAACAATAATACTAACTAAAGGTAAACTATCCTGAGCCAAAGGAATATCAAGAACATCAAAACAACGATTATTCACTTTAAACAATAGTTCTTTTTCTGAAACTTTCCTAGTAAAATGAAGGAATTTTAAATATGTAAAATTAACTTCATCATAAGAAATCACCTTTTTAAGCAAAGTTACTTTCAGTATTCTATATTTTTCAATAGTGTATATACCATTTCCACGAATCTTCTTCTCATATATAAATGACAAAAATTTACGTCTCCAAAAGGTAATCTTATTTCCATTCATAACAGTCAAATTTTATATAGTCTATTTATGTCACAATACTTAAATTATACCACAATCCGGTTCCTTAAGTTTCTTCTCAATGCACTTTCCCCAGCCTACCGAATGAAACTTTACATCCTCATGAACAAAAACAGAAAGGGATAATGTGCCCGAGAAGCTCCTCATTATACGCACGTGCTATCGGCCATTGTTTTTCACGATTATCAATAGCAATGATTTCATAATCAACACCAATAGTATCATGAATATTCCGGGTTACTTGCTCCAAACGTTCGGGAGATACCGAACAAATTATGATTGAAAGCATAATCTGATGCTATTAGTTTGTATTATTTTGCAATATCTCATCATAAACAGCCAGTCTTCTCTCCAACATTTCCTGAGGATTATAAAGTTCACGCAAACGCTTCAATGCTTGCGTCGCCAGCCTGACTTGCAATTTTTTATCCGCCTCCAAACGAATGACTGCTGCTGCAAAATCAGTTGCGCTATCAGCAATCAAACACTCTTCATTGTGACGTAGGTCAATTCCCTCAACTCCTTTTGTCGTAGTTACAAAAGAAGCCATAGAGGAAACCGCATCCAATATTTTCATCCTCATACCACTACTAATACGAATTGGCACCAGAACGATGCTTCCATTCAAGTATTCCCGCAAATCCTCCACATAACCCACTAACTCCATTTCCGGACATACTGCCTGAAGACTTTTCACGTAACGGCTCTTCCATGTCCCAATCACTTGAAAAACAAATTTAAACCCCTGAGCACGCAAACAAGGGGCTACTTCATGACAAAACCAATCTACTGCATCCTGGTTCGGGTAATGATTTTCACTTCCAACAAATGTCAGACGAACAGAGGCCGGCTTCACAATTCTGTCATAAACAGACTCTATCTGTACCACTGCCGGAGAAACATAAATATTGCATTCTTGTCCAACCAAGTCTGCCAACAATAAACGGTCAATATCCGTCAATGCAATTACATGCTTATATTGACGTAAAGCGGCTTTCTCCATATCCTTAGCAATACCATAGAGCATCTTGTCTTCATCTGTTACATGAGTAAGGCATTCCATTTCATTTTCATTACGTATATACCTCAGTTCATGATGCACAAACACTGTTTGTACATCTTTTGGCAATAGATACCCCAAGGTTATCAATGGATAGAACTCAACCTGAATAATATCAAATCCACGACGTGAGATGTCAGACACATACTCTACGTATGCCTTGGGAAAAGGTTTAAAACAAGAATTCTTCAACGTCATATTCTTATACGGATGCTCTTGCTGAAAAGAATACAGTTGCCGTTGCATCTTGCGGGAAATGGATTCAGACATCTTTTTTAACCAACGGTAATATCGGGGGCAACGAGTCTTAGGTTCTGCATCTTCTTCCCTAAAAAGATAGAAATCAACATTTGTCCATAAAGCCCTTAAACTTTCGACATCATTCATCTCCTTATTTCCCGGCGAAAGCAACAAAGACACAGACATTTTGTGCCGGATATATTCCACCATATTGAAAAAGGCCTGATTACCTCCAGCAGTCAACGGATAAGGCACACAAGGAAGTATAAAAAGAATTTTCTTCATTATCTCTTTCGATTTCTAAGTTTCAACTTACACATGCGGAATGCCACACTTAATGATACAGAAGGGCAAATATACCATAAACTACGACAAATACCCATAAGATCATGTAATTTATAACGATCTTGCAAACTGTAATGCAATATCGTATGGGCATATTTCTTTATCGCATGCTGTAGTTTTCTATCTTGAAGTCTGTCCGAGTAAAAAACTGAAACCCATTTTATAAATTGCCTTGTAGCTACTATCTTCTCTTCATCATAATTGAAGGAACAACTTATATTCTCGCCCATCACATTTCGCCAACAAACCGGCTTACCCGGCAAAGGAATCATTCCACCTGCATTTTCACCTATGCTTGTCCACGTTGCATCGTCTGAACACCACGCCAATGGAAACTTCACAAAACCGCCTATCCGTTCATATATATCACGAGTAAAAACATATTCACAAGCAGCCGAATAAATTCTTCCTTCCAATTTATCCAACAAAAACTGATAGCCCGAAACCGGATATTCCTGCAATGAAGGATTTTTATGTATTATCTTGCCATTTTCATCTATCACAGCAAGGGGAAAACGGAACATCCCATGCCTCGTACCATAGCATTCTAATGCTTTTATAATACGCTCTACCCCGTCCTGCGGCATCAAATCATCATCTGAAAAGAACCAAATAACCGGTTCTTTTGCAAGTGCTATACAACGGTCCCAATGCCCCGGCAAATCCACTCCACCCAGATTAGTATCAAAACGTCGATAGACAATATTCATTTTATCCGCATAATCAGAAACAATTTCCTTCAGATTCTGAGGACTTGCATCATCACCTATGTAAACAGTAAAACTCCGACAAGTCTGTACGACAATAGAATCCAAAGTCTGCCGGAGGAAGCGGCACTTATATGCCGGAATAACAATTGCTATCTTTTCTTCCATAGAAATCATCCCTCTACAACATTCTTTTTTATCACTTCCAGATAACGTTTTCCATAATGTAAATCCGGTTCCAGATAGTTCCCTTCAGCCCACTCATTCCATGATTTTACAAATGCAAGCCGATGGTCTAAAGGCTTATTCTCAATACGCTTTATTGCTTCTTTCATATGTCGGGCAAAATAAGAAGGTTCAGCGTGATTCAAGACCAACGATTTACCACGGGAACGTGGAGAATGATCCCAGTTAGGAATAATGGTAGGTATAATATTCTCTTCATATTCTTCATCACCCACAAAGAAAGAACTGGCCTTCTTATACTCCACAACCTTAGGAATACGAAATATTTTATGTTTCCATTTCGCATATTTATAAGTCAGAGCAGCTTTCTTCTCAAAGTCAAACAAGCGTACAACATTAATAGCATCAAACCCCATTTTCATAAGTCTCTCTTTTTCTTCTTTCAAATGATAGGTTTGTCCTATGAAATAAACCCCCTTCAAGCCATTCTGCACAGCTAAAGTACGCCAGAGTTCAATGAACTCTTTCATCTCCGGATGATCCAAAGGATGATAAACCATAAACAACGGTTTCTCATCCACTGTAATATAGCGATGGTCTTTAAAAGCAGGTAATACCTCGTGGAAATGAGCTATATAATCTTGTTCTCCCGGATAAAGCTGATTTATCAAAGTATCTTTGCTCTTTATGCCGTGATAAAAGCCCCTCCATGACTCATTAGCCCAAGCCAGACAAAAAGGAAAATCCGGTTCATCAGAAGACAATACTTCATTAAACGGACGCTCTAAGAGTCTCTTTCCATTTCCAAACCAATAATGCCAGTAACAAAAGCCTTCGATACCATATTCTTTTGCCATATCAGCTTGCGCTTTACGTGTTTCCGGCACTCGCAAATCATAATATCCCAAATCTGCCGGCACCTTAGGTTGATAATGTCCAGGAAACAATGGACGTGCCTTTCCTACATTAGTCCATTCCGTAAAACCTTTCATCCACCATCTGTCGTTTTCTGGTATTGGATGAAATTGAGGTAGATAAAAAGCTATAACCCTTGCTTTATTCATTATTGAGATTCAATTAAAGTTATAATGTTTGGAATTTATACCGTTTAGATTTGAAGAATGTCCTCACTAAACGGTAAATACATCTATAAACCTTTAGATGACAATACATCATACGGCGCTTAAATATATGCATAACACCCAATTGCGGCCACGACACATTATCAAACTCCTGCATTCTGGCTAATACATCATTGATAACATCATCTATCAAAGAAGATTGAGGAAGCATCATCAAATGGTCAATCAAATGAATTCCCCGTTCATGTACACAATAAGGAGCTTTATCCCATATTTCTTTTTCTCGCACAAATTTCACTTGTTCATAGACAGTTTGAAAGAGCAGATATTCCTTTTCGTAATTGTACAATTTACCTTGAGTAGTACTTCCTTCACGTTTCAAATAATGATATTTAGGACAGTCTTGCATAACGACTTTCTGCGTTTTATAAAATATCTGATAAGAAACTGCAATATCTTCAAAAACTCTATTTACCGGAAAATATATTCCAGCAAATAATTGACGCTTATACAACTTATCCCACATATAATTTCTTATACGCTTATCTTCTACCAATGTTCGGATAGCTTCTTCACGAGAAAAGCTGGAGAATTGCCCAGAAGAGTGCTTCACTCTGGTCTTTACGGCAGTTTCTATATAATGCGAGCAAATGGATATATCCGCCCCATTCTCTTTCAGTAAGTGATACAAGAATTCGTACATATCCGGTTCAATCCAGTCGTCGCTATCCACGAAACCAAGAAATTCACCTTGAGCTACCGCCAAACCTCTATTCCTAGCTGCACTCTGACCTGCATTTGCCTGATGGATAACCTTTATCCGTCCATCCCTTTGGGCAAATAAATCACAAAGCTCTCCCGAACCATCGGAAGAGCCGTCGTCAATCAATATTATTTCCAGATTCTTATAAGTCTGCCCGCAAATGGATTGCAGGCATTTCTCCAAGTAATTCTTTACATTATAGACCGGTACAATAATACTTATCAGAGGTAGTGTCTCAGTGTTCTCCATAAGCTATGACAATTACCACAACCGCAAAGTGGCCATCAACGGATAGCCCACCCGCCATCGCAATTTAAACTTACGTACCAGATTCCAAGGCTTGGTTCTGGTCTTACCTTGAAAATACCAGATGTAGTTGTTTACGGCATCCAGTACCCGTGAAGAGGACTCACCGTCCAGATGCGCCTCATGCTTGTGCACGTAGGCACGCATCCGCTCCATCAGTTCTGCCGGACGGGAAATGGCCTTTTCTATCGCTCCTTCTACAGCATCCGTCTCAGTGACATTCAGCAAATGATCCCCTGGCATGGTGTTACAATAGGTCACAACCGGTTTGTCCAACATCATCGCCTCAACAATCACAGACGAAGCATCGGACAACAATACATCCGCACTGTTCAGCAGCTTGGCATCAACAAGTCCACTCTCGTGGAAAGTAATATTGGGGCAGGAAGCGGCCAGTTCCTTGTATTTCTTGAGGACTTCCATATCCGAAAATTTCGGATGGAACGAAATAATCCAATCCCAGTTCTTCTCGCGCACCAGTCTCTTGATGGTATCAAACAGATGAGGAGCAGAAGTTATATTTTTGGTAAACGTAGAAGAGTACAAGACTACCGGACGTGCATTATGAGGAGTATGTGCACGTTCCTTCACGAAAGTATCCGCCTTGCACCAGCCAGTTTCATATACCTTAAAGAAGCCGTATTTCCTCTCAAGCTCCTTGAAGGGAAGAGTGCTCGTTTCTCCTTGTGTGCAATAGACATCGAACCATCCGCGAACAGAAAAATGGTCATCCTTTTCATCGCCACGCTTATTGATGGGGTAGCCATGGAAAAGGGAGACTTTCACTCCCGGGAAGAAATCATAAATATAATTGCCCGGTGCAAAAACAGCAATAGGCTGATAATCCATCACTTCCTGGACGGATTGAAGCCACCTCTCATCCTGGGCCAACAGAACCGGGCAGTCTGACTCGATAAACCATGCAACATCATCCCCTCTACGCCTGATTTCGTCCTGAAGCGGGCGAAGTATAGGATAGGAATAGGCTACCGAAACGAAAAATAAATAATGCTTCTTCATACACTCAAAATATCACGGCAACGACACAATCGTCACCTCATTTTACCAATAGAACAATAAAATTCAGCCCTTAGTTTGTAACAGTTTTGCTTTCTTTGCTTTAAACGTCTGCAAAGTAAATACAAGAATTCTGCATATACTGCATCAATCCAGAAAAAAAAATGACTTTTATCAACTTTTCTCCAAAAGTTGCTGTTTATGAAGCTTTTTCTTCTCTAAAATATCTATCTTTGCACCCCACTATTTTAAAAGTACTATTTTATGAGAAGAAATCTTTTTCATTGCTCCAACAGCCAACAAGGAGCAACAGATAAAGTGACTCTTTTATTCGGAATCACCATTTTTTTCAAATTCCTGCTATTCGATTTCATCTGGAGCATACCCACCACATTCGCTTCATTCTCTACCATCGAATTTTATGCGACCAAAATAATAGCCACCCTCGTACTTCTCGTCCCCTATAAGTTCTTCCGGTTCTGGAAAACAGAGATAGTCATCATGCTTTTGCTGGATATACTACTGATTGTCAACCTGATGTATTTCCGCACCTACTATACTGCCATTCCACTTAACAGCTATGGACTTTCTGGAAACCTAGCCGATTTCACCGGAAGCGTTTATGACTCTTTCCGCTGGTACGACATCTTCTTCCCTCTATCTACCATTGCCAGTATCCCCCTTTATTGGCATTACAAAAGAAATACCGCCGGAAGAACATCATACAAGTATTACGGAGGGGCTTTGGGAATCGGTATCCTGCTGTTTGCCATCACCACCCTGGCCAAAGGAGGATTCAAGGAAGCATACAACACCGTCCGCCAGAAAGCCTATCTGTGTGCAAGCACCACTTCCATGTATACCGTCTTCGGAAGCCTATGCTATGACCTCATCAACCAGAAGCAGGAGGCCACCCCACAGATACAGCAAGAGATAAAGGAGTGGCTGAGCCAGAAACCCGGACATCACCCTTTGGCCGGACGTATCGGAATCCGCAACAACTGCATCGTCATCCTGGCAGAATCTCTGGAAAGCTGGGTACTCGAAAGGGAAGTGGAAGGGCAAGAGATTACTCCATATCTCAACAAACTGCTGCAAGACTCCACCACCTTATACGCTCCCCACGTACTAACGCAAGTGAAAGGAGGGCGCTCCATTGATGCACAGCTGTTGCTTTGCGCCGGTATGCTGCCTATCAACAGCGGCACATACAGCAGCCAATATCCTGACCACACCTACGGAACCCTGCAGAAAGCCATGCATCAGCAGAAGAACTCGCGCAACTACCTCCTGACCATTGATAAAGTATCGACCTGGAACCAAGGCGTCATAGCCTACAGTTTCGGGACCGACACCATCATTGCTTATCATGACTTTGAACTGACAGAAGCCTTTGGCACGCACAAACGTACCGGAGACGGCTCCTTCCTGGCGCAATGCCGCCAAAAAATAGAGAAGGGGGAAATCTGGAAGAAGGGGGAGAATGTTTACATGCAGCTGGTGACCTACTCCGGCCATGCTCCCTTCAAATTGCCAGAAGAATTGAAAGAGATTCATTTCTCTCCGGCCATTCCACAGAAAATGAATGACTACATGACCACTGCACGCTATACGGACAAGGCGATAGGAAAATTCGTAGAGTACCTGAAAACACTCCCACAATACGACGAGACCCTTATCGTCATCACCGGTGACCACGAAGGACTGGCTACCTACCGTGAAGAATTGTGCAACGCCCCCGGTGGCAAGGGTATCGTATCCGACAAGACATTCACCCCTTTCATCATAGTAAACTCTCCGGTAGGCATGCGTTATGATAAAGTGATGGGACAAATCGATATGTACCCCACCCTGCTGAACCTGCTCCAACTGGATGATTACTACTGGAGCGGATTGGGCCAAAGCATCCTCGACCCATGCAAGAAAGGATTCGCCATCAGCCCCCAAATGGAGGTGGTAGGTGAAGAGCCCACCCCGGCAGAAGCCGAGTTCGCCCAAAAAGCATACGATATTTCCGACCAGATGATACATTTTGATTATCTTTGCTCAAAAGCGAAGATAAGCGGCACCTCAAAATAAAAAATGAACAAGTTCATTTTGTTCTGCTTTCGGTTTGCACTATCTTTGCACCGTTCAAAAGAAGTAAAATGTAAATAAAAACAATGAAGGTACATATTCATCCGCATTATGCCGCCTACGAGAGTTATATCCGAGCCATCCCATCGGAAGAATATGAACGGGAAGAGGTTTATTGTAACCGAAGAAACACAGTCGAAAGAGTGCGGTTCGGAGACAAGGACTTCGTAATCAAAAAATACAAAAGACCTGCCCTCATAAACTGTCTCATTTACACTTGGTTTCGCAAAAGCAAAGCGCAGCGCGCCTTTGAATATGCAGAACTTTTTCTGCAACGGGGAATAGAGACCGCCCCTCCGGTAGCTTATATAGAAATCAAAAAGAATGGTTTCTTCCACACCGGATACTTTATTTCCGAATACCTCCCCTACCCGCTTGTAACGGATATGTTCGGTATGGAAATGGAGGAAGAAGAGAAAAAACGGCTAAGACATGACCTCGTAGACTTCACTCTCCAATTACATCTGAACAAGGTCTTGCCACTAGACTATAATCCCAAGAATATATTTTACCGGAAGACAAACGGCAAATATCACTTCGCCCTCATTGACATCAACCGCCTGAAGCTCGGTAAAGTGCCCGGTATCAGAATGTCCATGAATGCCTTCAGCCAACTGGGTATTCCCGCCGATGACTTCATGAAAATAATACCTCTATATGCCGAGCAAAGAGGATTCGATATTGAAGAATGCATATTCTTCACTCTCTTCAGCAGACTGAAATGGAGAAAGCAAAGACAATTTAAAAATTTCGTCAAAAGCAAGCTTCATTTCTGAAATGTCGTATCTTTGTACCAACGAGATTAGAAAATTATGCAAGATTATATCACCCAGTCCATCCAAGAAGGTATCAGGCTCAAAGAAAATATCCTGAACAACCGGCAAATGCTTGCCGACATTGAAACTGTCGGCAATCTGATAGTACAAGCCCTTCGACAAGGGCACAAAGTCTTGCTTTGCGGTAACGGCGGCAGTGCAGCCGATGCCCAGCATATCGCTGCCGAACTCGTCGGACGTTTCGTGACCGAACGGGAAGGCCTGCCCGCCATCGCCATGACAACCGACACTTCCATCCTGACCGCAGTCAGCAATGATTATGGCTTCGACCGCGTCTTCGAACGGCAGACAGCAGCCTTGGGAACGAAAGGTGATATTCTGATAGGCCTTTCTACCAGCGGCAACTCTCCCAACGTGGAGCATGCCTTGCAGAAGGCACAATCTATGGGCATCACCACCATAGGACTCCTGGGAAGGGATGGAGGAAGGTGCAAGGAACTTTGCAATTACCCGTTGATTATACAGCACGCCGAATCTGCCAGGATTCAAGAAGTGCACATAACTATCGGACATATCTTGTGCGGCATCGTTGACAATAAACTGTTCTCCCATGAATAAAGCGATTTTCCTTGATCGGGACGGTACCATCAATGTTGATTTCGGCTACGTTTATAAGACCCAAGAGCTTGAATTATTGCCCGGTGTAGCCGAAGCACTCCGTATTTTTCAGGAATTGGGTTATCTGCTGATTGTCATCACGAACCAATCCGGCATTGGACGTGGCTACTTTACGCTGGAGGACGCCGAACAGTTCAACCGGGCACTCGCCCAAGAGCTGGAAAAACATGGAGTTATACTGAACGATTTCTATACTTGCCCTCACGCTCCGGAAGAACATTGCGAATGCCGTAAGCCTTCTCCTTTCATGGTGACGGAAGCGATGAAGAAATATGAAATCGACCCATCCCAATCCTATATGTTCGGAGATAAGAAATCGGATACGGAATGCGGCGAAAGAAGTGGTGTCAAGTCCTTCCGGGTCACCTCTGAGCACTCACTTCTATATTGGGCCAACCAATTAAAAAACAACCTATTATGAATACAGAATTAAACAGTATAAAGGGAAAGAAGGTACTCGTTATCGGAGACGTGATGCTGGATACTTACCATATAGGGGACGTGAAAAGGATTTCTCCCGAAGCCCCCGTACCAGTGGTCCGTGTCACCCGCACCTACAATGTATTGGGAGGAGCGGCCAATGTTGCAAGAAATCTGTTGGGACTGGGTTGCTCGCCGTATGTCGTCAGCCTGCTTGGCAACGACCACAACGGAAACACAATGCAGGAGATGTTCGCTGATTTGGGTATCAGAAACGAACTGTTTTATACGGACCACCCGACCATCACCAAAACCCGCGTAATAGGCAACAGCCAGCAAGTAGTACGGCTGGACTTTGAAACAGAAAATGAATGCCTGAACGAAGAGACTGAGCAGAAATTGCTGGATGCCGTGAAGCGTGCACTCCCCGAAGTGGACATTGTCGTGATTTCGGATTATGGCAAGGGAGTATGCAATGATACAGTATGCCAGCAGGTTATATCCGCCTCTGCCGGGCAAGGGAAGAAGGTCATTATAGACCCCAAAGGGACAAATTGGGAGAAATACCGTTCCGCAACCATCATCACCCCCAATCTAAAAGAACTTTCAGCCGTTTCGGGAATGGATGTGAGAAATGAGGATAAAGAAATCCATAGCGCGGCAGACCGGATACTGAAGGAGTATAACCTTACTTCTCTATTAGTGACACGTTCCGAAAAAGGGATGTCATATATAGCTCCGGAAGTCTCACAAGACATTCCTACCGAAGCAAGGGAAGTATATGACGTTTCAGGTGCAGGCGATACTGTCGTGGCAACTTTAGCAGCTGCGCTGGCAGCCGGTATCCCTATTGCAGATGCCATTTATCTTGCCAATAAAGCGGCCGGCATTGTAGTCGGGAAAATAGGCACCAGCCCCATTCTGTTCAAAGAGTTGCAGGACGAGCTACAAATCGGGAAACCGGCCAGCAAACTTATTCCTATTCCCCAACTTGCAGATACTATAAAACAACTGCGTGCGCAGGAGCGCAAAATCGTATTCACAAACGGCTGCTTCGACATTCTGCACAAAGGACACGTGTGCTATCTGGAAAAGGCCAAAAGACTGGGGGACGTACTTATCGTAGGATTGAATTCGGACAGCTCAGTAAAACGTCTGAAAGGGGAATCGCGCCCCATCAATGATGAAAACGCCCGCTCCACAGTCCTGGCAGCCTTGGAAGCAGTGGACTACGTAGTGATTTTTACGGAAGACACCCCTCTGAATCTCATCAAGACAGTTGCACCGGACGTGTTGGTAAAAGGTGGCGACTATGCCATAGAAAACATTGTAGGCAGGGAGTACGCCCAAGAAACAGTAACTATCCCTTTCGTAGACGGTTATTCCACTACAAAGACGATAGGCGCCATCAACCAAGAGAAGCAATAATCTTTTCAGCGACTTGTTGGGGGGTAATATCCACCATACACTTCTGATAAACAGCCAGCTTGCATTTACCCCGTCCGTCTTTGGTGCACGGACGGCAAGGCAGGGCTGTTTCGAGTATTTCCACCGTAGGTCCCGTAGGGAAACCGAAGGCTGTAGGTCCCATCAAGGCAAAAGCAGGAACACGGAACAAATCAGCGGCATGCATAAAACCCGTATCAGCGCTGATTACCAGATTGGAACGCAACACTATGTAAGAAGATTCCATCAATGAGGTTTGTCCCGCAAGGTTAACTACCCGTTCCGGTGCAGCACTTCTGATTTCCTCACAGAAAGTATCCTTCGGACCAGCCAGAATAACAAATCTATACTCAGGAAGAAGGGCAACCAATTCTTTCCAATAGGAAACGGGCCAGCGTTTCATTTCCCAGTTGGCAGACGGCACCAGCGTAACCATATCTTTGGTTACAAAGTTCTCATACTTGCTACGTATTTCATCCGGGAAACACCAGTCGTGATAGTTGTCTGGAAAATGCGTAATTCCCCATTTCTTCAATGGTTTCTGAAAAGACACCATCCCCCTGAAAGGCTTGTCGAAATGATTGATTCCCAGTTTAAACAACAAAAAGCGTTTGCCTCTCTCTTTGCTCCGCAGAGCAACGTAAGGTTTCACAAAAGGCAATGGAGACACTATCAGCTTCAATATGTTGGAACGGATATTACTATGAGCGTCATAAATGTAGTCGAAATGCTCTTTTCTCAAATCAGCCGCCATTTTCAACAATCCGGCAAGTCCGGTCTCCTTGTCAAACGCCCAAATTTTATCAATCCTGCCATCCATCGACAAGGTCCCCACCATATCTTTCCGGGTAATCCAATGAATTTCCACATCTGCAAACCGTTCACGTATTCCACCGATAATTCCCATACACTGGATAATATCCCCTATCGAGCTGAAACGGATAATTAAGAATTTGGTCATAACAAATTTATTAGAATTGCTGATTCACCACAAAAGTAAGCGTTAACAACGAAAAAACAAACCAGACTACTCAAAATCTGAAAACAGAGCAACTCTTTATTATAAAAAGAATATGATAATTAAAGGATAAATTCAATTGGAAGTTCTCATTTATTTATATAAGTTTGCATCATATTTCATACAATGTACCTACTGAATAAAAAACGAAATCAATGGATTACAAACTATTGTATGCCCTAAAAAGCGGGAAGAACATCAAACTTGTCTATTATATAAAGAATATGCTCGGTATGCTGATACCCAATGTATTCTTTCAGATGCAGCTTCATCATAAGTTGGCATCTTTATCCGACAGAAAAGATAAAGACTACATTTTATACCGGGTAAACTACTATAACAAACTTTTACCGGGTGCAATATTGCCCGAATCGGTACCTGCACTTGCAGAACATAAATTAAAAGGGCACAAAGTCTACATCTATGATACCCGCTGCTATACCCGCTGGTTTTCCCAACAACTACGGTTGAACCTATGTGCCGGTGATGTGGATTTCGTCCCACCAATCCCATCCATTTCAAAAAGCCGTCTTATAACTGAAAACAACGGCAACGGGGTTATTATGAAACTCAACAAGATAAGGCATTTTATTTTTGTCCGTGACAAGAAAAAATTTACAGAAAAAAAAGATATGGCTGTCTTTCGCGGAAAAGTAACAGACAAAGAGCAGCGAATCAAATTCATGAAAATGTATTTTGGCCATCCCATGTGCGATTTGGGAGATATCAGCCGGGATACTATCAATCCTACGTGGTGCATTGGAAAATTGACCATTAAGGAGCAGCTTGAATATAAATTTGTCCTAGCCATAGAAGGCTATGATGTTGCCAGCAATCTAAAATGGGTAATGTCTTCCAACTCTATCGCCGTAATGCCCCGTCCTACTTGTGAAACTTGGTTCATGGAAGGCACATTAATTCCTAACTATCACTACATTGAAATCAAACCGGACTTCTCTGATTTGGAAGAAAGACTGCAATATTACATGGCTCATACTGATGAAGCTCAAGCAATAATCGAACATGCACATGAGTATATAGAGCAATTCAAGAATAAAAAACGGGAACAATTGATATCCCTTCTTGTATTGGAAAAATACTTCAAGATGACCGGGCAGTTCAATCATTGATACATCAACACATACTATACTATAACATCACATCCTTTACAGCCACGCAGAACAACACTACGTACTTTATGCCTAAAGTATCCCTTTTGATTACGATAAGTGCAACCGAACTGCTTTAAGAAGGTGGTTATTACCGCTTCATCATCTTCTTCATGGTAAGTACAGATTGCAAAATCCAGCTGTTTACACTCTTTAAACAGTCCCTTGCAACCTGCCAATGCATAACGTTCAGCCCCCTCTACATCCATCTTCAAGAACAAATGCTCCTTATCTTTGTCTTTAAAGAAATCATCCAATGTCTGTTCTGTAGCAGAATTATGATCACTCACATACTTTCGGACAATAGTAACCTTCTCCTGCCAAGGACTAAAAGTGGCCTTAAGAGCTTCTATCCACAACTCATCTTGTTCAAACAGATAGACATGTCCAACCTCTTCCACAACTTCCAACGAAGAATAACCTTCAGCACATCCTATATCAACGAATGTTTTGCCGGTAACCTCTTTTATACTTTCCAGATAATGATGAGGGGAACGTTTATCTTGTTCCATGACAAGTTCCCTATAATTCCTTGCTATTTTATCAAGAGGAGTATTCCGTCTGAAATATAGTCGTTTGCCATCTTTCAAGACATAGTGCAATCCCCTGCTTTCATCCATCTGTATATGGACTTCCATATCATCATATTCCTCCCTGAACTCATATAAATGGCGTGAATATTTATGGTCTTTAATATACTTATAGTATTTTAGTGAAGGAGAATGGGAACTAAATATTTTTGTCAGATAATAAGGGATTGCCCCATATAGCAGTCTTTTCATTACAATATAAATTTTATTATTTAATCAGACCTCATATTCTCTGTAAGGCTTATCTAAATCCAGATAGTGGAAATTATGCTGTCTCTGCCCGCTTTGTTTCGGTATAACCATGTAGTCTCCATATTTTCTGGTCAGATAGGTATCATAATCTTGTACTCCCCACACAGTTTCGTCCTCAAACGAAACGGGAGTCGGAGTTCCCAGCTCTGCCTTGGGCATGATGCCGCGCATACCGTCATCATAATCACAGACTAGAGAAGACTTGTCAAAGTCATAGGTGGTCATCACATTTCTGATACTCCTCTGTACGCCGGCAGTAGTAAAAAATCTCCGGCACAGCAGCGGCAACCATGAACCGGGACCTTTCCCATGCTTATAAGGGTCGCGGTAGATAAAATAGAGCACCCGCTTGTAAAATTCATACCGGGCAAAATGAATCCTCTGTTTCAGGTTGCTTTGCGGTACACCGTCCAATGGAAATACGTCCAAGTAGATACCTCCCAAGTATTTCAAATGCATACGCTCGATAAGAGTCGTATCCGCATCTTGTATCTTGGCAAAAGGTAATGGATAATTCGGATCATTTTCTGCGCAGACAGCCTCATAAGGCTGGGGAAGCCACTCCTTGGAATGAGACATCAACAAATCATAATCAGCCCTCGGCATACCGATATCCAAATCATCGTCCCAAGGGATAAATCCCTTATGACGGACTGCACCAAGCATAGTACCGGCCATTATATAATAGCGCAAACCATGTTCTTTACAAACTTTATCCACAGCAAGCAATATCTTCAAAATACGAAGCTGCAAAGGACGTATATCATAATCTGCCATAAAAATCAGCCCATTAATTAATAAAGTTGTGAAGGAATCAACCGCTGTGCTTGTTCAAAGTCATTCACCGTATCAAGCTCCACAGAAAAATATTCGGTAGTGTCAAGCGCATAGAAAGAGTGTCCTTGCGGTATGAGACGCTCAAAAGCACGTTCATAGAAGATATTATCCAAACCTTCTTTGGTAATCATAACCTCCAATTCCCGGAAAAGCGCTTCTGTATAAGCGGCAGACATCTTCTCGATGCCAATAGACTCGCCAATCGCTCGGGATATGGAGCACGTCTTACTGATTTCCAACACCTTGCCATCATTGTCCGCTATTACCTTGATTTCCTCTTCCCCCAATGTATGATGGTTCAGAGCCAACGCATCCGCTTGACCATATCCAAGCAACTTGGCTACAATCTGCGGGTCAAAAAGGATATCGCTGTCCAGCAACAGAATATCCTCTTTATCTACATAAGGCCGTGTAAGCCATAAAGAGTAGATATTATTGGTAGAAGCATATTTCTCATTATAGATAAACGTAACCTCCAATGCCGGATAATGAGCTTCCAGAAAATCCACAATCTGCTGCTGTCTATAACCGGTGACAATGACAAACTCCCGAAAGCCATTCTGCAGCAATGCATCAAAGGCTCTTTGCAGCAAACAACGCTCTCCAACTTTCAACAGACATTTTGGAGTGGTATCAGTCAACGGACGCAAACGCGAAGCTATCCCTGCAGCCAATATAACCGCTTTCATTGTAATGCAATTTTTTTAATGGTGTCAATGACAATACGGTTCTGTTCAGGACGCCCCAAGGTAATACGCAAATGGGTATTGATGTCTGGTTCATTCATGAACTTCACCTTATAATCCTCGTCGGCAAAAGCTTTCTGTAAACGTTCTTTCAAGACAATCGGATATTTTATAAGGACAAAGTTCGCCACCGACTCATATACCTTGAAACCAGGCAACGTCCCTATCTCCGCTTCAAAGCAGGCGCGACTCTCATTCATCAGCCGTGCTATATTCCGGTAATGCGCATCCGATTTCAGTGCGGCAATAGCAATATCCTCAGAGATACGGTTATAACCCAGATATTTGTTGCTGTATTTGCCAAAGCTGGCCAACTCCTTACTCATAAACCCAAACCCCATGCGCAATCCGGGCAATCCGTAGAACTTGGAAAGCGTGCGTGAAATAATCAGGTTGGGATATTTATCAACCAGCATCTTAATATAGTCCGTATCAGTAGATACGAAAGAGGCATAGGCTTCGTCCACCAAAACGATGGTTGTTACGGGCAACTCAGCCAACAAAGCGTCCAGTTCTGCAGGGGTCAGCCCGTTACCGGTGGGGGATTATTGGGCGAAGCGATTAATAAGACCTTGGGATTCTCACGCTGTACCATCTCTTTCATGGCAGCGAAATCATATTTAAAGGTATTGCCATCCTCATACAACGGATATTGCAGCGTACGCCCGTTCACCTCGTCGGCTATGGATTTATAGTACCACCACGAGAATTTAGGAATGAGCATCGTCTTGTTCCCATCCTCTTGGGTCAGGAAATAGTGGACTGCTTGTTTCAATATATCTTCTCCACCATAACCCAACAGCACCTGCGGTTCATCAATTCCGTAAGATTCAGACAGATAAACAGACAGAATACTCTTCTTGCCTTCGTCGTAGATACGGGTATAGAAACAGAGTTTGTTTATATCAAAATTCTTTAGAGCCTCCACCACCTCTTGCGAAGGTGCGTAGTTAAACTCATTGCGGTCCAAATAATTCATATCTTAGATTTCTTTTGTTAATACTTTCTGATAACACTCCATCGTTTCACGCGCCATCTGCTCCTGCGTGAAACGCTGTGCCCACTTCAATCCCTCCGCAATCATGGTGGCACGCAAAGAAGGCTCTTGTGTACGGGCAATCGCCGCTGCCAATCCCCCCACATCGTGGGGACTCACATACAATGAATGCTCCCCCCCCGCTTCTTCAAGACAAGAGCCGGTTGCTGCAACCACCGGAATGCCGGAATGCAAAGCCTCAAGAATAGGGATGCCAAAACCTTCGTAAACGGATGGGTATACAAAAGTCTCGGCCGACTGATAAATGGCAGGTAAATCGTCTGAAGGGATACCATGCAGAAAATGTACTCTGTCTTGCAATCCGGCTTTTGTCATAAACTCTTTCAGCTGATGGATATAGGCTGTGGGTCTCCCTACCAGAACAAAGTGCAGTTCATCGGGCAGATACTCCAAAGCCTTCACAATGGCCAGCGCATTTTTACGCTCCTCAATGGTGCCCACCGACAAGATATAGCGTTCGGGCAACCGATAACTCCGCATCACCTCCTTGCGCTTATCCTTACCGACACGGCAGGCATACAGAGAGCTACACCCTTGGTAAATAACGGAAATTTTATCCGCAGGAATTCCATAATAATGTATGATGTCACGCTTGGTACACTCACTCACAGCAATGATGTGGTCTGCATGCTTGCATGCATAGCGGCATTTGTAGTTATAAATCAAGCGGTCGACCAACGAAAAACAATGTGAAAGTCTCAGGAAAATAAGGTCGTGAACAGTCACCACACTCTTTACTTCCCGTACCCGATGGATGGTCAGGGGAAGTTCGTTACTCAATCCGTGGAACAGCCGTATGTTGTCCCGTTTCAAAGTCCTGCGTATACCTCCCACGCGCCACAACGAAGTCATTCCTCTCCAGAGCCAATAAGATGGATAATGTACCGATACCGTTCCCCGGCTTTCAGCCACCATCGACGAGAGTTGCTGATTTTCACGGTGTACCGGAGCATACAACCAATACTCGTTTTCCGGAGCAAAGGCTGACAATGACTGCACCACATACCGGCTGTAATTGCCCAATCCCGTAAAATTCTGCACAGCCCGTTTTCCGTCGTATCCTATTCTCATCTCTAAAAAGTTTCAGCTGCAAATGTACAAGATAATCCTCATATAGCAGTCTATTTCGCTTTCCTTTTTTGACAAAAACACAAATTCACCTATAAAACATAAAATAAAGATGAGCAATCACTTGCTGTCTGTTACAAAAACTAAGTACGGAATCGGGCACATCCCCATTGCCCAATCCGTACTAGCTCATTGTTTTATCCTTCAAACACCTTATCTCCTTCCCGAAAACTACTTTATTCATCATCGGCCCACTGTTATGAACCAATTCAACCACACTAGTGAGCTGTTTAGTTCACTCAAGTGAACATCACGGCTCACTAACGTGGGCTGCTGAAGAATCCAAAAGTAAAACGAAAGAATGAAAAGGATGCAACAGAAGAAAGAAGGATGCGGAACGGAAGAAAACACGGGTGAGAGCAAAATTTACCCTCACCCTTTTCGATTGCTCTCACCCACCCCTGCAATGCCGATGAATAGGGAAGTTGAAGAAAAGAGTGAGAGCGGTGAGGGCAGAAATGCAAACTTAAAACGGAAAAAGCCGAATTATTTTCCGGGCATTACTTAGCCACTTTGACGGATTAGTCGTATCTTCGCACGATGGAGAATCGTCGAAAAGAACAGCAGCATTATGAGAGTCATTGTTGACAACAAGATACCTTTTATTAAGGAAGCCATCGAAAAAATAGCCGACAGCGTGATTTATACTCCCGGCAGAGACTTCACTCCGGAGTTGGTAAAAGATGCCGATGCACTGATTATACGTACCCGCACCCGCTGCAACAAGGAATTGCTGGAAGGCAGTAAAGTCCGCTTCATTGCTACCGCCACCATAGGCTTCGACCATATAGATACGGAATATTGCCGTGAAGCAGGCATCGCTTGGACCAATGCCCCCGGATGCAATTCAGCATCCGTAGCTCAATACGTGCAATCAGCCTTACTATTATTGCAACAACTCAAAGGAGTACAACTGTCCGAATTGACATTAGGCATCATCGGCGTAGGCAATGTGGGTAGCAAAATAGCCCAAGTAGGGCAAGAACTAGGCATGCGTGTCCTGAAGAATGACCTGCCCCGGCAAGACAAGGAAGGAGAGAGCGATTTCAGTTCCTTGCAAGCACTCGCAGCAGAATGTGATATCCTCACCTTCCACGTACCTTTATATAAGGAAGGGCCATACAAAACATTCCATTTGGCAGACCATACTTTCTTCCGGTCATTAAAACGCTGTCCCGTCATTATCAATACCTCACGTGGAGAGGTGATTGAAACCAATGCGCTCCTGAATGCCTTAGAAGACGGACTGATTTCCGATGCCATCATTGATGTATGGGAGAATGAGCCTGATATCAATCTTACCTTATTAAATAGAGTGTTCCTTGGAACTCCCCATATAGCCGGTTATTCAGCCGACGGAAAAGCCAATGCCACCCGTATGTCCCTGGATGCCCTTTGCCGTTTCTTTCACATCAAAGCCGACTACCGCATCGCTCCCCCCCAACCCCGGAACCCGATTATTACCGCCGACAGCCTGGCAGAAGCATATCTGCAAATGTATGACCCGAGAAGGGACAGCGAAGCACTGAAAACACATCCCGAACAATTTGAAAAATTGCGGGGAGACTACCCGCTACGAAGAGAAAAAGATGCTTACACTTATATCCCAAAGTAGCACATACATTTAGAAATACAGCCCGATAATACAAAAGACGTCACTATATAAGCTCCTCACGCCTTTACTATCAATGCCGAATCAGAGGAAACTATAGGCAAAACATTACAATATCAATGCAAAAAATACAGTTAGAGAAATCACTCAGTGAAGGATTTATTTTTTATGCAATTTCAACTCTGACGATTGCCATACAATTTCTGTTTTATCTGATTCACAGTCCCCGGCTCGCCATGATGGACGTGGGAGGCTGGATGTTTTATATAACGGCCGCTTGCTCACATGCCGCCTTGTGGGCACTTATTCCTTACATCATATCCTTAATCGTAGCCATTACCGTCCGGCGCCATCAAGCCGCCGCCATCACACACATTATTCTTGTATCATTACTCAATATACTTGCTTACATAGACGGCAGTGTGTACAGTCTTTACAAGTTCCATATCAATGGTTTTGTACTGAATCTCCTGGTTGGAGAGGGCAACAGTGAGATTTTCACATTCAGCTTCTGGCTTTATCTGAAGATTGCAGGAGTATTAGTGGGTATATTTGCCGCCAATACTTTGCTAAGAATACTTGCAGGCCATTGTTATACCCGCTTTCACCGCTGTGGCTTCCGTCCTGTACTTGCCACTCTGATTTTGTTTGCACTATTCTCTAACTTTTATCATGCCTATGCCGCTGTAGCGCAAAAGACTTCAGTGATTCGCAGCGCCCCCTGCCTGCCCTATTACTTCCCGCTTACGGCAACCCGCCTGATGATGAAGTTAGGAGTGGTCTCATCCAAGGATGTCATTAAAATGAACTTCAACAACAAAAAGCAGTCTGCTGACCTCAACTATCCGATAGATTCTTTGAAATACGAAGTCCATTCCAACCCCAAGAATGTAGTGCTGATAGCCATAGACTCATGGAACTACCGCGCCTTTAACCAGGACATTACACCTCATATCAGCCACTTTGCCGACAGTTGCAGCAGATTCACCTCCCATCTAAGCAGCAGCAATGGCACACGTGGAAGTATCTTCGGGCTTTTCTTCAGTCTCTCATCCATCTACTGGACTGATTTTGAGGTATCGGGCATACAGCCCCTGCTCATAGAAGAACTATTGAAGCAGAATTATCAGATAGGTATTTATCCCAGTGCTACAATCGTCAACCCGCCATTTGCCAAAATACTTTTCTCAAAGGTACCCGACTTGCGTACCCATACCGAAGGAAAAACCGTTTATGACCGCGACTGCCGTATTACAGCAGATTATCTGCAAGCACTCGATACGCTGGGCAGCGGTACAAAACCTTTCTTTTCCTTTCTCTTCTATGATTTGGCACACGGATATGAAGTGCCGAAGGACAAGCTTTATCGTTTCCAACCGTCCTGGGAGTTCGCCGACTATATGAAACTGAACAACGACATAGACCCTACTCCTTTCCTGAACCTCTACTACAACTGCGTGGCGGAAGCCGACTCACTGGTGGGATGCGTCCTCCACAAACTTGAGGAAAAGAAACTGCTAGACAATACCCTGGTCATCATTACCGGAGACCATGGACAAGAATTCAATGAGAATCATAAAAATTATTGGGGCCACGGCAGTAATTATTCACCGGTACAAACACATATCCCCTTCCTATTATATGAACCGGGAGAACAGCCACATACCTACCATCACCGTACCACGCACTATGATTTTGCACCAACCCTAATGAATAAAGTGCTGGGTGTAACCAATCCGCCTTCCGATTACAGTATGGGGCATTTAATAACCGATACTTGTCCACGGAACTGGCATATCGTGGGCGACAATCTCAATTATGCCTTTATCGTAGAAAATCATACTATTCTGGAAAAACACCCTTCCGGATATATAGAAATCAGCGACAGTGCATTGAATCCCCTGGAAAACTACAAGATAGACAACCGTAAGCTGAACGAGGCCATCCTCTCCCTTAACCGATTCTATAAATAACTGGGAGAGAGGCCTTCCACCAACTCCTCTATCACCTTCGGATAGTATTCATACTCCAGCCGGTGGATGCGTTGCGCCAGCTCCTCCGGCGTATCGCCCGGCAATACGGGGCATTTCTGCTGGCAGATAATGCCGCCTTCGTCATAATGCTCATTCGTATAATGGATGGTAATACCGCTTTCCTTTTCGCCGGAAGCAATCACTGCCTCGTGCACACGGTCGCCGTACATTCCCTTTCCACCGAACTTGGGCAGCAACGAAGGATGTATATTTATCATTTTATTGGGATAAGCATGCAGAATATTGTCCGGCACACGTGCCAGGAATCCTGCCAATACCACAAAATCAATATCATGCTCTCGAAGCGTCGACAAAACAAGCTCTCCACTTTCCCAATCGCTCTTGGCAAACCAGACACAAGGCACTCCCAGCCCCTTGGCACGCTCTAAAACAAACGCATTCTGCTGGTTAGTCAAAACCAGAGCCACACGTGCCGAACCTTTTTCCCGGAAATAACGGATGATATTCTCGGCATTCGTACCACTTCCCGACGCTAAAACTGCGATATTTTTTCCCATAACCCCTCCAATTACTGCACAAAACCGTGAAAAATGTGCAAAAAGGTGCATTTAATTCATCAAATATTTGCGAGGAATGATAAATATTCATTCCTTTGCACCGCAAATTTAAAGAAATAAAACTAATTATTAATTAAAAACTTAAAGTTATGTCTGAAATTGCATCAAGAGTGAAAGCGATTATCGTCGATAAATTAGGCGTAGAAGAATCAGAAGTTACTAACGAAGCTAGCTTCACTAACGACCTGGGAGCTGATTCTCTTGACACTGTAGAACTTATCATGGAATTCGAAAAGGAATTCGGTATCTCTATTCCCGATGACCAGGCTGAAAAGATTGGTACTGTAGGTGATGCTGTATCTTACATCGAAGAACACGCTAAGTAATCTTATCCATTCGTTTATAACATGGAATTAAAAAGAGTTGTAGTAACAGGTCTCGGCGCCATTACTCCCATTGGCAACAGTGTTCCCGAATTCTGGGAAAATCTTGTGAATGGGGTTAGTGGAGCAGGACCTATTACTCATTTCGATGCATCGCTTTTCAAGACTCAGTTTGCATGCGAAGTAAAAGGCTTCGATGCTACCAAATATATGGACCGCAAAGAGGCCCGCAAGATGGACTTGTACACACAATATGCCATTGCAGTAGCCAAAGAAGCGGTAGGTGACTCTGGGCTTGACGTCGAAAATGAGGATTTAAACAGAATCGGTGTCATCTTCGGCGCCGGTATCGGTGGCATCCGTACATTCGAAGAAGAGGCGGGCAACTATGCCCTGACCGGTAAGGAAAACGGCCCCAAATTCAATCCGTTCTTCATCCCCAAGATGATTTCGGACATTGCTGCCGGACAAATTTCCATCATGTATGGTTTCCATGGTCCCAACTACGCAACTTGTTCTGCATGTGCCACTTCCACAAATGCCATTGCCGATGCGTTTAACCTCATCCGTCTGGGTAAGGCCAATGCTATCGTAACCGGTGGTTCGGAAGCTGCCATCGCCGCTTGCGGTGTAGGCGGTTTCAATGCCATGCATGCATTGTCAACCCGCAATGATTCTCCCGAAACTGCATCCCGTCCGTTCAGCGCAAGCCGTGACGGATTCATCATGGGTGAAGGTGGCGGTTGTCTCGTTCTAGAGGAACTGGAACACGCCAAGGCACGCGGTGCCAAAATCTATGCGGAAGTTGCCGGCGTAGGAATGTCTGCCGACGCTCATCACCTGACAGCCTCTCACCCCGAAGGTTTGGGAGCCAAGTTAGTGATGCTGAATGCGTTGGAAGATGCAGAAATGAAACCCGAAGAAGTAGATTATATCAATGTTCACGGTACATCTACTCCCGTAGGTGATATTTCGGAAGCAAAAGCAATCAAAGAGGTATTCGGACAGCATGCGTATGAGTTGAACATCAGTTCGACAAAATCCATGACCGGTCATTTGCTGGGCGCTGCCGGTGCGGTAGAATCCATTGCAAGCATCCTCGCCATCAAGAATGGCATTGTTCCTCCGACCATCAACCACGAAGAGGGTGATAACGACGAAAACATCGACTATGACTTGAACTTCACGTTCAACAAAGCACAAAAGCGCGAAGTGAACGTAGCTTTGTCCAATACTTTTGGATTCGGTGGTCATAATGCGTGTGTCATTTTCAAGAAATACGCAGAATAATAAGGTCGTGTTACGTAACCAAATAGATAAAATAAGGCTCTTGTTCCGCAAGGATAGAGAGTCTTATTTTTGTTTTTACAGAATTCTCGGCTTCTTTCCACGTGACATCAAGGTCTATCAGCAGGCTTTGCTGCATAAATCCATCTCCATGCGCTCCGAAAAAGGACGTCCCATCAACAACGAACGGCTGGAATTCTTGGGCGATGCTATCCTCGACGCCATCGTAGGAGACATTGTCTACCGCCATTTCGAAGGACGCCGCGAAGGTTTCCTCACCAACACCCGTTCCAAAATTGTACAGCGGGAAACACTCAACAAACTGGCCGTGGAAATCGGACTGGACAAACTGGTGAAATACTCCACCCGCTCCTCGTCCCACAACAGCTATATGTACGGCAATGCATTCGAAGCCTTCATTGGAGCCATTTATCTGGACCAGGGCTACGACCGCTGCAAGCAGTTCATGGAAGAGAAGATTTTCAAAAACTATATCGACCTCGACAAGATGTCTCGCAAAGAGGTCAACTTCAAGTCAAAACTCATCGAATGGAGCCAGAAGAACAAAATGGAAGTGTCATTCGAGCTTATCGAACAGTTTCTCGACGAAGAATACAATCCGATGTTCCACACCGAAGTCCGCATCGAAGGGATATCGGCAGGCACCGGCACCGGTTATTCCAAGAAGGAGTCGCAACAAAATGCGGCACAAATGGCATTGAAAAAAATTAAGGATGCCGCTTTCAAGGAGGAAGTCCAGGCAGCCAAAGAGCGAAACCATTCAACAGAAACCGCCACAGAAGATAATCCCATGGCAGAAGCTGTTGAAAAATCCTCACAAGAAAGATTAGCCGAAACAGATTCCCATCCGACGTCCTTGGACAACTAAGTCATTGTCTTCCGTCACCAGCTTTAACTTACCCGCAATCTCCTCCAGCGGTGCAGAAGCTATTTCATTTCCCTTTAAGGTAATCATCCGCCCGAACTGCCCGTTGGCAATCAATTCCGTGGCATGTCCGCCCATACGTGTGGAAAGATTACGGTCGAAAGGTGTGGGTGAGCCGCCACGCTGGATATATCCCAACACAGTCTCGCGGGTCTCAATACCCGTCTCATACTCTATCTCTTGAGCGATGTACTCGGCTGCACGTTTCCGCCCGTCCGTCTGTATGCCTTCGGCCACCACCACGATGGAGTAAGGCTTTCCTTTCTTCAGCCGATTCAGAATCGTCTCTCCGATACGGTGGATATTATAGGGAATCTCCGGAATCAGAATCACGTCACCACCGCCCGCCATACCGGAGTATAAGGCTATCCAACCTGCCTTGTGCCCCATCACCTCAATCACCATCACCCGTTTGTGCGAGCTGGCCGTGCTGTGCAGCCGGTCGATGGCATCCGTAGCAATACTGACGGCAGAATCGAATCCGAAGGAAAAATCGGTTCCCCAAATGTCATTGTCTATTGTTTTTGGCACGGATACGATGTTCAGCCCCATAGCGGAGAGTTTGGCGGCTGTCTTCTGCGTACCGTTTCCACCGATGCAGACCACACAATCAAGTCCCATCTCTTTGATATTCCGCACTATCAGTGCCGGTTTGTCCACGTCGGACATCACGCCGTTCTTCTTAAAGGGCTTCTCACGCGAAGTACCGAGCATCGTACCTCCCAAGTTCAGCAAACCGGATAAGGACTTTTCGGTAAACGACTCCACATCCTTGGTCAGCAGCCCCTGAAAACCGCTGTGAATGCCAATTACTTCCATTCCATAATGGTTGATAGCTGTTTTGCATACACCGCGAATGGTAGCGTTGATGCCAGGACAGTCGCCCCCTGAAGTCAAAATACCTATTCTCATGATATTTTTGTTTGAATTATTGTTCTATAGGTCCGTAAAGATAGAAAAAAAAGAGAAAAAAGATAGAGATGCCGATAAATAAGATTACTTTTGCGGTTTAAAATAAGATTTCACAAAGAACGATGAATATTACAAAGTTTCTGAATAAGGTATATTTTGCTCCCCGTCTGAAAGAAATCGAACAATACACCAGCCATGCAGGTGAATTGCAACAGCTTGTATTGCAGCGTCTCATCCGGACAGCGGCAAATACGGAATGGGGAAAGAAGTATGACTATACCTCTATCCGTACTTATGAAGATTTCAAGAAGCGCCTTCCCATACAAACTTACGAAGAAGTAAAGCCTTATGTAACCCGCCTGCGTGCCGGTGAGCAGAATCTGCTTTGGCCTTCGGAAATACGTTGGTTTGCCAAATCATCGGGTACCACCAACGACAAGAGCAAGTTCCTGCCCGTCAGCCGGGAGTCCTTGCACGACACGCATTACAAGGGAGGCCGGGATGCCGTTGCCATCTATCTGGGACAGAATCCCGAAAGTCGTTTCTTTTCCGGTAAAGGGCTTATCCTTGGAGGTAGCCACGCTCCCAACCTGAACACCAACCACAGTCTTGTAGGCGACCTCTCCGCCATCCTCATAGAAAATATCAACCCGCTGGTAAACTTTGTCCGCGTACCCAGCAAGCAGACGGCCCTAATGGAGCACTTCGAGCCCAAAATGGAGGCCATCGCCCGCGAAACCATCCATGCAAACGTCAGCAACCTTTCCGGTGTACCGTCCTGGATGCTTGTACTCATCAAACATATATTGGAAAAGACAGAAAAGCAGAGCCTTGAGGAGATATGGCCCAATCTGGAGGTGTTCTTCCACGGCGGCGTTGCCTTCACTCCTTACCGCGAGCAATACAAAGACGTGGTCCGCAGCAGCAAGATGCATTATGTAGAGACTTACAATGCATCCGAAGGCTACTTCGGAACTCAGAACGACCCTACCGATCCTGCCATGTTACTGATGATTGACTACGGTATATTTTACGAGTTCATCCCGCTGGAAGATGTAGGCAAGGAGAATCCGCGTACCTTCTGCCTCGAAGAGGTGGAACTGAACAAGAACTACGCCATGGTAATCTCCACTTCTGCCGGTTTATGGCGATATATGATTGGGGATACAGTGAAGTTTACATCGAAGAATCCCTATAAGTTCGTCATCACCGGACGTACCAAGCACTTTATCAACGCATTCGGCGAGGAGCTGATTGTGGACAATGCGGAAAGAGGACTTGCCAGAGCATGTGCCGAAACCGATGCACGGGTCATAGATTATTCTGCCGCCCCAGTCTTTATGGACCGGAATGCTAAATGCCGCCACCAGTGGCTGATAGAATTTGCACAAATGCCGGACAGCCTGGAGAAGTTCGCCAAAGTATTGGACGACACCCTGAAAGAGGTAAACTCCGACTATGAAGCTAAAAGACAGAATAACCTGGCACTGCAACCACTGGAAATCATCGTCGCCCGTCCCAACCTCTTCCACGATTGGCTGGATAGCAAGGGGAAACTCGGTGGACAACATAAAGTACCCCGACTCAGCAACACAAGGGAATACATAGAAGAAATGCTGAAGCTTAATAAATAACAAAATATAAAAGCAGATTTTATCACAAAATAATTCCACCGCCCAGCAGCAGACCGCTTTCATCATAAAAAGCCGCTGCCTGCCCTGGCGCAATAGATTCGAGCGGCTCTATCAAGCGGACATGCAGTAGTCCCTCCACTGTAAGACTTACCTTGCAGTGGTTTGCCTGCTTACGGTAGCGTATCTTCACGATAACCTCGTCTGCACCCAGCACGCGGCTGTTCTCCACCAGGTTCCACTCTCCCAGCCACATTTCCTGCTTGTAGAGGGAAGATAGTGGAGCAAGAACAACTTCATTGCTTTCCACTCTTGTCTCTTTCACAAAAACAGCCTTGTTCAGATGGATACCTAAGCCCCTACGTTGCCCTACGGTATAAAACGGATAGCCCTCATGCCATCCCAAGAAATCCCCCTTTTCATCGACGAATCTACCTTTACCGGGTAATAGTGTTTCAGGAACCTCACGCTTCAAAAAGGAACGGTAATCCAAAGGGCAAAAGCACACCCCCATACTGTCTTTCTTTGCAGCCACTTGCTCGAAACCACGCTCCGCCGCATACGAGCGCGCCTCATTTTTCGTAATATCTCCCATCGGAAGCAACATACGCTGCAGGATGTCCTGCTTCAACCCCCATAGAAAGAAAGTCTGGTCTTTGTCCTTATCCGCGGCAGGAGCTATATAATACTTTGCTCCGGACAAGACCTTGCGCACATAATGTCCGGTAGAAATCCAATAAATTCCCTTTTCATCGGCTATTTTAGCCAACAGCACCCACTTCAGCTCATTATTGCAGACCGTGCAAGGAACGGGAGTGCGCCCCATTAGATACTCTTCCACAAAATAGCGGATAATACGCGAACGGAAAAGCTCGCGTGCATCATAGGTAATGTGTTTCATCCCCAGCTTCAGGGCCAGAGCCCGTGCATCTTCCAGATACCCGGTCTCATCTCCTGCCTCATAGAAACGGAAAGTCACGCCAGTCACCTCATAACCGGCTTCCTGCAACCTCATGGCGGCCACGGAGCTATCCGTGCCGCCACTCATGCCAAGCAATACACGTTTATCTGACTTCATGGATACAAAAGTAATAAACGAAGGTGAAATCCGTTGCATTTACTCTTATAAAACAGAATATCATTATAGATTTTCACAGATTTATTATACCTTTGTACTCCTAAAAGAACTAATAATCAACTGTTATGGAACATCAACTGACCATTTACAACACTTTAAATAGAAAAAAAGAGCTGTTCGTACCGCTGCATGCACCGCATGTAGGCATGTATGTCTGCGGACCGACCGTGTACGGTGACCCGCACTTGGGACATGCACGCCCTGCCATCACTTTCGACCTGCTGTTCCGCTACCTGACGCACATCGGCTACAAGGTGCGCTATGTCCGCAACATTACCGACGTGGGCCATCTGGAGCACGATGCCGACGAAGGTGAAGACAAGATTGCGAAAAAAGCCCGTCTGGAACAACTGGAACCAATGGAAGTGGCACAGTACTACATCAACCGCTATCATAAGGCGATGGATGCATTGAATGTGCTGTCTCCCAGTATCGAGCCACATGCCAGCGGCCACATCATCGAACAGATAGAACTTGTAAAGGAGATATTGAAGAACGGATATGCCTATGAAAGTGAAGGTTCCGTTTATTTCGATGTAGAAAAATACAACAAGGACCATCACTACGGCAAGCTCTCCGGACGCAACCTGGATGATGTTCTCAACACCACCCGCGAACTGGATGGACAGAGCGAGAAGCACAATCCCGCAGACTTTGCTCTCTGGAAATGTGCGCAACCGGAACACATCATGCGTTGGCCTTCCCCGTGGAGCGACGGCTTCCCCGGCTGGCACGCCGAATGTACAGCCATGGGAAAGAAATACTTGGGCGAGCACTTCGACATTCATGGTGGCGGTATGGACCTTATCTTCCCGCATCACGAATGCGAGATTGCACAATCCGTAGCTTCCCAAGGAGAAGATATGGTACATTATTGGATGCACAACAACATGCTGACCGTGAACGGACAGAAAATGGGTAAGTCTTACGGTAACTTCATCACATTGGAAGAGCTCTTCAAAGGCACGCACCCCATGCTGGAGCAAGCCTACAGCCCAATGACCATCCGATTCTTCACCCTGCAAGCCCACTACCGCAGTACGGTAGACTTCAGCAACGAAGCGCTGCAAGCCGCCGAAAAGGGATTGGCAAGGCTGATGGATGCTGTACATGGACTGGACAAGATTACCCCTGCTGCAACCTCCACCATAGATGTGAAATCCCTGCGTGCCAAGTGTTACGAAGCCATGAATGATGACTTGAACTCACCGATTGTCATCGCCCACCTCTTCGACGGCGCCAAGATGGTAAACAATATCCTGGCTGGAAACGATTCCATCACAGCCGAAGACCTGAAAGAATTGAAGGAAACCTTCCACCTCTTCTGCTTCGACATCTTAGGATTACAAGAAGACAACGCCTCCAACGAAGAGCGTGAAGCCGCCTTCGGCAAAGTAGTGGACATGCTATTGGAAGAGCGTTCAAAGGCAAAAGCCAACAAAGATTGGGCCACATCCGACAAAATCCGTAATGAACTCACCGCACTCGGTTTCGAGATTAAAGACGGTAAGGACGGAAGCGAATGGAAGCTGAATAAATAATGAAAGTATCATAACTCACCGCAGAATCATACAGATTGGGCTAAGTTTTAGGCAGAAGAACAAAAGAATATATTTTTCTCTTGTTCTTCTGTTCTTTTGTCTGAAAATAAAATCCATGTAATATTTTGATATATCCTCGTTAGAATACGAATCCGAACCCAGCATACCACCCTAGTTTCTTCGTCTGATTAGACCAGTTCAACTGTATCTCCACTGGTCCCAGAAAACTCTTGTACATATAGCCGATGCCTACCCCTGCCATATCAGCCGATTCGGAAGAGTCAAGAATCTGATGAAACTTCCCGGAGTTTCGCCCATAACTGCCCATCACTGATATATACTGGTTTTTCAAGATACGCTGTCTGAGGTTCAGCCCTGCAACCAGCAGTGCGGCTTGTGACAGTTCCGCACGGTTGATGCCCGTAAACGGTATTTGCTGTGGCATATAGCGCCCCGGTATGGTTCCCCCCACCATATTAATGATGGCAAAAGGATAATTACCGCTTCCGGACAATACGCGTCCATAAAACGAAGGAGTGACAGTGAGCTTACTCGACGGAGAGAAACATCCCTGCCAACGGGCATCGAAAACAGAAATAGGATTGTTGTCCTTATACTGGAAGAGGTTATCCGTATAGAGATGGTAGGATACCGCCCACGACATCCCTTTTGTAGGGGCGCTCCTCTCATTCAAGTTGTTGAACACAAGTCCGGCAAAGTAACTGAATAAGGACGAATTCTCAAACAGTGCCGAAGCTAACGGGTCGAGCGACAGCAAATCATGATAGTGGTAGTAATCAAAGTCAATGCCCAGACTGACCTGGATATTGTTCCAGTCCTTCGCCGCCCCCATACGGACCAGTTGATGTGTAAAAGTCAAATCCAGCGCCCGTTTGCCTTCATTGTAAATATTCATATCTTTATAGTCGAACTGATAGGCAAGTCCCGCCTGCCATCCACCGTCCCACTGGTAACTATATCCGAGTCGTGCCAGTGTACGCTTGCCCAGACGGGCAGTAAGGCTGACCAGCGACTCGCGCTGCCGGCCGAAATAGAAGTCCGTATTTGCCTGCAACGCCGCCAGTTCTTCTGTATCAAAGCGAAAACCGACATTCAGCTTGTTCTCCCGCACAGCAGGGGCGGCTATTTGGGAATCAACGGGAATCTCCCTATCAACAGCCACGCCGGGTAAGCGGAAAGGTCCCGGACGGCGAGGCTGATAATCGCCTGCAAGCCCCAGCTTCTGTTTTAGGGCAAGCAGTCCGTCCCAACTGTCCATGGCAGCACGTTCTCCCCGCACCATCAGAGTGTCGATGGCCTCTTTGGTAAAACTTGCAGCCGAATAGCCGGAGACATCCACCTTTATCAGTACGTCGGTATTACGCAGATTCTCACGATATTTCTTCTCTCCTTGCAGATTGATGATTTGTCCGAAGATGTCTTTCACCGATTTCAGCTCGGAAGCCTTAAGCAGCGGACTCTGCACATCCACCCCGATAATGTAGTCGGCCCCCATGGCAAGCGCCACATCTACCGGATAGTTATTCACCATTCCACCGTCCACCAACACCATTCCATCCAGGTCTACCGGAGCAAACACACCGGGAATGGACATGCTGGAACGCATGGCAGTGGCCAGTATTCCCTCACGGAACACGACTTCACTACCATTCACCAGATTTTCCGACACGCAGGCAAACGGAATAGGAAGACGGCTAAAATCCACGGAATCCTGGTAACCTTCTGTCAACGTGGAGAACAAACGTGCCAGGTTCTTCCCTTTTATGATACCCGCATCCGAAACAGCGGCAGATTTCAAAGAAAATGGAATAGAGAGTACATAGCGCTCCGACTTCAACCGGTCGTCCAGCAACACATCCTTAGGATTGGGTGCATCCGAGAGTAGGAATTTCCAGTTCTGGGCATTCACCATACTGTCCAATTGCTGCGGGGTATATCCGATAGAATACAAACCTCCCACAATGGCCCCCATACTGGTACCTACCACATAATCTATAGGGATACCCGCTTCTTCAATTACTTTCAGAGCACCGATATGCGCCGTCCCTTTGGCGCCACCCCCACTGAGTACGACAGCCACTTTCGGACGCCCGGACGCCCAAAGAACCATCGGCAAAAACAACAGACAAGCCCATAGTCTATACTTCATCTCCATCATTTACTTAAATACGTATTGGTAAATTTATTCTATTCTGAATCAAACAACCCGCTCCGACAAATAGTTCACTATCAGTCGAAGCGGGTCGCAAAAAACGTTCAAACAATTTATGGAGGATTATCTATAACCCATTTCCAATCAATAAGGTATCATATCCTTCAAGATGCCTTCCTTATACCAAGGGTCATCAATCTCTTTCAATACTTTGCCCATCTCTGCGCAAAGGTCTTTTACGACTTCTTGGTTTTCTTCCAAAGAAAGGTTATTCATCTGATACGGATCCTTTTCATCGTCAAACAACAAGCTTTTGACCAGCGTATGGTTTTCGCGATCAATGTAGAGCGCCAGCGTATAGCGCGCCGATTTAAAGCCGCGCGATGAAGGGAAATAAGAACGGACCATACCTTCCGCATCCTTCTCACCATCCAAGTTCTGGATGTAAAGAGCACCGGTAGGACGTACAATATCTGCCTTTTCATCGAAGAAAAGCGGTGCATAGTTGCGTCCCTGCACCTCAGCCGGAATAGAGTCGGCAAGGCCGGCAAGGCCCAACAAGGTAGGCATGATGTCCGGCGAGGAAAGCATCAAGTCGTCCACGCGGGGTTTAATCTTATTGGGGAAACGCACCAGGAAAGGAACGTTCATGGACTCGGAGTACGGGGAATTCTTCGGGTCTTCCGTATGCTGGCTACACATGGTCTCTCCATGGTCGGAGGCAAACACGACAATGGTATTCTTGTCCAGCCCGAGTTCCTTCAAGGCATCAAGTATCTGACCGAAAGCACGGTCGACACCCGTCACAGAAGCAAAGTAGTAGCGTGCACTCTCTGCCTTGAGCATCTTGGAGTCGGCATTCGGACGGACGAGCAGGCTGTCCAGAGGCTGGTCTTTATAGAGACTGAAATCTTCCTCCATACAGTCGTCCAAAGAACGGTACGGACTATGGGGAGGATTCATGCCTACCATAATGAAGAAAGGTTTCTTCGGATCGCGTACATTCCCCTCGTTCTTCA
This sequence comes from Bacteroides sp. AF25-5LB, assembly GCF_003602965.1. NCBI lineage: Bacteria > Pseudomonadati > Bacteroidota > Bacteroidia > Bacteroidales > Bacteroidaceae > Bacteroides > Bacteroides sp. AF25-5LB. The sequence goes on from NZ_QTMC01000008.1 coordinate 124,606, forward strand.
GATAAGACACCACCTTGCCCGATTCGTGTAACGGTGACCACTCGCGCGGGTCGTGGCGACGGCCTTCCGTATCCCAGTAATGCGGATTCTTGTGTTCGTCGAAGGTACCGTAAGAATACCAGTAATTGAACCCATGACGACGTTCTTTCGGCGTATAGGCATCCCATGCAGGTACGCGGTCTTCCACATACTGTCCGGGACGTTCGGGGTCGTTGGGGGTAGGAAAGTCGGCATGCAGTTTGCCAAAGTAGGCGCAGTCATATCCGGCATTGCAGAAAACATCACTCACACACACAGCATCCTCACGCAGGGAGCTGATGGGACGGCTCGAATTGCAATTCAATGGAATACCACTCTTATTAGGATACATTCCCGTCAACAGAGAACCACGGTGGGGACTGCTCAACGGGCAGTTGCTCATGGCAGATGTCAATACCACCGACTCCCGGGCAAAATCATTCAAGCGTGGGGTATGCACCGGGTCATTCCGAAAGTTCACTTTCTCCCGAAAACCTTCCTGGCCCCAGAACTCCATCGCCTGGTTACGGTATTGGTCGGGAAAAACGTAAATGACATTCGGCCGGACGGATTGTTCTGCCTGCGGGGCTTTACAGCCCTGCAAGGCGAACAAACCTAAACCACCTAACAAAATATTTAATTGAGTTTTCATTTTTCCAAGTCTCTTTTACGCATCAATCCTTCCAGGAAGTAATAGTCGGCATAGTTCAACGGTACATCAATCTCCGCACCGTGAGGAATACTGCCCACAGAGTGCATCAGGATGAAGTTGCCGTTGGTACCCACCTTAGCACGATAAGAAGGAGAAGCGAGGCTTTCCATAATCCGGTCAGCGGTTTCCTTGTATCCCTTATCCGGCAGATAAGTGCTCAGCTCGTAAAGGGCGGACGCCGTGCAGGCAGCTGCCGAAGCATCGCGAGGTTCATTCGGGATATTGGGGGCATCGAAATCCCAGTAGGGAACCAAGTCTTCCGGAAGATTCTTGTTGTTGAAGATAAAGTTGTAGACCTTTTCAGCCTGTTCCAGGTATTTGGCATCGTGTGTATAGCGATAGCACATGGTATAGCCATACAAGGCCCACGCTTGTCCACGTGCCCAAGCAGACTCGTCGGCATAGCCTTGTGCAGTCTGTCTCTTACGGACTTCACCGGTTTCGGGGTCATAATCCACCACATGATAGCAGCTGTTGTCCTCACGGAAATGGTTAGCCATAGTCGTATCGGCGTGCTTCCGGGCTATGTTGTAGAAAGTGGAGTCGCCGGACAGCCTGGAAGCTTCGAACAGCAGTTCGAGGTTCATCATATTATCAATGATAACGGGACATTTCCAGCCACGTTCAGCCTGCCATCCCTTATCTGCATCCCATGATTGAAGTACGCCTGCTGCAGGGCGGAAACGGGTAGACAACGATTTGGCCGTCTGTATGATGACCGGCTTGTACTCTTCCTTACCCGCAAAACGGTATCCGTTCAGGTAACTGCAGCCAATCATAAATCCCACATCATGGTGCCAGGTAAGGTATTGTATCGAATCCAAATCCTCGGTATACTTCTCTGCCAGCGGCAGCCACTTCTGGTCACCGGTCAGCTCGTACATATGCCAGATATTACCGGGGAAGAAACCGGAACACCAATCGTCGATAGGTACATAGACAATGTTCCCATCCTTATCAATGGTGCGGGGATTAAGGATTTTACCAGATTTCTCGATAATGTCTGTCTGAATTGTCTCCTGAGCCACAGCATTATCAATGTTTTCTTGGATAAAGTTGCTTTCAGCCTGCTTTTGCCCTGCGCAACCTGCCAATACAAGGAGGGAGATTCCCAATGTAGTGAGGACTGTTTTCATAATAAGGGATTTATTTATTAAGAGTTTATGATTTTTCCTGCTGCAAAAGTAGGGCAAGCGTACAGATTTGACCCGCCTAAATAATTCAATTAATGGCTAAAATCGTTACTTTTGCGTCCGGAAGCACATATTTTCCACCCATTAATCACTAATCACTAAACATTAATCATTACCCCTCATGACCGCACAAGAGTTTTTCAAGAACGACCGCTTCGCCACGAATGCAGGCGTAGAACTGATAGAAATAAAGGAAGGATACAGCAAGGCACGCCTGGTTATCACGGCAGAGCATCTCAATGCGGGAGGCCGTACGCAAGGGGGTGCCATCTTCACCCTTGCCGACCTGGCACTGGCAGCAGCAGCCAACTCCCACGGAACATTGGCCTTCTCTCTTTCGTCCAATATCACCTTCCTGCGCAGCAGCGGACCGGGCGATGTGCTGTATGCCGAAGCGCGCGAACGCTACATCGGCCGCACCACCGGATATTACCAGATCGACGTCACCAACCAGGAGGGAAAACTGATTGCCACTTTCGAATCCAGTGTATTTAGAAAAGGGGATAACATCACTTTTTCCTTACCACAGACGTCATCGGATAGCGGTTGCCCCGGACACTCTTGAAGAATGCCTTGGCCGAACCGAAATTCAAATACATGTCCAGGCGAATGGGAAGGTGGTTCTTATCATCGGATACGAAGAAGGTGATGACCTCCTTCTCCTTACCTTTCTTGTACTCTACAAAAGAGAATACCAAGCAGCGGTAAATGGTGTCGTTATTCGCCTTGACCTCCTCCTTGCCGCGGTAAATCAACGTCTGCTCTTCTACCCTGCGCCCCGTGGCCATGGGAAAGAGTATCTTCTGCCCTACCTTGTAGTCTTTAGGGTCATAGGAGCGTGCCTGCGCCAAAATGCTCAACATATCGAAGATGCAGCGACTATCACTGTATTCCATCTCCTGAGCCTCACGCACGGGATTGTGCCAAGTGCGTCTCTGCTTTACATTCGCCAGTCCGTCCGAGTAGGAGAACCAGGCCTCGTCCACCGTATGGCGGCTTCCCTCCTCTGCCGCTTTGCGGAAATAGAGTGGCTCCAACTTGTCGCTGACATAACAAGTCAGCGTATCGCGCATCTTGAAAAAAAAATCGGTCTTTTTACTGCCTACACAAAGCAAGTTAAAGCGGAATGCAGGCTCGGAATGGTAAGTCGTGGCATTGGTAGTGAGGCTTGCCAGCCCCACCTTCTTCCAAATGAACTTCCAATTGAAATATAAATCGTACATGACGTGCTCGCCCGACTGAAAAGCTTCATTCTTTGCAGCACATTGGGCCTGAACAGACTGGGAGGCTCCCAAACAGACTGCTCCCACCATCAATAGAACGAACAATTGCTTCCGCCTAATAGCTATAGCCCCTACCACTATTGCGGCTGCTATTGCCACTGCGGTTATTTTTGTTCCTGTTTTGCTTTTTCTTGTCTTCATCTGGCTTTTGTTTTTTTAGTTCGTCCGGTTTCTGCCTATCCAGAGACTTGGCCTTAATATTCCATTCCTGCGTCAAATCAAAGTTTGCCTTAAGCTCCAAAACCATCGGATAATAGTAAACCATTTCAGGCTGGCGCTTCTCGGCATAATTCCCTGTGTCCCAGACGCCATTCCCATTCGTATCATTTATCAGCCGCGCTCCATATTTGCCCGGATTGAGAAAATAGAAATCGGCTTTCCCATCCACCACCGGCACCGTGCGCAGCACTTTGTCTTGACCGTCCAGCAGTTCCACAAAAGCCAGAGAGTCTGCTCCATGCACATTAAAGAATATCTGCCCGTACTCTTCCAGCTTCTTGGCCTTGAAGTCCTTCTTTATCTTATCGGAAAACAACCCGTACAACCCACGTATGGCAGCAGAATCCACTTCAAATGTATAGCTTCCACCGGGTACCCATTCGGCAAACAGATTATAACGCTTCAAGTCCAAAGAGTCGCGCATAAAGTCGAACGGGATATCCTGCCACAACGAGTCCACTTTCTGTTTCAGATGGAAAGCGGCGGTATCTATGCTTGCCACCGGTTCCGTAAACGACAGAGTAAGATAATCATATACATCAATTGCAGAAGGGGCATACACATCTACAGCCAGGAATTCCGTCGGCTCGGGCTCTTCCACCTCACCTTCTTTCAACTTCTTCTTTTTCTTCTCATGCTCTTTCTGTTCCTTTTCCTTCGCTTCCTGCTTCTGTTTCTGCTGCTTGTCGTATGTCAACTTCGCCAACACATTCAAAGTATCGGTACGGGGCACCAGTTGTTTCAGGCTATCCGTATACAAATAGGTGATACTCATTTTCAGGGAATCCTGCTTATAGAGCAGGGAATCCTTTATCCAATAATGAATCGTATCGTTCCGGCCGGTAGGCTGTTCTATAACAAACGCATCTTCCTCATTAAAGTTCAATCCTTTCAATAAAGGCAACGTGTCTGCCGGAGCAGTGAAATAGAGCGAAAACTTCTCCGGAGTCAACCGTTCGGCCTTCAAGAAACGCTGCGAGAAGGAAAGCTCCTTGAAAGCACGCAACAGGATATCGTCTGGCAGGTAGTGGGTATATTGACGTTCTACAACCGTATCTACTGTCAGCGAGTCTATCCAGGTCGTATCCTGGCGCATGCGTTCTTCCATGGAAGGAATGATGATGGAATCATTGAAAGCTATCACTTCCGTCGGCTGAGAATAGGTAAAATTCTGGTCGGCATCCTGCAAGGCATAGATGCGATACTTGCCGGGAGCCACTCCACGGATAGAAAAGCGTCCGCGACTGTCCGTGCGCCCCACCCGCTCAAAAGGAAGTTTGGTAAAAGCAGAGTCGGTCAGATTGGCATGCAGGCCGACCAGCATCCCTTTCACCGGTTCAAGATTAGCCGCATTCAGCACTGTGCCGGCCACAGCCATAGAGTCGAGGCGGTCGCCCGTAGAGAAAGAATAGAAAAAATTCTCTAAGGGATTCCCCTCATTATTGTCCTGGATGGCATCACCAAAATCGAATGTATAAGTGGTATTGGGTTTCAATGTATCCTGCAGGGTGATGACCACCTTCTTCCCATTAGACTTAACTTCGGGCTGCTGCACCTGCGGAGGGGATATTACAATCTTCTCATTCGGCTTGTCAAGCTTGATAAATTCATCGAACTCAATGGAAAGTTTATTTTTATTGTGATGGAGTGCACCGGGCGTGGGAGTACCGGAAATAAAACGCGGAGGAGTCTCATCATAAGGTCCTCCTTCAATACGGCCCACACTGGCACAAGAATACAGTGCGGCAGCTATGGCAACACCCCCCAACAACCTGCGGAAAAGCGGCCTCATTTTAGTATGGCGTTTACGTTCTAACATGCTGCAAAAATAAAGGTTATCTGCCAATTAGCGGTATGCTTTACAGTATTTTAATCAAAAAATGTCCTTTTGTTCTCATCTATGTATGAAACATAGTTAAAAAAGGAACTGTTTCACACCTTATATACTAAGAAAAGAATATTTTTGCAGACGAAAAACTGAATAGGAGTATTCAGTTTTCTTTTTCCTGCCTTATTTCTAAATTATGAATTGCACACCAAAACGCCTTTCAAGAATCGAAAAAAGAAGAATATAAAATTATACAGAGAACAAAAAGAGTATGAAGAGTAGATTAGTATTATTGGCATGTTGCCTGGCACTGCTCAGCAGTTGCGGACAAGGCGACAAAGGAACGGGTAAAGCTCCCGAATTTGCAGTGATTGAGGCAAAAACCACCACTGCCAACTTGACAAACAGCTACCCTGCTACTATCAAGGGTAAACAAGATGTAGAAATTCGCCCGATGGTGAGCGGTTTCATCACAAAATTGCACGTCGACGAAGGCGCAACAGTACGCAAAGGACAAGTGTTGTTCAGCATCGATCCCGTACAGTATCAGGCAGCCGTAAATTCGGCCAAAGCTGCTGTTGAAACAGCCAAAGCTGCCGTAAACACACAAGAACTGACTGTAAACAACAAACGTGAACTGAACAAGAAAAACATCATCAGTGACTACGATTTGCAAATGGCCGAAAACCAACTGGCACAGACAAAGGCGCAACTAGCACAAGCCAATGCCCAATTGGTCAATGCCAAGAACAACTTGTCATACACTAGTGTAACCAGCCCCAGTGACGGTGTAGTAGGTAGCATTCCCTACCGCGTAGGTAGCCTAGTTAGTCCTTCCGTAGCCAGCCCGCTGACTACCGTTGCCGACATCTCCGAAATGTACGCCTATTTCTCCATGACCGAACGCCAACTTTTGTCACAAATTCGTGAAGGCGGCAGCATCAAGGAAATTCTGGAAAAGATGCCGGATGTACAGTTGCAGCTCATCGACGGAACCATGTATGCCGACAGTGGCCGCGTGGAGACAATCAGCGGAGTCATTGACCAAACTACCGGTTCGGTAACCATGCGTGCCCTCTTCCCCAACAAGCACAACGTGTTGCGTAGCGGAAGCACCGGCAATGTGGTATTCCCCAACCCTTTGCATGATGTCATCATGATTCCACAGGCCGCCACTACCGAAATCCAGGACAAGCAGTTCGTTTTCGTTCTGCAACCGGACAATACGTTGAAAAATACCGAAGTCAAAGTGTTCAGCTTAGACGATGGCAAGTATTATTACGTGACGGAAGGTTTGAAAGCAGGCGATAAAATCGTTATCGAAGGGGTACAGAACCTGAAGGACGGACAATCCATCACACCTATTACGCCTGCTGAAAAGGAAGCCGAATACCAGAAGGCCTTGAAAGACCAGAAAGAAGGTAACATTCAAACGGCATTCAATTAATGTTTAACGGTTAGTGATTAATGATAAGCGGCTGCGCCATTATATCACACGAGCTTATCACTAATCACTAACCCCTAATCACTAAATAAAATGAAACTAGATAGATTTATTAACCGTCCGGTACTATCAACGGTAATTTCCATCCTGATAGTAATCTTAGGAGTTATTGGTCTGGCGACCTTGCCTATCACCCAATACCCGGACATTGCCCCCCCTACCGTATCGGTAAGTGCAACTTACCAAGGTGCCAATGCCCAAACGGTGCTGAACTCCGTTATCGCTCCGTTGGAGGACCAGATTAACGGTGTGGAAAATATGATGTACATGAGTTCGAGCGCCACCAACAGCGGTTCGGGCGACATCTCCATCTACTTCAAGCAAGGTACCGACCCCGATATGGCAGCGGTGAACGTGCAGAACCGCGTTTCCATGGCACAAGGCTTGCTGCCTGCCGAAGTTACCAAAATCGGTGTAACCACCCGTAAACGCCAGACTTCCATGTTGATGGTATTCTCCATCTATGATGAAAAAGACCAGTACAACATCGAGTTCCTGGAAAACTACGCCAACATCAACCTTATCCCTGAGGTGAAACGTGTCAACGGTGTGGGTGATGCCATGGTATTGGGACAGGACTACTCCATGCGTATCTGGCTGAAACCTGATGTAATGGCCCAATACAAACTTATCCCCAACGATGTGGTTGCCGCCTTGAGCGAACAGAACATCGAAGCGGCTCCCGGCCAGTTGGGTGAGCGCGGTAACCAAACTTACCAATATACCCTGCGCTATAAAGGACGTCTGCAACAGACTACAGAGTTCGAGAACATTGTCATCAAAGCTTTGGAAAACGGTGAAATACTCCGTCTGAAGGATGTAGCAAATGTGGAACTGGGTCGTCTGTCATATGGATTCAACAATATGGTTAACGGACATAAAGCCGTATGTTGCATCATTTTCCAGATGGCAGGCAGTAATGCCACACAAACCATCTCGGATATCGAGGCCCTGCTGGACGACTATTCCAGCAAACTGCCTGCCGGCTTGAAGATAAACATTGCACAGAGTGCCAACGACTTCCTCTTCGCCTCTATCCATGAGGTAATCAAGACATTGATCGAAGCCTTTATCCTGGTGTTCATCGTGGTGTATATCTTCCTGCAGGATATGCGTTCTACGTTGATTCCCGCCATCGCCATTCCCGTGGCATTGATTGCCACCTTCTTCGTATTGAAGCTGATCGGTTTCAGTATCAACTTGCTGACCCTTTCGGCCATGGTACTTGCCATTGCGATTGTGGTCGATGATGCCATCGTCGTCGTCGAGGGCGTCCATGCCAAGCTGGACCAGGGTTACAAATCAGCCCGTACAGCTTCCATTGACGCCATGAGTGAGTTGGGCGGCGCTATCGTCTCCATTACGCTGGTCATGATGTCCGTATTCGTCCCTGTGAGCTTCATGGGAGGTACAGCAGGTACTTTCTACCGTCAGTTCGGTTTGACCATGGCTATTGCTATCGGTTTCTCGGCTTTGAACGCCTTGACCCTGAGTCCTGCTCTGTGTGCTATCTTCTTGAAACCTCATAATGGAGGACACGAAAGTCTGAAAGAGCGTGTAGGCGTTGCCGCCAAGGAAGCGCGCAAGATTATGCTTGCTCGTTATGTCGACTCTCTCGGTCGGTTGATGCGCCCAGGTATCACGTTGCTCTTCGTGACGGTAGCTATTCTGGGCATGATTTTCGGTCTGTTCAGCTTCAGCGAACACCCCATTCTGTGCAGCTTGATGATTATCATCAGTGTGCTGGCGTTGGCAGGCATGACTACCGACAAGTTCAAACACTCCTTCAATGACTCATACAACGGTATCTTGGGCAAGTATAAGAAACAAGTGCTGTTCTTCATCCAAAAACGATGGCTATCGGCAGGATTGGTTATCGGTTCCATCGTATTGCTGGGTGTTTTCATGCAGATTACTCCTACCGGTATGGTGCCCAACGAAGATACCGGTACCATTATGGGTGCCGTTACTTTGCCTCCCGGCACTTCACAAGAACGTGCTCAAGAGGTTCTGAATCGCGTAGACAGTCTGGTTGCTGCCGACCCTGCAGTAGAATCGCGTACCGTCATTTCCGGTTATAGTTTTCTGGGTGGACAAGGTCCTTCCTATGGTTCTATCATCATCAAGCTGAAGAACTGGGAAGAACGCTCCACCATGCAGAACTCTACCATTGTCTATGCCACATTATACATGCGTGCCCAGAAGATTATCAAGGAAGCGCAGGTATTGTTCTTCGCTCCACCTATGATTCCGGGTTACTCGGCTTCAAGTGACATCGAGTTGAACATGCAGGACAAGACGGGTGGTGATTTGAACCACTTCTTCGACGTGGTGAACAACTATACCGCAGCCCTGGAAGCACGCCCTGAAATCAACTCTGCCAAGACATCCTTCAACCCCCACTTCCCGCAATACCAGCTGGACATTGATGCTGCCGCTTGTAAGAAAGCAGGCATCAGCCCCAATGACATCTTGACTACCTTGCAGGGATATTACGGTGGTTTGTATGCTTCCAACTTCAATAGCTTCGGTAAGATGTACCGCGTAATGGTACAAGCCGAACCTGACGCTACCAAGAATATGGAAACACTACAGAGCATCAAGGTGCGCAACGGCAACGAAATGGCACCTATCACGCAATTCATCTCCATCAAGAAAGTATATGGTCCTGACGTCATCAGCCGTTTCAACCTTTACACCTCCATGAAAGTGATGGTGGCTCCCGCATCAGGCTACACTTCCGGTCAAGCTCTGCAAGCCATTGCCGAAGTGGCGCAGGAAAACCTGCCTGCCGGTTTCGGTTACGAGCTGGGAGGTATGGCGCGTGAAGAGGCCGAAACGAGTGGAAGCACTACGGGACTCATCTTCATATTGTGCTTCGTATTCGTTTATCTGTTGCTGAGTGCCCAGTACGAAAGTTACATCCTACCTTTATCCGTATTGCTGTCCGTGCCGTTCGGTCTGCTGGGTAGCTTCCTTTTTGTAAGCGGTATAGGTACATTGGGCAGTATCCCGGCACTGAAGATGATTCTGGGCACGATGTCCAATGACATCTATATGCAGATTGCCCTCATCATGTTGATGGGTCTGTTGGCCAAGAATGCCATCTTGATTGTAGAGTTTGCCCTCGAACGCCGCAGAATGGGTATGAGTATCACCTGGGCAGCCGTATTGGGTGCTGCAGCCCGTCTGCGTCCTATCTTGATGACGTCATTGGCAATGATTGTCGGCCTGCTTCCGCTGATGTTTGCTTCCGGTGCGGGTGCCAACGGTAACCGTACGCTGGGTACGTCTGCCATCGGCGGTATGTTAATCGGTATGATTCTGCAAATCTTCATAGTGCCCGCACTGTTCGTGGCATTCCAGTACTTGCAGGAGAAATTCAAACCGATGGAATGGGAAGATGTGGACAACTCGGATGCAGAACCTGAGATTGAACAATATACAAAATAGTGATTAACGATTAGCGATTATGAAGAAAATAATATGCCTGATGTGCGCAACTGCTTTATTGAGCAGTTGCCACATCTACAAATCATACGACAGACCCGAAGACATAACAACTGCCGGACTGTATCGCGACACGGCGTCCGTGAACGATACATTAGCCGCAGATACAGCCAACTTCGGTAATCTGCCTTGGAGAGAAGTGTTCACAGACCCGCAGCTGCAGACACTTATCGAGCAAGCACTCACCAACAACGGTGACCTGCGCAGTGCCGCCTTGAACGTGAAACAAGCACAAGCCGCACTGATGTCTGCCCGTCTTGCCTATGCTCCAACGCTTGCCTTGTCTCCGCAAGGAACCGTCAGCAGCTGGGACAAGGGAAAGGCTACACAAATCTACTCCCTGCCCGTTACCGCAAGCTGGCAAATCGACCTCTTCGGTCAATTGCTGAACCCGAAGCGACAAGCAAAGGTTAGCTTGAAGCAGACGCAATTCTACGAACAAGCCGTTCAGACGCAAGTCATCGCCGGTGTAGCCAACATGTACTACACCCTGCTGATGCTGGACCGCCAACTGCAAATCACCGAAGGCACCGTCGAGATTCTGAAAAAGAACTTGGAGACCGTGCAAGCCATGAAAGATGCAGGCATCTACGGAACCACTTCTGCTGCCGTAGAGCAGAGCCGCACCGCCTACGCTCAAGTCATGGCATCACTGCCCGACATACGCCAGAGCATACGCGAAACCGAAAACGCTCTCTGCCTGATGTTGCACCAACCGGCACAGAGCATCGCACGCGGTGTACTGGAAGATCAACAGCTTCCTACGGAATTTTCAGTAGGTATCCCCTTGCAGTTGCTATCCAACCGTCCGGACGTGAAAGCTGCCGAGATGTCACTGGCTGCCAACTACTATAACACCAATAGCGCCCGTGCCGCCTTCTACCCGCAGATTACATTGAGCGGTTCGGGAGGCTGGACCAATAACTCCGGTGCAGGTATCGTCAACCCGGGCAAACTGCTGGCTTCTGCCATCGGTTCGCTGACGCAACCCTTGTTCTATCGCGGTGCCAACATTGCCCGTCTGAAACAAGCCAAGGCACAAGAGGAGCAGGCTAAGATTCAGTTCCAAACCGCCCTACTGAATGCCGGAAATGAAGTGAGCAACGCCCTGCACCTGTATCAAATGGAGAAGAACAAAGCCGTTTCACGCACTATTCAAGTAAATTCTGCTCGCCAAGCTGCCTCAGATACAAAAGAATTGTTTAACTTAGGCACGTCGACCTATCTGGAAGTCTTGTCTGCCGAGCAGTCTTACCTCAGCGCACAGCTTGCAGAAGTATCCGACACCTTCAGCAGCATGCAGGCAGTCATCAGCCTGTATCAAGCGCTTGGAGGAGGAAGAGAATAAAATGAGCGATAAGTGATTAGTGATTAGCGATTAATGAAATAGTAAATCCTAATCACTGACCATTTATCACTAATCATTAATCATTAATCGCTAATTACTATGATAAGTCCGTTAGCTTATGTAGATTCTGCCGCAAAAATCGGCAAGAATGTAACCATCCAGCCCTTTGCATTTATCGAAGGGAACGTGGAAATCGGTGATGACTGTATTATTATGTCGGGTGCAAAAATTCTGCACGGTACCCGCATGGGAAAAGGGAACAAGGTACATCACAATGCCGTTCTGGGTGCCGAACCGCAAGACTTCCATTATACGGGAGAGAACAGCATGCTGATTATCGGTGATAATAACGACATCCGCGAGAACGTGGTTGTCAGCCGTGCCACCCATGCAGAAAGCGCTACCCGCATCGGCAATGAAAACTACCTGATGGATGGTGTACACCTCTGCCACGACGTGCAGATAGGCAACCATTGTGTACTGGGTATCAAGACTACCGTAGCCGGAGAATGTCAGATAGACGACTGCACCATTCTGAGCAGCAACGTCATTCTGCACCAATACTGCCACATTGGAAGTTGGGTACTGATTCAAGCTGGCTGCCGCATATCAAAGGATGTGCCGCCCTATATCATCATGAACGGTAATCCAGCAGAATACCACGGTATCAACGCTGCTGTGCTTCAACACAAACACCAGGTGAGTGAACGTGTATTGCGCCATATCGTAAATGCCTACCGTCTGGTATACCAGGGAAACTTCAGCGTGCAGGATGCCTTGCAGAAGATTGAAGACCAAGTACCGATGAGTGACGAGATACACAATATCATCAACTTCATCAAGAATTCCAAAGGAATCGTGAAGTAAACACCCTTCTTCGGGCACGAATCACGCAGACAATCATGGATGGACAGATTCTTTTCTGCAAGTCTGCGTAGTTCGTGCCATTTTCTATATACCTCTACAATAGTTCCTGCATAGTCTTTATCCTTTTTTAATGCACACTCATTCCAAGCAGTATGCTAAGTAAAACAAACTGTTTCCTTTAACTAAACATTTTGTTTCCTTATAGAGAACACTTTGTTTCCCTTAACAAAACAGTTCGTTCCATTATATGAAAACAAAGTGTTTTTCTATACTGAAACAAAGTGTTCTCTATGCTGGAACAAAGTGTTCAGTGTTGTGAACTAACGGATTAAGTATATAAAGGGTATTTATTATACTGTTTCTGTAGACAATGGTTTGTCTTGTCCTATAAAAGACGGGGAAAGAAGCAGGAAGCAACCGGGTACGCCCGGAAGGGTGAGGGTAAAATTTGCCCTCACCCTTTTTATTTGCCCTCACTCACCCCTGGAAGGGCGACGAATAGGGAGTTTCAGGAAAACAGTGATAGTGGTGAGGGCAGGTTGAGTAACTTTTTGTTCTACTACTACTCGAAATGCAGGGTGCCGAAAAACTCCGGACAATGGAAGTTCGGCTTCTCCAGACCTATCGGATTCCATGAAAGGAAATGGGGAGTCTGGAGCTTATCGCCGCATTTATAAAAATTGGCACGGAGCGTCTTTCCATCCAACGAAGTGATGTCATGCAGGAAGAAAGCGGAATAAGGGATGACCAGAGCCACTTCCCAGGCACACTCACCTACTCTTTCGTCGAAAGCCTCACGTCCCAAAGAAGCCCAACGCTGTACTTTATCGAGCACCTCTTGCGGGGCATGCTGGCGGTTTCCACGTCCGGCACCTGCCCCGATAAGCAGCGTTCCGGCACAATTACACTCCATATTGTAGTACACTCCGTCACCGGCAGGCACAGAGAAGAACTCTACACACGCATCTTCCCAGACCGGACCGTTATCGTGTCCTGCCACTGCGCGTACACTCGCTTCCCTTACCTTGAAATGCAGCAGAATGGCATCTTCCGTATGCGCTATGCGGAACTCCACACTGGGAGCATAAGGAAAAGCAGCCCAATTCACTGTATTTACGGGCTGAAACGCCACTTTCTCTTCATCCAGAAGAGCCGGAACCGACTCTACCGGTATATTGGCCACACTTACTTTCTTTACATTCAATTCTTTCATTTTACTATTTTGGGGATTAATTGCAGACAACGGCAGCATGCAAAGAGCTGCTGCTATCGTCATCAGATACTTTTTCAGATACATGAGTCAATGAACTTTTTCATCTCCGGTGTATGTTCCTCCACGCTCTGCAACAGTTTGAACTGAGCCTTGGTACGAACAAGATTGTGCTCCGGATACTGGATTTTATAATAAGTATCACCGTTGATATAATCTGCCAGGAAGCGTACGCACTGCATGTATGGGAACAAGGCAGCCGCATAAGGCAGATTCTCAATCTCTATCGGCAACAAGAAGGATTTGCCCGATTCCAGATAACCCTTGGTAAATGCCTGGAATATTTCCATATTGAAGTTCACATTATCCAGATTCTTGTCATCTTCCAACCCCGTGTTGGCACCTGAGCGAAGGAAATCGCCATAATCGGAGAAGATGAAGCTGGGCATCACCGTATCCAGGTCGATGACACAAAGCACCGTACCGTCTTCGTCGAACATCATGTTGTTTACTTTCGTATCACAGTGGCATACCCGTTTGGGCAGTTTGCCTTCACGGTACAAGCGTTCTGCCTTACACATTTCATCAGCACGTTTTTCTATCTCATCCAGAAAATACTGCACCTCCTGCACACGTCCCGCCGCATCGGCAGCCACAGCGTCACGGAGTTGCTTCAAGCGGAACTCCATGTTGTGGAAATCGGGAATTGTCTCGCCCAATGTATCTGGAATGTCGGCAAGCATAGCCTGGAAATTACCGAAGGCAGCTCCCGCATAATAGGAATATTCCGGATTTACCGTCTCGTAAGTCTTGGCACGAGGAATAAAAGTCATGATACGCCAGTAGTTCTCACCGTCATACCAATAGGTTTTCCCTTCGGCCGTGGGGATGAAATGAAGTACTTTACGCTCGACATCGGCCTCTCTTTTCTCTTCCAGTTTCTTACGGATATGCCTGGTCACAGCCTCGATATTGGACTGTAACATCTCTACATTCTGAAAAATGGCATGATTGATACGTTGCAGAACATAGTCCGGCGCACCGGCCTCAGCAGTGGTCACTTTGTACGTATCGTTAATCAGGCCTAAGCCTAAAGGCTTGATTTCACGAACTGTACCCTGCATTTGAAAATGAGATACAATAGATAAAAGGTCTTTCATGATAATAAATGAATTAATTTGTTTACAAAGATACGCTGATTGCCTTATACCAAAAGGCAAGTATCGTTCGGCGCGCTTCCAAAATTATACATTTATCCAAACATAACCGCAAAAACCGCCTAATAAATAAGAAGTCTTGTACAAAATATACCTATATTTGTAACTGAAACCTTAAAAACTACCCGAAAAGTGCGAACGTTTATCATCCGGCTGCTTCTTGTTTCAGTAAGCATGATTGCTGCAACCCTGCAGGCGCAGAACATCACCTTCAACCATCTGACGACCGACGACGGTCTGTCACAATTCTCCGTGAACAGTCTTTACATCGATGAAAACGGTGTTTTATGGATTGGAACCCGAGAAGGCTTGAACCGTTATGACGGAGAAGACATACAAACTTACAAGCTGCAGAAGAACAACCCTTACAGCCTTTTCTGCAACACCGTGCTACGCATGGTCGGCAACCGTAACGGAAAAATCTACCTGCTCTGTACGGAAGGAGTAGCCGAGTTCAATTTCGCCACCCAAAGATTCACCACCCTGCTGCAAGGAAATGTGCACAGCATATATTACAAAGAGGCCCTTTTCATCGGAAAACAGAATGAAATCTACCGCTATAACGAGCAGACCGGAAACTTTGACCTTTATTACCAGCTTCCCGGAAAAAGTCTGGAAATCTGCTGTATGCATCTGGACAAAGGACAAATGTGGATTGGAACGACCACCAACGGAGCATACCGCCTGCAACTGGACAAGAACGAGCTGACCCACCCCATCCTGAAAGGCAACATCACCAGCATATACCAAGACAGCGAAGGCGAGTTATGGATTGGCAGCTGGAAAGAAGGGCTGCACCATGTAAAGACCGACGGAACCATCGAAATCTTTGAATACGACGCAAAGAACCCTTACAGCATCTCTTCCAACTTCGTGCGAGCCTGCTGTGAAGACAATCTGGGAAACATCTGGATTGGAACCTTCAACGGTCTGAACCGGTATGACAAAAGTACGGGACTCTTCCAGAACCACACTGCCAGTGATGCCCAGAGCGACGGACTGACACACTCTTCCATCTGGTGCATCGTAAAGGACAACCAAGGAACGCTGTGGCTGGGAACCTACTTTGGCGGCGTCAACTATTTCAACCCCGAGTACGAGATATACAGCCGCTATATGTATTCGCCCATCGAAAAGAAAGGACTGAGCAATCCGGTTGTAGGCCGCACCATCGAAGACAAGAACGGCAATCTGTGGATTGGCACCGAAGGGGGCGGACTGAACTATTACAACCGCCGTACCCGTGAATTCAAATGGTTCCGCCCGGGAAGCGGTCCCAACAGCATTTCCCATAACAACATCAAGGCTCTCTATTATGATGCCTCCAAAGACATCATCTGGATAGGAACCCATCTGGGCGGACTGAACAGACTGGACATACACTCAGGCCGATTCACACACTACCGCATGGAAGCAGACAATCCGGAAACCCTGCCTTCCGACATCATCCGCGACATCGTGCCTTATCAGCACCAGCTGGTAGTGGCCACCCAAAACGGAATCTGCCTCTTCGACCCTGCCAACGGGAAATGCCAACAACTGTTCCAGGACAGCAAAGAAGGCAAAAGAATCAAGATGGTGGCAGACATCACTTTCGACAGCAACGGTACGCTCTGGATTGCAGCCACGGGCGAAGGTGTGTTCAGCTACCGTTTCGATACCGGCAAACTGACCAACTACCGCCATGATACTGCCAACCCACACAGCATCAGCAACAACAATGTAAACAACATTACCCAAGACAGCAAAGGCAATCTGTGGTTCGCCACTTCGGGCAGCGGACTGGACTTATACCGCCCTGCCAGCAACGACTTCGAGAACTTTGACCAAGCGAAGAACGGTCTTTCCAGCAACTGCATCTACGAGACGCAAGAATCCCCCACCAGCGGCAAACTGCTGCTCATCACCAACGAAGGCTTCTCCATCTTCGACTACCGACAGAAGGCATTCCTGAACTACAGTGCCGAAAACGGTTTCCCAATGACTGCCGTCAATGAGAATGCCCTTTGCGTGACCCGTGACGGAGAAATATTCCTGGGAGGCACGCAGGGAATGATTTCCTTCCATGAAATGGAGTTGAACTTCACGCCGAAACCCTACAAAATCATCCTCTCCCGCCTCATTGTGAACGGAACGGAAATACAAGTGGGAGATGAGACCGGTATCCTGCAGCAAGCCTTGTACTGCACCCCCGAGATTACGCTCAACGCTGACCAGTCCATGTTCAGCATAGAGTTCGCCACTTCAAACTATGTAGCCGCCAACAAAGACGACATCATCTATAAACTGGAAGGCTTCTCCAACGATTGGAACAGCACTCGTGGACTACACAACATCACTTATACCAACCTAAACGCCGGAACCTATAACTTGATTATAAAGCCCAACGGAAAAGACGAGAGCCTTTGTCCGCAAGTCCACCTGACCATACACGTGTTGCCTCCCTACTACAAGACTCCCCTTGCCTATCTTATCTACTTGATAGTGACGGGAATCCTGCTCTGGTATCTGGTGCGTACCTACAAGTCAAGAATCAAGTTGCGTGAATCACTGAAGTACGAACAGAAGCACATCCGTGACGTAGAGGCCCTAAACCAGTCAAAGCTACGTTTCTTCACCAACATTTCCCATGAATTCCGCACCCCGCTGACGCTCATCGTGGCACAAGTGGAAACGCTGATGCAACTCCAGAACTTCACGCCTGCCATATATAACAAGGTGTTGGGCATCTACAAGAACAGCATACAGCTACGGGAACTCATCACCGAGCTGCTCGACTTCCGCAAGCAGGAACAAGGGCACATGAAGATAAAGGTAAGCCCACACAACATCGTGAACTTCCTATACGAAAACTATCTGCTTTTCCTGGAATATGCCAGCGCCAAACAAATCAGCCTCTACTTCGAAAAGGAAACAGACAGCCTCGAAGTGTGGTATGACCAAAAACAGATGCAGAAAGTGATAAACAACCTGCTGTCCAACGCCGTCAAGCATACCAAGGCGGAAGACAGCATCACCCTCAGCATCAAGACCGAAGGCAGCAATGCCGTCATCCGTGTGACCGATACCGGCAGCGGCATAGATGCCCGGGAAGTGGACAAGATATTCGACCGCTTCTACCAGATAGACCCAATGGACTCTACGGATGCAAGCAAGACGGGTACGGGTATCGGCCTGGCATTGACAAAGGGTATCGTGGAGCTCCATCACGGCACCATCCGTGTGGAAAGCGAACTGGGCAAAGGCAGCAGCTTCATCGTAAACCTGCAATTGGGGAACGCACAGTTTGACGAAGAGCAAATAAATAAGAATGCAGACAGTGTGCAACAAATAGAAATTCCCAAACCGGAAAACGATGCCTTGCTCAAGGCAGAGCTGGAAGAGAATGCTCCCATCAAACGGCTCCCGGATGCAAAAATCCTGATAGTGGAAGACAACGACTCCATCCGCGACATGCTGGCAGGTATCTTCAAGCCGTTCTACGAAGTACTGACTGCGGCCGACGGAGCGGAAGGACTTACACTGGTGCGTAGCGAAATGCCCAATATCGTAGTCAGTGATGTAGTGATGCCCAACATGTCGGGAACGGAACTGTGCAAACAGATAAAGAGTGACTTCAACACCTGCCACATTCCCGTGGTACTGCTCACGGCACGTACTGCCATCGAACAGAATATCGAGGGACTGCGCATCGGTGCGGACGACTATATCACCAAGCCATTCAACACCAATCTATTGATTTCTCGTTGCAACAACCTCGTAAACTCGCGCATCCTTCTGCAGGAGAAATTCAGCAAGCAACCGCAAGCCTTTGTACAGATGCTTGCCACCAACCCCATAGACAAAGAGATTCTGGACCGCGCCATGACAGTCATCGAGCAACATCTGGACGATACGGAGTTCAACGTCAACGTCTTTGCCCGTGAAATGGCAATGGCACGCACCAATCTGTTCACCAAGCTGAAGGCTATCACCGGACAGACTCCGAATGACTTTATCCTGACCATCCGCCTGAAGAAAGGCGCTCTGATGCTGCGCAACAATCCGGAACTGAATATCACTGAAATTGCGGACCGGATAGGTTTCAGTTCTTCACGCTATTTCTCCAAATGCTTCAAGGACATTTACCATGTCAGCCCGCTGGCCTACCGCAAAGGAGGGAATGGAGGAGAGGAAAGTACGGAAGACAGTGAAGAGACATCTTAATATTGTACATCAAGCCATCGCATGATACGGTTTGTACTTTTTCTCCCTTCCCTTGTACTTCCTCATACACCCGATTCCACAAAACCTCTTACCTTTGACCTCAGAATTACAATCTAAAGTCAAAGAACTATGAAGCATTTTTCCCCCTTGTGGTCTCTGATTCCCGGTGCAGCCCTGATAGCGGGATGCGGAAGCCAACCTAAAGACAAGACTTCGGAGCACTCGCCGCAGAAGCCCAATGTAGTATATCTGATCGCTGATGACCTGGGTATCGGCGACCTGAGCTGTTACGGTGCCACCAAAGTAAGCACTCCCAACATTGACCGCCTTGCCGGACAAGGCATGCAGTTTACCAACGCTTATGCCACTTCTTCCACCAGCACCCCTTCCCGCTTCGGCCTGCTGACAGGCATGTATCCCTGGCGACAGAAGAATACCGGCATTGCTCCGGGCAATTCCGAACTCATCATCGATACCGCCTGCGTCACTATGGCCGATATGTTCAAGGAAGAAGGCTACGCCACTGCAGCAGTGGGCAAGTGGCACCTCGGCCTGGGTCCTAAAGGCGGTACAGACTTCAACCACTCCATCAAACCGAACACCCAAGACATCGGCTTTGACTATGAATACATCATCCCCGCTACCGTCGACCGCGTTCCCTGCGTCTTTGTAGAGAACGGACATGTAGTGGGCCTCGACCCCAACGACCCTATCACGGTGAGCTACGACCACAAGGTCGGTGACTGGCCCACCGGTCTCGAAAACCCCGAACTCGTCAAGATGAAACCCAGCCAGGGGCACAATAACACCATCATCAACGGCATCCCCCGCATCGGCTGGATGACCGGTGGTAAATCCGCCCTTTGGACAGACGAAGACATTGCCGACGTGATTACAGACAAGGCCAAGAACTTCATCACAGCCCATAAAGACGAACCTTTCTTCCTTTATATGGGTACGCAAGATGTACATGTTCCCCGCGTGCCACATCCGCGTTTCGCCGGCAAGAGTGGTTTGGGCGTACGTGGTGACGTCATCCTCCAGCTGGACTGGACCGTGGGTGAAATCATGCACACCCTGGACAGCCTCGGCATTGCCGACAACACTATTTTTGTATTCTGCAGTGACAACGGTCCCGTCATAGACGACGGCTATCAGGACCAGGCACACGAACTGCTGAATGGCCATACTCCCATGAAGCACTACCGCGGTGGGAAGTACAGCGCTTTCGATGCCGGTACCCGCATTCCCTTCATTGTACGCTGGCCCAATGGCATCAAGCCCGGCAAACAACAAGCCCTCTTCTCCATGATTGATGTATACGCTTCACTCGCCGCCCTGCTGGACCATCCGCTGGAAGCAGGCATCGCTCCCGACAGCCGCGACCAGCTCAACAACTTCCTGGGAACCGATACTGCCGGATGTGACTATATTGTACAACAGAATCTGGACAATACACTCTCCATTATCCAGGGAGACTGGAAATACATAGAGCCCAGCGACAAGCCGGCACTGGAGTACTGGACGAAAACAGAAATGGGAAACGCCCCACAGCCCCAACTGTACAATCTTTCCATCGATCCGTCCGAAAAAGACAATGTGGCAGAAGCTCATCCGGACAAGGTAAAAGCCCTCTCCATCCTACTGAAAGAGGTGAAGGAAGCAAAGAATCAAAGCGAAAGGAGATAAAAGTACAAGAGTGTGGTTGCTCGCAAGTTTTGTACGAATTCGTACTTTTTGCGAACTATTAACTAAGGCATTTGTATATTCCATCTCCTACATTTGCGATGTGATTCAACTCTAAAGTGAGTACAAAACGAAGAAACAGCCTTTATTAATAACTAATTAAATTAATATTTATGAAACAGAAAGTAACCTTTATGCTACTTGCAATGCTCTTTTGCTGTGTACTCGGTATACACGCACAGACTGGAGGCCAAGTAAGCGGTAAAGTTGTTGACGCCATGGGAGAATTACCCGGTGTCAGCGTTGTTGTGAAAGGAACCACCAACGGAACTACTACTGACCTGGAAGGAAAGTTCACATTGGGTAACGTAAAATCCTCCGATATCCTTCAATTTTCTTTTATTGGATACAAGACCCAAGACATCAAAGTAGGTGAGCAGCGGACATTCAATATCACATTGGAAGAAGATGCCCAGGCATTGGATGAGGTGGTTGTTGTGGGATACCAGGAAGTTCGTAAGAAAGACTTGACCGGTTCTGTATCCAAAGTCAACATGAGCGACTTGCTCAAGACTCCTTCTGCGTCTTTCGACCAGACATTGGGCGGCCGTATCGCTGGTGTAAACGTAAGCTCAGGTGAAGGTATGCCTGGCGGTACGATGACCATCACCATCCGCGGTAACAACTCGCTAACACAAGACAATACCCCACTTTATATCATCGATGGTTTCCCAGTGGAAGATGCACGCGTAGCAGCTGCTATCAACCCAAACGACATCGAATCGACTGATGTATTGAAAGATGCATCGGCCACAGCCATCTATGGTGCGCGTGGTGCCAACGGTGTCATTATCATCACCACCAAGCAAGGAAAAGTAGGTAAACCACAACTCAGCTATGACGGCAGCTTCGGTATCTCCACCGTTACTAAAAAGCTGGACATGATGGATGCTTATGATTACGTGAAACTACAACTCGAAGTAGATCCTACCCGTGCCACTGAAAAATACCTTCCGCTATACGAGGGACATCAATGGACGCTGGATGACTACCAAGGCATTGCCCAAAACAACTATCAAGACGAAATTTTCCGCACTGCATGGCAGCAAAACCATAATGTTCGTCTGTCCGGCGGTTCGGAAGGTATACGCTACAATGCATCCCTTTCTTATTACGACCAAGATGGTATCCTGCTCAACTCCAATTACGAGCGTCTGCAAAGCCGTCTGAATACTTTGGTAAAACGCGGTAAGCTGACCATAAACTTCAATTCCAACTTCTCTCGTTCCATCCAGAGTGGCTCATCTCCTTCTTCAAGTTCTTACTCCGGCATGAATAACCTCTTCTATAGTGTATGGGGGTATCGTCCGGTTAACTACCCCGGTAAGTCTCTTGACTCTCTGCTGAATGATCTTGTGGACGATGACATAGATGCATCGAACGACTACCGTTTCAACCCCATCGCCGACCTGAAGAACGCTTACCGCAAGTACTACGTCAACAATCTTCAGCTAAATGGCTACGTAGAATATGAGTTTATCAAGGGGCTGAAACTGAAAGTGTCCGGTGGATGGACTTATGACAACCGCCATTCAGATACCTTCAACAATTCCAAGACCCGTTACGGTGGTCCTACATCTACCGACAAAGTGAATGCAGAAGTAGTGCGCCAGCAACGTTTGACGTGGTTGAATGAAAACATCCTGACCTATCAGACTAACTTCAAAAGCAAGCACTTCCTGAATGCATTGCTCGGTGTGACATTACAGAACTCTGACTATGAATATTACTCATTACGCATGAAGCAGATTCCCAACGAATCACTAGGTATGGCAGGCATGAGCCAAGGTACTTTTGACAAGAGTACTTCCACGTTGTCTTCCTGGTCTATGCTGTCTTATCTGGGACGTGTGAACTACAACTATAAATCCAAATATTATGCCACTGCTTCATTCCGTGCCGACGGTTCCTCTAAATTCAGTAAGAAAAACCGTTACGGCTACTTCCCCTCAGGCTCACTGGCATGGAGCTTCTCCGAAGAAGAATTCATGAAGGACTACAAGAAATGGCTTTCAAGTGGTAAGCTTCGCCTGAGCTGGGGGCTTACGGGTAACAACCGTATCGGTGAATACGACTACCTTGCCTTGCTGGACATGATTAAAAGCCATGCCACTACCAGCATGAATAACACAGTATATCCTTTTGACGGCAATAACGCCAACGTCGGTGTAGCCCCCATCTCTCTACCCAATGAGGACTTAAAATGGGAAACCACCGAACAGTGGAACTTGGGTCTTGACCTGGGATTCTTTGACGAACGTATCAGCTTTACTGCCGACCTCTATCGCAAAACTACGCGCGACTTGTTGCTGGATGCCACTCTTCCTTACTCTTCGGGTTATCTGACAGCCATGAAAAACATCGGTAAGGTGCGCAATGACGGTATTGAATTGACTTTGAACACAGTGAATATAGACAATAAAGACTTCAAATGGAGCAGCAACTTCAATATCTCCTTTAACAAGAACAAAGTGTTGGAACTCGCTGAAAACCAAACCAGTTTATTGAGCACTGCCACTTTTGACCAGAACTTTAACAGCCAGCCCAACTACATTGCCAAGATAGGCCAACCGATGGGTATGATTTACGGCTATATCTACGAAGGCACTTACAAGTACGATGACTTTGACAAAAGCGGTAGCAGTTATACGCTGAAAGGTAACATTCCCCACTACGTGAGCGAAAGCAATACACAGCCCGGTATGCCAAAGTACAAAGACTTGAACGGTGACGGCATCATCGACACTAACGACCGTACCATGATAGGACGCGGTCTGCCCATCCATACCGGAGGTTTCACCAACAACTTCGAATATAAAGGCTTTGACTTAAGCGTATTTTTCCAATGGAGCTATGGCAATGACGTTCTGAATGCCAACCGTCTGTTCTTCGATAGCGGTTTCCAAAAGAAACGTGAGCTGAACCAATATGCCAGCTATACCAACCGCTGGACACCGGAAAACCCGAACAGTGATATTCCGGCAGCCACCAACTCAAGTTCTAACCTCGTGATTTCTTCACGTGTAGTAGAAGATGCCTCATTCCTGCGACTGAAAACTGTAACATTGGGCTATACCGTACCAAAAACTTTCCTGAAGAAGTATAAGATTGATAATGCACGCCTTTATGTAGCTGCACAAAATCTTTGGACCATCACCGGATACTCCGGGTACGACCCTGAAGTATCTATCCGTAGCGGAGGTCTGACTCCGGGACTCGACTTCTCGTCTTACCCACGTGCACTCTCCGTAAGTTTCGGTATCAATTTAGGTTTCTAATCCCATTAAAGCACTGAAATATAATATGAAAACAATAAAAACAATAATACTATCTTTGACTTGTCTGGCTATGGTCTCCTGCGATTTTCTGGACAAAGAACCTACTAAGCTGACTCCCGACAATTACTTTAATAATGCGGATGAAGCTCTCTCATTCCTGACCTCTGTATACGCCCCACTGACCTCACAGAACTTCTACGGAAACGAATACATGTTCATGACGGGTGCTGATGACTTGTCCCATTATGGTGGTGGTCGCAATCCGCAAACCAGCGGTGCGATTGCCTGTAACAATGCCAATTCAAGTTCACCGCAATTCAGCAATCTTTGGCAAACACTCTATACGGGTATCGACCGTGCCAATACGTTTCTTGAGAATATTGACAAAAGCAAAGACATATCCGACAAATTGCTCCTACAGTACACAGCAGAAGCACGTTTCATGCGCGCTTACTACTACTTCACACTGGTACAAGGCTGGGGAGACGTTCCCTTCAAGACAACTTCCACCAGTAGTGTAACGGGACTTGACATTCCCCGTACAGACAAGCAGACTATCTATGATTTCATCACCACCGAAATG
Organism: Bacteroides sp. AF25-5LB; assembly: GCF_003602965.1. NCBI lineage: Bacteria > Pseudomonadati > Bacteroidota > Bacteroidia > Bacteroidales > Bacteroidaceae > Bacteroides > Bacteroides sp. AF25-5LB. The sequence continues at coordinate 149,328 of NZ_QTMC01000008.1, forward strand.
TCTGAATGCGCTGAAGGTCTTGCTACAGCCGCAGAACTAGGCTACAAGCCGGGACATGTTTCACGCTCTGCAGCATGGGGTATTCTGGCACGTGTCTATTTATTCCGTGCCGGCGAGCATTTCCGAGACAATGCCAACGGAGACGCTACAGCCATTCAAAATTATTTCAAGCAAGCAAGCACCTATGCCCAAAAAGTAATGGGCGAAGGACATGGCTTAGCAGCCAACTACTGGGATGTATTCATCGACCTTTGTTCTAACCAATACAATACTACAGCCAATGAAAGTATCTGGGAGGCAGAGTTTGCCGGAGACTATACTTCCGAAGTCAGAGCAGAAGGACGTATCGGAAACCTGATAGGCATCAAATGTCCTGACGAATCCAACGATCAATCTTTAATAGACGCTAAAGATCCCGGATTTTGCTACGCATACTTCTGGTCAACTCCGAAACTATATGAACTCTACAAGGATAATGGAGACATCAACCGTATGAACTGGAATATTGCGCCATTCGAATACGTGGAGGCCGTAAGCAAGAAAGGTGTTACAGGACGCCAATTCGAGTACGGTAAGCTGGAAGAAGTGAAAAACCAATATTGGGATGTGTCTTACAGCTATGGCGAAGGTGATTCTTCCAAGAAAACGGGAGATTACGAGAAAACCGAAGCCGACTCAGAAAAGAACTACTCACGTGCTTGCGGAAAATACCGCAGAGAATATGAGGCATACGGCACCAAAAAGAACAAGAACTACACTTCACTCAACTTCCCATTGTTACGCTATTCGGACGTATTACTGATGGTGGCCGAAGCAGAGAATGAAATTAGCTCCTCTCCCACTACACTGGCTTACAAATGTTTGAACGACGTGCGTAATCGTGCCGGCATCGCTCCCTATGAAGAAGGAAGCCTCAGCAAAGAAGCCTTCCGTCAGGCAGTGAAAGATGAGCGTGCCATGGAACTCTGCTTTGAACATACCCGCCGCTACGACCTTATCCGCTGGGGTGAATATGTGAAAAACATGAATGAATTAGCTCCCCGTGCCCTTCAAGGTGCCAATGCCAACTGGGCTACGGGACCTAACTACAGCGTCTATACCTTCTTCCAGATAACAGACGCTTACAATTACTTCCCCATACCGGACAGTGAAATGTCAGTAAACAAAGCCATCACCCAGAATAATCCTGGTTGGTAATCGAATGAGTAAAACAAAGATAATCGTTCCAAATAAATAAATCATATCATGAAACTAAATAAACTATTGATAGCTATCAGCATTGCAAGTTTCACTTTTGCCTCCTGCGAGAGCGAATTCACTAAAGATGCAGAACTGGATGTAAATGTGGCAACCGGAAACGGTGTCAGTTTCGACGGTCAGACCATCACCGTAAAAAGCGGAACTCCGGTGGAGTTTCATTTCAAGGGTGACCCAGACTTCCTCACTTTTTACAGCGGTGAAGCCGGAAAAGAATATAAATACAGAGAACGTACTACAGTAGACGAAAGTGAGGTGGAAACTTCAACTTTGAAATTCAAGCTGACCCCACAATATGGAAATCCAGCAAACATACTCACCATGTATGTATCCTCCGACTTTCCCGGCATAGAAAAAGGGAACTTTGAAGCCGACTCCGTACTGGTGGAGCAACACGCTTGGGAAACATTGATCCCGGCTTCCGATTTCCCTACTGCAACCAAAGCACAAGACTTTGCCATAGACATGAAGCCCTATTTGGGCAAACGTATTGCCATAGCCATCTGCTATCGCGGTCAAACCAACAGTGTGGCACAAACGAGATTTACTTTTAGCAACATGCAGATATTGAACCAAATGTCCAAGGGACAAGAGACGACTTTCACCGCCGGATCTTTCGGCTTCACCCCCATCAACATGTTACACCGTCATAACTTGAGCGACCAGAAGAGTATGACTTCCAACCGTGCCTATGGCACAGTCACCAACAACACTTCCGGTATCTGGAACTTCAAGGACATGAACGCTTTCTTCATTCATAGTTCCAACGCCAATACTGAATTAAAATATAGCTGGCTGGTTTCCAATCTGTTTGTTGTCAACGCATGTTCCCCCGACGCAGGCACCGGATTGAAGAACGTTACCCAGAGTCTTGACTCTTATCAATATACCTACAAGACTCCCGGTACCTACACAGCCACCTTTGTAGCCACCAATGGAAACTACAAACAAGAATCTTCCGTGGTACGTGAATATAAAGTGATGGTAACCGAATAATGAAATAAAAACGTTCTATCAACACAAAACTTCTAACCTTAAGTATTTTTATAGACCTTAATCAATTAACTTTGTCAGGGAGGAACCGCGAGGCTCTTCCCTGATTCATAAATCCCCTAATATAACAAAGAATATCAACATGAAAACCCATAACATCAAACTCATTGCAGCAATTGCCTTGTGCATTACATTGACAGGTATTCGTGCCCATGCCTCCGACTTCAAGACCATCTACAACCGGATGTACGAAAAGTACCTCGACCGGAACCCATCGAAAGAAACTATTGGCGGACTGATGAAATCCCTCTCACCAGAAGGAGCATTCGTCACCCTCAACTATCGCGCTACCGACGGTTCCCCACGCAAGCATGTACAAAACCTCATCACCCTGGCCTGCGCCTACCAACATCCAGAGAACACATTCTACCATGACAAAACGCTGAAAGAGTCTTATCTTAAAGCGCTCCGCTTCTGGATAGACACCAACCATCAAGCCAAAAACTGGTGGTATCGTTACATCCCCTATCCCAAAGAACTATCTACCAGCGTAGTGCTGATGAGCCGCGAAATCAATGAAAATCCAGAACTTTTTGACAAGACCATCAAATACCTACGCTGGAGCTACGAGAATGCCGCCCCCTCACACATGACAGGAGCCAACGGCGCCGACATCATCATGGGGTCATTTGCCGCCAGCATCCTGACCGAGAACGAAAGCCAGATGGAAGACTTCAAAGAACGGATGACGCAACTGCTCACCATACAACCCTCCGAAGGCATACAACCCGACTATCTCTTCGGGCAACATTGCGGTCATGGACGGCAACTTTACTTCACCAGCTACGGCAAAGAATTCGTGAACTCCACCCTCGCTTATCTGGAACTCTGCAAGGATACCCGTTTCCAAAGCCCCGGACTGGAATTATTGCAACGCCTCTTCACCGACGGCGTACAATGGATATTCTACAACAAGCAGCATGACCCCAACAATGCAGGACGCTTTATCAGCAGCAACCAATACTCCTCTGCCATAAAAGTTCTGGCCGAAAGAATCTGCAAGTTGAGCAACTCCGATGCACGCAACAACATGAAGCAAGCACTGCAACACATCGGTGGAGACAACAGCCTGACGGGTAACCGCATGTTCTGGCGTTTCGACTACATGGTACACCGCCGCAACAATTATATGACCAGTTCACGCATGACCTCCACCCGTACCGTAGGCAACGAGGCCGGCAACGGTGATGGTGAGTTCAACTATTATGCCTCCAACGGAGTAAACTATCTTTTTGTCACCGGACACGAGTATGACGGCAATTTCTTTAAGATATTCAACAACCGCCAATATCCCGGCATTACTGCCGAACAAGACAATGCCCCCCTTCCCATTCCCGATTGGGGTGAAGGCGGCAATAACGGAAACTGTTTTGCCGGAGGTGTCAGCGACAGTCTTTATGGAACCTGCGGCATGATTTTAGACCGCCGCGGATTACAAGCCCACAAAGCCTGGTTCTATTTCGATGAAGAATTTGTATGCCTTGGGGCAGGCATCTGCAACGCCAAAGGAAAAGCCGAAGTATTCACCACTCTCAACCAATGTAACCGCGACGGGAAGGTACAGTACATGACAAATGGGAAAAAACAGACTCTGAAGAACGGCTCCATACAGACCGTTGCAGACTGGATACTCCACGGACAGACCGCCTACTTCAATCTGCTGCCCCAAACCGAGTACAAAATAACTTGTGATACGGCACTGTTCAGTTTGAACGCCAATCACGGCATCCGTCCGCAGCAAGGGAAATACGCCTACGTGGTACACCCAAGCATCCCTACCACGTCCGCTGCCGCAAAATATGCTGCAAAGCTGCCGATAAAAGTACTTGCCAATACGGAAAAAATACAAGCTGTACGTCATGAAAAATTAAGAATAACAGAAATCATCTTCTATCAACCAGGGGAACTGAAACTTGAAAATGGTGACATCCTTGCGACAGATACCCCTTGTGCCCTTTTGTGGAAGGAAAAAGAAAAAAGAATACATATCGCAAATCCACGTTGTGAATCGGAAAATCCTGAAAAAGCAACAATAACACTGATTCAAAACGGACAAACCAAACAAATATTGCTTGAAATGCCGCAAAAAGAAGAAGCCGGAAAAAGTTACACAGCTTCCTACTAGAAAGAAAAATATGTATCTTTGCAGCCATGAACGAGAACATATTACCCATCCACTTCGCTCCGCTGCAAGGCTACACCGATGCCGTCTACCGGCGAGCGCATGCACGCATCTTCGGCGGCATAGAGACCTATTACTCTCCTTTCGTACGCATGGAGCACGGAGAAATCCGGCGGAAAGATGCCCGTGACATTGAACCGGACCATAACCCGGACCTGCACCTCATCCCCCAGCTCATTGCTCCGGATGCGGACAAACTGGAGCACATAATGTCCCTTTTCATCGAAAAAGGATACCGGGAAGCGGACATCAATTTGGGTTGTCCTTTTCCGATGCTGGCCCGGCGCCACAATGGCTCCGGCATGCTGCCCTATCCCGAAGAAGTGAAAGCGCTGCTCTCCGAAGCCATCGACCGGCATCCCGACATCCGTTTCTCCGTGAAGCTGCGTCTGGGTTGGGAGCAGGCGGAGGAGTGTCTTGCCCTGCTACCGCTATTCAACGAACTCCCCCTCGCACACATCATCCTGCACCCGCGTCTGGGCAAGCAGCAATACAAAGGAGAGGTAGACCTGAAGGGATTTGAAGCTTTCTACAAAGAGTGCACCCGCCCTCTGTTCTACAACGGCGACCTGCATACCGTGGAAGATATCCGTTCTATCACCACACGGTTCCCCCGATTGGCAGGTATCGTCATCGGCCGCGGGCTGCTAGCCAATCCTGCTCTGGCGCTGGAATACAAGCAAGGAACCCCGATTTCTTCCGATGAAATGGCGAAAAAGGTGGGGCAACTGCACACCGAGGTCTTCAACGCCTATCAAGAGCTACTACAAGGCGGTGAGGCACAGTTATTAATGAAAATGAAAAGTTTCTGGGAGTATCTGTTACCGGACGGAGACCGCAAAGCGAGAAAGACCATTCATAAGACCAGTAAACTGGCAAACTATCAGTCAGCAGTAAGCAATCTGCTCGGAACATATTAAACAACCGTTTCCAGTATCTTTCTCTATAGGAGAGAAAGGCTAAGACTCCTATACCGAATACCCACAACACCCGGATGTATTCACCCAAAACATGGGGATGTATTACCCCAAAACATCCCCATGTTTTCAATAGAAAAACATCCGGGTGTTGTGGGTATTCAGTATCAATGTCTAACCTATACTCTCCCTACCTCTTTAACTCTACCTCTAAGCTTGCAGCATCCCGGCAAGTAAAGCGCAACACTGTCTGCTTCTTGTCTGCCGACACCACCTTGCAATAGGGCGTCTCGGCAACCTTCCACTGTCCCTTCAAAGTAACGGTTACGGGAATCTCCTGACTCTCATTGTCAGTCCACGGGCGTGAATAGATACTGCGCTCAATACGTTTTCCGTCTTTGTCGAAAGCCTCGTCACTCGGACCGCGATACAAGGCCAGGTCGGGCTGGGAGACAGTCAGAAGAAGCTTGTCCTTATATTCGCGTATCATGACAAGGCACGATGTATCGGCTTTCTGCAACAATCCACCGTCGGGCAGAGTCTGCGGCGTCTCGAACAAGACGTAAGAAGTAAGACCGTCTGCCGGAGAGCGTACAATATGGGCGTTGCAGTCTTGCCGGAGAATCTTGTAAGTGGGTTTCTTGGCGAATGCCTTCAAAGCGGCAGCATCCGTGTGGGGCAGCACTGCATATTCGTAGGAAGCGCCTTTCGGGGCTTTGCCATGTTGCAATGTCAAGGACACCCAATCACCGGAAGTAGGCTTGGTGCTACGCTCGCCCACGGTCACTTGCGGAAAGTTCTTCTCGTACCGGGCAGCAGGGCGGGAGGCTTTGGAAATGTAATAACCTACGCCGTTAGGGTCTATATAAGTCTGTCCGTCACTCTGATAGGACTCCCAGTATTGACGGGTTTCGGGAGTGGTGGCGGCAAGCTGGAACACGGTAGTTTCCGTAGGATATTCGGTATTCAGGTTTTCGATGTCCGTACCGAGGCATACAATGGTGCCATCGAAGAAGTGGAACGACTTGCGGGCACGGTGAGAACCGTTATACTTATCATGTTCATGCAGCACCATACCGAAGTTACCGTTCAGATGTGCCTGGGACAAACCGCCGGCAAAAGCCTCATCGGAATAGAGCATCTCCTCCATACCGGAGAAGGTATCGACATTCAATACCCGGGCACGCAACTGGTCGAAAGGCAGATGAATGCTCGTGACACCCGGAATACGATTCCAGTCGAAACCGGCTTCCTGCCAGCCACTGGTGGCAAAAGTAACCATTTCATCGGGTTTTCCGGTAAGAATCTGCATGCTGCCATGTGCCAGATAACGGCCATAGAAGTTGGCGGGGAGATAGTGCTCGGCAGCCCAGAGATAACGGGAATGTCCGCGAACTACGGCAGCCCAGTTGTCACGACGCTGTACGGATACACAACCGTAACCCAAAGCCAGATTGCCTTGCGGGTCGGGTTCCGGACGGAAGCCCTGGGCTTCGAGCAACTTCTTCATCTCCAATTCGTGGCGAGTAGAAGCCTTCGGCAGATAGTCGGGCGCATTCTTGTCCGGAGCTTCTGTATAGGCAACCAGGCGCAGATAGGCAGCAGCCATTTCGGGGTCATATTTCTGCTTGCCATCCGGCGTACCGGCAATGGCCATCGTGGCATATTGGATAGGTATCAGGCTTCCTCCCCCGTTGGGATGGCGCCCGGACATGGAGAGAGGCCATTGCTTCAGGTTGCAATAGAAACGCATGGTGAGAAGCACTTTCTTCACCGTCTCGTGTGCCTGCTCGGACAGGCGGAACTCGGTACCACTCAGCAAGTAAATCATATTAGTGGCACCGTCCAGACCGCCCACTGCATAGGCAGGATAATTGTTGCAATGATGGAAGCAGGCACCGTCCTGCTTGAAAGAACCGGCCAGTCCCGGCGCAGGAAGGCAGCCTTTGTCCAGCCAACGAGAGAAGGAACGCAGGTATTGCAGTTTCTCCGGTGTATCTTCCATAATCAAGATGCTGGCTATGCGGCCTTGCAACTTGGTGTTGAACGTATCTATATCAATACCGTTGACGGCAGGTTCGGGATATACCTCATTGGTGATGGCATACCAGTTGAGCGTACGTACCGCCTCTTCCAGCTTACCTGCCTCACGCAACACGTCCTTCATCAAGAAATAAGCCACAAACAGACCGCGCATACTATATCCGTAATGGTGGATATTTCCCCAGCAACTGCCGTAGGCAATACCCTGGTCGGTGGCGTTATCGTACATGGCGATGAATTTCTGCTTCAACTCGTGTTTCAGCGCCGCATCCTCCACATTGTTGTAGGCGATGGCGACGCGTTTCATCAGGTTGAAATAGTCGCTTATCTCTATCCCCAGTCTGGAGAACATATCTTTGTCCCAATCGGGTACCATACGTTCGTATGCCTCGGAGTGACGTACGAAATAGATAGGACGTCCTGCTACCTTGCCGTTCTTGTAGGTAATCCGATAAAAATCATACTTCTTACGGATGGACTGCATCTCCTTCTCCGAAAGTGCGGAAGGCGTGTAGAGCATGTCGCGGAAACGTTTCTCCATAATCCGTATATCCTGCTTCTGCGCCTCGGTCACGTCTGTCAGAGGGATGTCCGGTTTCCACAAGGAGTGTTCGTAGATAACCAGCCAGTGGTTGGTGGTTCCCTTATTTACAAACGGTACCTGTAAGTCGGCAGTCTGCTGGCGGGCATCCACCTTGCTGGCAGTAATCAGATGGTCGAAAAAGAGTTTCCCCTTCACGTCGGGGGCTACAATTCGGATTTCGTCCATCCCTTCTTCCGGGGTACCTTGCATATCGCGTTCATAACATACCCATGCTCCGCGCCAACCGGTGAAGTTGATGCCAAAAGGAAAAGAGGTGCATACCTTACCATCCTTCAAGAACTCAAACTGAATCTGCTTGTCCTGGGCCTGCTCATTGTACACCCATACGATGAAAGCCGAAAGATAGGTGTCTTTCCCCGTCGGGTCTTTCTTCTCAAACTTCAAGTCTTTCTTGATGGACAGTGCGGCACCCGGCTCGAAAGTCCAGCTCAAACTGTGGTCGCCGTCCCTATAATGTTCGTCGCTAATGCCCAACTGCGAACCGGCTGCCGTAGTGACAAACGCCGGAACCTGTCTCTCCTCAAAAGAAAGCAAACGCTCATTCTTCACGATTTGCGCATGTACACTGCCCGGCAGCAACATGCAAACGAGCGCTGCCGCTCCTATTTTCCATTTACTGAATTGCATCATGGCTGTTTATTTAAGGTTATCGATATTTGCTACTTGGAAATCTGCAAAAGAAGTTGTAACCGCATATTCCAATGCATTAGTACGGCACAAAGAAACCCCTCTTTTTGGAAAAGGGGGGGCATAAATCGTACAGAAGAAGGATAAAATAATGATTGAGGCGGATTTCTGCCCCAGCTTCATCAGGGATGAAGTTCTTCGAAAGCCTTGTTTTCCTCTTGTACCGCCTGAATGGTTTCTTCCAGTTCACTGATAGGGAGGTCGAAGTTGTACCAGTCGTTATAGCAGTCGGTGACATACCACTTGCCATCCGTCAGTTCAAAGACCACACGAAGGGAAGGTTCTGATTCATCATAGCCTGCTTCGAACTCCTTATGGGCAGGCTCATTGACAGTAAAGTGAGAAATATAGGTACCTCCCTCCTCTTCGGTAGTACGTCCTTCCTTCAGCGTTTCCTCGTCCAGCAATGCCCACTTCTCGCGCGTGAAGGGAAAAGTCTGTTCCGTCTCGCCGTCATCCTTCAAAAGGACGATGGGAGACTTCAAAGGAAACTTGATTCGGGAATACTGGAATGAGGCACTGGACGTAAATTTCTGGAGGAATGTCTTGAAATCCTCCTCTTCGGCAGCCAGACCATTGAAAGTCGTCAGCATGAGTGCCGCAAACAGACAAAAAACAAAGCGGATAGCCTTCATATACTCGGATTATTTTTCAACGCACAAAGATAATATAAAAGTGATAAAATGCTAAGGCCATGAGGCGATAATTATTATCATCTACGCCGCAAATACTCGTAACCAAACCGACAACGCAAGCAGTCTTTCCTGTCACAATATTCCTTTTGAAGTTGGAGCAATGCCTGCGAGTCGGCAGCGGTAGATACCGGCAAACCGGCACCATCCCAAAGACGGGTCACGTGATTGTTTTCGGCCTTCAAGGATTCAAGGAAACGGGTGGCACGGTCACACAAAACGTCATCGGCCTTGTGCAGGCCGTATGCATAAAGAAACGGGATGACCGTATTGATAGCAATCAGATTCAAGGCACCGTCCCCTACCCACTTTTCCCTCCGGGGTGAAACTTTTCTGAAATTGAAGTGCTCTTCCCAATACACGGAAGTATTGGCAGCCAGTATCTTCTTCACCGCTTCCAGCGTTTCCGCCTCCATGATACGTGAGAAGAGTGCCTGCTCCTTATGATATAGACTGGCAAGCTGCGCCAGACGTACATGCGGAAAGTTATCGGGACGAAGACGCAGAAATCGCCACTGCTCAACGGACATGGGAGCTGGCAGCTCGAACTTGCGTTGCAGGTAGCGGAATTCTTTCTGAAGTTTCAAATAATAATCATCCGCCTCCGCTGGGACCTCCTCCAGCAGGCCTGCCTGCCCCAGGAAGAAAGCCTCCACTTGAAACAGACTGTCCCGATGCTTGTCTACGGCGCGGAATGGAAGGCGGTTTGCCCATGCCTCGAAAGCATCCCCATTCAGCCCGAAGCCGAAGTTACGAGCAAGAGTAATGAAGAAAACATCCTCCCAATGATGATTGCAGCGTTCGAGCCGCTGGGATATGACATGTGCTTTCTGCTCAAAACGCTCTACCTGCAAAGCGGACAGCCAGGAGTGGACGGTCAGCTTCGGAAGGGAGGCAAGGATGGAATAACAGGGAGGATAAATCTCTGTCTGCCGAAGCTCTTCATAGCGCAAACGGACAGTGTCGGGGCAGGTGAGCACCATCTGGGGAACCAGCTCACCGTTCGTGCGGTACACATCACAATTCGATTCGCCCACTACATGCAGAATGACAGTATCATACGCCTTGTCACAGTCGTGCCTATGGAGCAGCCACTCTGATGCCTGCGTATGCACTTCGACGTTGCCCACCCAAAGCGTACCGTCTATTTTCAGTTTGGCATTAAAGAAATCGGGGCCTGCATTCATGTTCGGCAAACCGGGATCTATCACTTCTACCGGCCGGCCGGAGGTTGTTTGGAGTGCTGACAAAGGAAATATTTTGTGCTTCCAAACATAATGCAGTAGTTGTTCCATGTTAACAAGACGTTAATGTTGAGTACAAATGTAAGAAAAAGATTATCTTTGCGACCTATAGTTTGTTGATAAACTAAATAAAAACAGATAGAAACAATGAAAATCGCATTAATCGGCTACGGAAAAATGGGCAAGGAAATCGAGAAAATAGCCCTTGGCCGCGGACACGAAATTGTAAGCATCATCGATGTCGACAATCAGGAAGACTTTGAATCGGCAGCCTTCAAGAGCGCCGACGTTGCCATAGAGTTCACCAATCCCATGGTTGCATACAATAACTATATGAAGGCATTCCAGGCCGGAGTCAAATTGGTATCCGGCAGTACGGGATGGATGGCGGAACATGGAGACGAAGTGAAGAAGCTTTGCACCGAAGGTGGCAAAACACTGTTCTGGTCGTCCAACTTCAGCTTGGGAGTAAGCATATTCTCTGCTGTCAACAAGTACCTCGCAAAGATAATGAACCAGTTCCCTGCCTATGATGTGACAATGAGCGAAACGCACCACATCCACAAGATGGACGCTCCGAGCGGTACGGCCATCACGCTTGCCGAAGGTATTCTGGAGAATCTCGACCGTAAGGACAAATGGGTAGAAGGAACTTTCCAGGCTCCCGACGGGACTGTCTCGGGCTCTACGGAATGTGCAGCCAATGAGCTGCCCATAAGTTCTATCCGCGAAGGAGAAGTACCGGGCATCCACAGCATCCGCTACGACTCCGAAGCCGACAGCATCACCATCACCCACGATGCCAAGAATCGCAGGGGATTTGCCTTGGGAGCTGTCCTTGCTGCCGAATATACCGCCAAGCACGAAGGTGCTTTGGGAATGAGTGACTTGTTTCCATTTTTAAAAGACTAAGACATCATGAGAAAAGCAACACGCACCCAATGGATTAAATTCAGTATAGTCACCCTGCTCTACCTTGCCTTTCTGGTTTGGGTAAAAAGCTGGCTGGGGCTGATTGTACTACCTTTCATTTTTGACATCTACATCAGTAAGAAGATACCCTGGGGGTTCTGGAAGAAATCGGAGAATCCTGCCGTACGCAGCATCATGAGTTGGGTGGATGCCATCGTATTTGCGCTGGTAGCCGTCTACTTCGTAAATATCTATGTGTTCCAGAATTATCAGATACCGTCTTCCTCATTGGAGAAATCCTTGTTGGTAGGCGATTTCCTTTACGTCAGCAAGATGAGTTATGGCCCGCGCGTACCGAATACGCCGCTTTCCATGCCGCTGGCACAACATACACTGCCGGTATTCAACACCAAATCGTACATCGAATGGCCCCAATGGAAATATAAACGTGTACCGGGCTTCGGCAAAGTGAAACTGAACGACATTGTGGTGTTCAACTTCCCGGCAGGCGACACGGTAGCCACCAACTTCCAGCAGACAGATTTCTATACCCTTGCTTACGAAGAAGGAAAACGCGTGTATCCCAACAAAGTGAATATGGACAGTCTGACACGCAAACAGCAACGTACCGTCTATGATTTGTACTACAATGCCGGACGTAACCTCATCCGTTCCAATCCGAGAATGTACGGTGACATTGTCATACGTCCCGTCGACCGTCGTGAAAACTATGTAAAACGTTGCGTAGGCCTACCCGGCGATACATTGCAAATCAAGAAGGGACAAGTATACATCGACGGCAAAGCTATCGAGAACCCTACAGAAATGCAGTTCAACTACTTTGTACAAACAACGGGGCCCTATATCACCGATGATATGTTCCGTGAACTGGGCATCAGCAAAGAGGACCAGACACTGATGACTGACGGTCTGGGCTGGGAAGAGAATCTGATTGAAATGGGATTGGACCGCCGGGATGCCCAAGGCAGGCTGGCACCGGTCTATCATCTTCCGCTCACTAAAAAGATGTACGAGACCCTTTCGGGCAACAAGAAACTCATCAGTAGTATTATCATCGAACCGGGAGAATTCTCGGGACAGATGTATCCGCTGAACCTTTACACCCAATGGGACCGCAACAACTACGGCCCAATCTGGATTCCTGCCAAAGGCGCCACCATCAAGCTGACCGAGGATAACCTGCCCATCTACGAACGCTGCATCGTTGCCTATGAAGGCAACAAACTGGAAGTCAAGGAAGACGGTATCTACATCAACGGTGAAAAGACCGACTCCTATACTTTCAATATGGACTACTACTGGATGATGGGCGACAACCGCGACAAGTCCGCCGACTCCCGATACTGGGGTTTTGTGCCGGAAGACCATGTCGTAGGAAAGCCTATCGTAGTATGGTTGTCACTGGACAAAGACCGCAGCTGGTTTGATGGCAAGATACGCTGGAACCGGATATTCAAGTGGGTGGACAACATTAAATGAAAAAAGGGTGGAAGATAGCAATTACAATCGTTGGAGTGGCACTCGTCGTAGTGCTGCTTCGGGGTTGTGTGGCAACTTCCTATCTTATCCCTTCTTCCGGTATGGAGAACTCACTGTATCAGGGTGAACGTATTCTTGTAAACAAGTGGAGCTACGGTCTACGACTTCCTTTTATGAAGTTATGGGGATATCATCGCTGGGCGGACAGTCCGGTGCAGAAAGAGGATATTCTTGTATTCAACAATCCTGCCAATCTTTCAGAACCCGTGATCGACCGACGGGAAGTCTTTATCAGCCGTTGCATCGGTACTCCCGGAGATACCTTACTGATAGATTCACTTTTTTCAGTGATTCCTTCCGAAAAGAATGCACCCGACCAGAAGTTTCTTTATTCTTACCCCAGGCAACGGGAACGACAGTTGGATTCATTGCTTTCCATCCTTTCCATCGCTCCCAACCAACTATTGGGACAGGACTCAATAAAGAATATACGTAGTTTCAGCCGCTATGAACACTACTTGCTGGAACAAGCCATGAACGGGAATTGCTGGATAGAACCGATTGTCAAGGAAGACTCCATGGAGATGTTGAAACCTCTGATAATCCCCGGCAAAGGCAAAACCGTACGCGTATATCCGTGGAACAAGACTTTGCTGCGGAATACCCTGGTACTTCACGAAAAGAAACAGGCCGAAATCAAGAACGACACCCTTTATGTGGAAGGCAAGCCCGTGCAGCACTGCCATTTTACCAAAGACTACTACTGGGTAGGTGCCAACAATGCCATCAATCTTTCGGACTCCCGCCTTTTCGGTTTCGTCCCCGAAGACCACATCATAGGCAAGGCGTCTGTCATCTGGTTCTCCAAAGAAAAGGGAACAGGACCTTTCAGCGGTTACCGATGGGGTAGGATATGGAAAAAAGTGGAATGACAAACAAATGAAAGAATAAAAATGAAAATACAAACAATGAACAGTAACTTCAATCGTAAATCGCAAATCATCTAATCGTAAATATACTGATGAAAACAGTTTTTCTTTCTTCCGCCTATTTGGCTCCCATAGAATATTATACCAAACTACTGGCATACGATAAAGTATTCATCGAACAGCATGACCACTATATGAAGCAGACTTACCGGAACCGTTGTACCATTGCTGCACCGGACGGTGAACTGGCCCTTTCCATCCCCACCGTCAAACCGAGCACCTTGAAATGCCCGATGCGCGATATACGTATTTCAGACCACGGTAACTGGAGGCATCTGCACTGGAATGCCATAGAATCTGCCTATAACCACACTCCCTTCTTCGAATACTACAAGGATGACTTCCGTCCCTTCTATGAACAGAAATATGAATTTTTAGCCGATTTCAACGAAGAACTTTGCCACCTCGTCTGTTCCTTGATAGACTTGCAACCGGATATGACACGTACTACCGGATACCGGACTGAGTTTGCTCCGCATGAGACAGATTTCCGCGAACGCATTCATCCGAAAAAGGATTTTGCCCTGGAAGATACAGAATTCTCACCACAACCTTATTATCAGGTGTTTCAAGAGAGACTCGGGTTTCTGCCCAACTTGAGCATCATAGACCTGCTGTTCAATATGGGACCGGAGAGTTTATTGATATTACAGAAGTCCATCACCTAAACAATAAGCACATATTTTCTGTACGATTGTAAATGCAGTGCAACAGATTATTCCGTATTTTTGCAATGTTAATCAAATAAAACACAACGTAATTTTAAATGAATGAATCATGAAAAACTTATTTGACATCAAAGACAAAGTAGTGGTTATAACCGGTGGAACGGGAGTATTGGGGAAAGCCATCGCCTTTCATCTGGCAGAAGAAGGTGCAAAGGTTGTTGTTTTAGGACGCAAGGCAGAAACAGGGGACGCCATTGCCAGAGAAATCAAGGCAAACGGTGGAGAAGCCATGTTCCTGACAACCGACGTGACGAACCGTGAACTGCTGGAACAGAACCTGGCTGATATTCTGAAAACCTATGGACGCATAGATGCCCTGCTGAATGCAGCCGGTGGAAATATGCCGGGTGCCACCATCGCGCCTACGGGTACATTCTTCGATTTGAAGATAGAAGAATTCCAACGGGTGCTGGAATTAAACCTGACCGGTACCGTACTGCCTACACAAGTCTTCCTCAAACCAATGGTGGAGCAGAAGGCAGGCGCTATTGTCAACTTCTCCAGCATGGCTGCTTTCCGCCCCATGACGCGCGTAGCCGGATATGCTGCCGCAAAAGCCGGTATCTCCAATTTCACAGCTTTCATGGCTACAGAAGTTGCCAAAAAGTTTGGCGAAGGTATTCGTGTAAATGCCATCGCACCCGGATTTTTCCTCACAGAGCAGAACCGTGCCCTGCTGACGAACCCGGATGGAAGCTACACGGAACGTGGGCAAGATGTGATCCGCCAAACTCCCTTCGGACGTATGGGCCGTGCAGAAGAGCTTTGCGGAACCATCCAATACCTCATCAGCGATGCTTCCAGCTTTGTCACCGGTACGGTGGCTGTAGTGGACGGAGGGTTCAACGCATTCGCGATGTAAATAGTAAATTGCAAATCATCAAACAATAAATAACATGATTCTTTGTGAACAAACCTGGCGCTGGTACGGTCCCAACGACCCGGTAAGCCTTTGGGACATCAAACAAGCCGGGGCTACCGGCATTGTAAACGCCTTGCATCATATTCCAAACGGGGAAATATGGACAGTAGAGGAAATCAAGAAACGGAAAGAAATGATTGAAGCCGTCGGTCTGCGCTGGTCTGTAGTAGAAAGTGTACCCGTACACGAACATATCAAGACCCAAACCGGAGACTTCCAGAAGTATATCGACAACTATAAAGAGAGCTTGCGTAACCTGGGCAAATGCGGCATTCACATTGTCACCTACAACTTTATGCCCGTACTGGACTGGACACGTACCGACCTCGCCTACGAACTACCTGACGGCAGTCGTGCCCTCCGCTTTGAACGTGCCGCCTTCATCGCCTTCGACCTCTTCCTGCTACATCGCCCCGGTGCAGAAGCCGAATACACTGACGAGGAAAAGACCAAGGCCCGTACCCGCTTCGAACAGATGACGGAGGCAGACAAACAACTGCTTGTACGCAACATGATTGCCGGACTTCCCGGTTCAGAAGAAAGCTTCACCCTGGAACAGTTCCAGCAGGAACTGGACCGCTACAAAGGCATCACTCCGGAACGCCTGCGTGCCAACCTGATCTATTTCCTGCAAGAAATCACTCCGGTAGCCGACGAAGCAGGTGTCATGCTCGTTATCCATCCAGACGACCCACCGTGCTCCATCCTCGGCCTGCCACGCATCATGAGCTGTGCTGCCGATTTCCAGGCACTGATTGACGCTGTTCCCAACAAGAGCAACGGCCTTTGCCTCTGCACCGGCTCACTCGGTGTAAGCAGTGCCAACGACTGTGCAGCCATCATGCAGCAGTTTGCCGACCGCATCAACTTCGTCCACCTGCGCAGTACGCAACGCGACGCCGAAGGCAACTTCTACGAAGCCAACCACCTGGAAGGAGACGTGGACATGTATCACGTGATGAAAGCCTTCCTTGAACTGCAGCAACATCGTGGCGTCTCCATCCCAATGCGCCCTGACCATGGGCACCAGATGGTGGACGACTTGAAGAAGAAAACCAATCCCGGCTATTCCTGTATCGGCCGCCTGCGTGGACTGGCAGAACTTCGTGGACTGGAAATGGGTATAGCCAAATCGCTGTACGAATAAGGCACAAGAAATAGCAAGCATAAGGAAAGAACAGGAAGCCCTCCGTCCGAAACTTTGAAGTTTCGGACGGAGGGCTTCCCTTTATAAGTTTTTTGCCATCAGCCGCCTCTTCTTAAGGCACTGTCTGCCGGCATTTATTTACCTTCTTTTGCAGCAAGCACTTTCCATACAACGGCACTCAGCGCAGCACCCACAAACGGAGCTACAATGAACAGCCACAACTGAGAGAGAGCCTCGCCACCCTGGAACAGTGCCGGACCGATGCTACGGGCAGGATTGACAGAAGTTCCCGTAACAGGAATACAAACAATGTGCACTAATACCAACGTAAGACCAATGGCCAATCCTGCAAGATTACCCGCCCCCTTCTCGGAATCCGTAGAACCTAAGACAACCAGCACAAAGATAAACGTGAACACAGCCTCTGCAATGAATGCCTGCAACATCATTCCGTCAGCAAACCCATTGGAACCGGTAGCCGTAGGACCGCCATGAGCGCCCGTAGACACCAATGCATAAAGAATGGCAGAACCGATAACCGCCCCGATAACCTGAAACACCATATACATGGCTGCATCTTTCCCGCTCATCCTGCCGGACAACAGAACGCCCAGGGTAACGGCAGGATTAATATGACATCCCGAGATTCCTCCGATAGCGTATGCCATCGCCACAACGGACAAGCCGAAAGCAAAAGCCACTCCCAGCGTTCCGACACCTGCACTAACCGCCCCCGCCGCACTTCCGGCAAAGACAGCACTACCACATCCCATCAGGACAAGAACCATTGTCCCGATCATTTCTGCTAAATACTTCTTCATGATAGTTTTATTAAACATTGATTTCTGCAAAAATAAATATAAAAGATGAAAATCTACCTAAACACGGCGGTAAAAACTCACCCATTACTACAAAACATCACTGCTTTGACTCTAACATCCAGCATATCTGCATCTTCTTTAGCCAACCCGAAGAAACTCAGAAATATAAGAAAACATATTGGCTTGTAAAGAGTACAAAGAAAGGGTGCAACCTCACGGCCACACCCTCCATCTACACTATCTTTGATAATAACCTAAAAGGAAACTTTATTTCCCTACATCATTTCAATTCAAAAGGAACCGTTCCCTTCACATCGGCTGCCGAAGCTGCTATGACAGCCTCGAACTTACCCGGCTCGGCCACCCAAGCGTGCTGGGTGTCATCGAAGAAGCTAAGAGCCTCCTTATCAATGGTAAATGTGACTTCCTTTGTTTCGCCCGGAGCCAGTTTCACCTTTTGGAAACCTTTCAGTTCCTTGACGGGACGAGGCAGAGAGGACTTCTTGTCACTGATGTACAGTTGGACAACTTCCTGCCCTTCGCGCGCTCCGGTATTCTTTACAGAAACCTTCACGGTCAGCGTACCGTCGGCCTGCATGGTCTTGCTGTCGGCTGTGGGCTTGCCATACTCGAAAGTGGTATAGCTCAAACCGTGGCCGAAGGGGAACAACGGTTTCACCTTCTTCTGCTTATCGGCCCAACGGTAACCTACAAAAATACTTTCATTGTATTTGATGTCGATGATGTCCTTGCTCCGCTTGCCGGTATATTCACCCAGGCTGTGGGCCGGGCAATCCTCCAACTTCACGGGGAAGGTAAACGGAAGCTTGCCACTGGGATTCACATCCCCCATAAGGATAGCGGCGAGAGCACTACCGGCTTCGGAACCCAGATACCAGTCCTGAACGATAGCAGGCACTTCGTTCACCCACGGCATGGCAATGGCATTGCCGGAAATGTTGACAACAATCAGATTCTTGTTTGCCTTTGCCAGTGCAGAGATAACAGCATCTTGTCCGTAAGACAAACCCAGACCTTCACGGTCTGAATCCTCACAGTCCTGGCCGTTGCTTTTGTTCAAACCGCCGATGAAGATTACATAATCGGCATCCTGGGCTTCTTTCACGGCTTCGGCTATCAGTTCTTCGGGAGTGCGGTCATCCTTCAGGTTCTGTCCAGTCACCACACCATTATACTCACCGCTTGCATCGCCCACGTAGCCACGAGCATACACCACTTCAGCCTTGCCAGCCACACGCTGCTTGATACCGTCCAACGGAGAAAGCTCACGCTGCACCTTCAGCGAAGAACTGCCACCACCTACAGTCATCATCTTGATAGCATTTTCGCCCACTACCAGAATCTTTTTAGTCTGGTCCAAATCTATCGGGAGCACATTGCCTTTGTTCTGCAACAGTACGATGCCCTCCTCGCCGATGCGGCGGGCAGCCTCGTAATGCTCCGGAGAAAGCATACTTCCCCACGGACGGTCGGGATTCATCACCGTACGGAAGATAAGGCGCAGAATGCGGCGTACCTTGTCGTCCAGCTCCTTAGTACCGACCTTGCCTTCGCGTATGAGGTTCAGGTAGGGATTCGCCAGATAATAATTGTCGTATGCATTGCTGGCACCATTTGAAAGTCCGTTAGTCCAACTGCCGAATTCCATATCCAGCCCATTGGTAATGGCTTGCCGAGTATCGTGCGTGCCGCCCCAGTCGGAAATGACTACGCCGTCGAATCCCCATTCGCCCTTCAATATATCGTTTAATGTGTATTGGTTGTGGCAAAGATGTTGGCCTTTGTAAAGGTTGTAGGCACCCATGATGCTCCACGCTCCACCTTCCTGCACAGCCATCTTGAAGGCAGGCAGATAGATTTCATAAAGGGCGCGGTCGTCCACGATGACATTGGTGGTGTGACGGTTCACTTCGTGGTTGTTCAAGGCAAAGTGTTTCACGCAGGCAGCCACACCATTCTGCTGCACGCCCCGGATATAGGGCACTACCATCTTTCCGGCCAGATAAGGGTCCTCACCCATATACTCAAAGTTGCGTCCGTTGAGCGGTGTACGGTAGATATTGATACCAGGGCCCAGCAAGACCGATTTGTTGCGGTAGCGCGCCTCTTCACCGATACTCTGTCCGTAAAGGAGAGACATTTCGGGGTTCCAGGTTGCTGCCAGACAAGTCAAGGCAGGGAAAGCCACACAGGAGTCATTGGTGCATCCGGCTTGTTCCCACTCGTCCCACAACACATCGGGACGTATACCGTGAGGGCCGTCATCCGTCCATACATCGGGAATGCCCAGACGGGGTACACCCGCACTGCTGAACTTGCTTTGCGCATGAGTCAACTTCACTTTCTCTTCCAGGGTCAGACGGCTCAAAGCGTCTTCCACTCTTTCTTCAATAGGTTTGCTTGCGTCCAGATAGACGGGCTTCTGCTGGGCTGAAAGAGGCAGCGCGACAGCAGCCAGAACCAAACCGAATAATACTTTTTTCATTGTTGTACAATTTAAGTTGTTATATAATTTAAGTAAGTACTCATAATCAGTCCGTACTATTGACAATCCCCAGCAGACAAGGGAATATGACTTATCCCCCCACACATAGGAACTGAAATCCTTACAGCCGTATAGTGAGTATCCATAACATCCGGATGTTGTTGTCCAAAACATCCCCATGTTTTACCCCAAAACACCCGGATGTTTTATCCCAATACATCCCCATGTTTTGCCTTAAAACATCCGGATGTTTTGGGTTCTCAGTCCTATGGTGTGTACAGCTCAGTCCCTACCTCTTTCATGCTAAGTCCCGGCATCTCATCCTCTAGGACTTGATACGTACTGTTTGCAGCGAGGCAGTACCCGCTACTTCATTCCCAATGACCGGATATAACCCTCCTGAACCACACAATTCTTCAGTTTGCATGCCTCGATAAAGTCCATCATCGCCTTGCGGGACATGGCCTGCGCGGGACGTGCCTCACGGATTTCCTTGTACGTGGCACGCGGTGCTTCGGAGAAATACACGATGTTTGCCCAGTTCTCCGGCGGAGTGATGCCGACGAAAGAAGAACCGTCCATCTTCTTGTAGGGCCAGAAGGTATAGCCGATGTTGTTCTCGCGCATCGTCTGGCAGAAAGCGGCCTGCCATTCGTCCGTATTGTGGCCTATCTCACCCATGTACATGGGCAGGTTCACACTGTCGCGGAAGTTGATAATCGTCTGGATGGCAGCTTGGGTAGGTTCGCCTCCGTAACGGTGGCAGGTGTACATTATCTTGTCGTCGAACTTGGAGTCCTTGAAAGGCTTGAAATTACCGTTCCATTGCGAACCGCCCAGCAGGATGATGTGGTTGCTGTCCACCTCGCGGATGGCGGCTACACCTTTCTTATATACATCTTCCAGCTTGCCGTTGAGCTCCTCCATGTTCTCGAAGTAAGGGGCAATGGGCTCGTTGAAGAGTTCGTAACCGAGGATGACCGGTTCGTTCTTGTAGTGGTCGGCTATCCGGCGCCAGATGTCACAGTAAAGTTGCTGGCTGACTTCGCTGTCGAACAGCCAGGGATAGCCGTAGCTGTCGTCGATGTTGTCGCCCGTCTGTCCGCCGGGGGCGTCGTGCATGTCGAGGATGAGGTACAAGTCCGATTCGCGGCACCACTCTACCAGGCTGTCCACGCGGGCAAAGCCGTCTTGGTCGGCAGTCAGCCCCATATAGTCCTCGTCCGTAAACAGTTTGTAATGGAAAGGCAGGCGGATGGTGTTGGCACCCTGCTCCTTGATGAAGCGGATGTCCTCGCGCGTTACATAATTGTCCTTGAATGCTTTCCAGAAGTCGGCCGTAAAGTCCGGTCCCACCAGCTGGCAGAACATCTCATTGATGAAACGAGCGGAATTGGTCTTGTTGAACTTGAACATGTATCCTTCCGGATTCAGCCAGTTACCCAGGTTGGTACCCATGATGAAGAGTTTGGTACCGTCGGGCTTTATCAAGTCCTGACCCTGAATGGTTACGAATGCATCCGAAGTTACTTCTTTTGTCGCTTGTTTCTCACCGCATCCCGCAAGGCCCAAAGACAGCAAGGCGATGGAAATGCTTGTCGCTAATAAATGTTTCATGGCAATAATTTTGGTTATGGTATCAGTTGCGATATTCGCTTTTACTTCCCCAAAGTTAGGAAAGATAAGAACACCTCGTACCGGCGAATCGGGAATAGGTGGAAGAAGTAAAGAAGCACAAACAAACAAACAACTAATAATCAGAAATATAAGTAGAAGAAGAGAAAGGCAGAAAGTGGATTCAAAAAAACGGTTTGACGTATTGTCAGCGTATCTGCATCAGCCGTATTTCAAAGTCCTCGCGCGAAATGCGGGCCTTGTTCTTCACTTTGGCACGGTAATTATAGATGGTGTTTACAGAATAACGGAGGAATTCTGCAATCTGCGAACTGTCGTCGATGCCCAGACGAATCAAGGCGAAAATGCGGAGTTCCGTATTCAGCAACTCGCCTTTACGGAGCACGATGCGTTCTTCGGGCTGCAGCAAGTCATTGAATTTATCGACAAAATCGGGGAAAAGGTGCAAGAAGGCAGTATCAAAGTTATCATAGAGTTCCTTCAGTCCGGTGTCCAGCACCTCACGGGAACGCACCATCTTCAGCAGCTCTTCCATCTGCCCGGCAGAGATTTTCTTGTTGACCATCCGCCGGTAGGTATCCAGCCGGTTGATATAAACGGAGCAGAGATTCATGAAACGGCCCACATACTCCTCCTTGATGTTGTTTGAGAGTTGCAGTTGCTCGTTGGCATGCTCCAGTTTGTTCCGTGCGGCAGAGAGTCGCTGCATCTGCCGGTAGATAAAGCCCACTGCCACCACCAACAGCACAATCAAAGTGCTGATGAGCCAGAGGTACAGCCGGAGCCGGTCATTCTGCTTCTCGCGCATGGCCTGATAAGTGAGGTCTATCAGTGAAAGGATGCCGGCAGTCTGGAGGCTGCGGCTACGGGCGTTGTATCGGTTGGTTTCGTCCCACGAGAAACGGATGTAACGGTAGGCATGCTCCATATCCCCTTCCTCATAAAGAAGTTCCGCCAGGTTCCAGAGTGAGGCATGGTCTGTGATGCTCAGGCGAATATCGGTCAGTGCCGACAAAGCCAGATAGCGCTTCTCCTCCTCCCGGTTCCCGAGCCGTCGGTAGAGCAATGAGCGCTGATAGGTCACCAGCGCATATTCGGGAGTATTGGGCTTGGCATGTGCCAGACGCGTATCATTGATGCTCAAGGCTTCGTCCGGATGGCCTGCAGCGGCCTCCCGCGCCTCTCTTCGTTCCAGGTAGAGGGAGGATGAAGGCAGAAGTACCTGCATCAAAGAATCGTCATAATGGGTAGCCAAAGCCTGATAATGCTTCTTGAAAGAATCGTCCAGCGTATAGAAACTCAGTTCTGTGTAAAGTTTATGACAGGCATTGTAATAGTCCGGCAGCAGATGGGAGGGAAGGGAAGCTTTGTCCGTCTGCCTCAAGAGTTCGGCAGCCTCCTCGTACATACCTGCCGAAGCCATCAGGTGGGCAAGCTCCAGCCTTGTTTCGAGTACCGCATCCTGCCGGCCATAACGCTCTGCCCAATCCAGATTGACACGAAGATAATGGATGGCCGAATCGCAGATATATGTCTTATACTCTTTATAGATTTCCCCATTCCATCGAAAAAAAGAGATATTGGCGGTATCGGTATCCAGCACTTGGCGCTTCAGCCGGGCAATGCGTCCTTCACGCACGGCGACATAGTGCCGGTGCGCCTCGATAGCCTCATCCAAAGAGGACGTCAGCGCAGTAAAAGAGGGCGTGCCGGCAGCAAAAACCACACTTTGCCATACCACGACGGCAAGAAAACAAAAAGTGAACAATCTCCTTTCCATGACCATAAAGTTCATGCAAATATAGCAAGAAATCCTGCAAAGCAGTAGCATCGGAAAAAATAGTTTCCTATATTTGCGTTCTAAACCCCCAAACAAATTATCTATCATGAAAAGCTTAACACCCCAACGGATTGCCGCGGTAGACGTATTCCGCGCACTCACCATGTTCTTCATGCTCTTTGTCAACGACATTCCCGGACTGAAAAACGTCCCCCACTGGCTGATGCATGCCAGGATGGACGAAGACATGATGGGATTCTCCGACACCATCTTCCCCGCTTTCCTTTTCTGTATGGGCATGTCCGTATCCTTTGCCATACAAAACCGGTACAAAAAGGGAGACAACACCCTGCAAGTCGTGGCCCATATCTTCTGGCGGACAGTGGCGCTGATTGCCATGGGACTGTTTTCACTGAACAGCGGAGGCATCGAAGGCGGTCTATCGCACCAATGGTTTTCCATCCTGATGGTCATCGGTTTCTTCCTCACCTGGGGGGTATATCCCAAAGCGGAAGGAACGAAAAAGACCCTTTTCACTGCAATGAAAACAGCAGGCGTGCTGCTGCTCGCCTTCCTCGTCATCTACAAGGACATGAACGGGAAACCGTTCCAGATAAGCTGGTGGGGCATCCTCGGACTTATCGGCTGGACGTATGCGGTATGTGCAGGCATCTATCTGTTCACCCGGGAAAGCCTGCGGAAGAATGCCATTGCCTGGTTCGTGGTCGTATTGCTTGCCGTAGTCAGCCATTCAGACTTGATACCTGGAGAGTACGGCAGCCGGATTATCCTGCTTCCCTTTATCCCGAGTGACTGGACGCTGCATGCCTTCGGTATGTCCGGCGTATTGACCTCCCTGCTCATGCAGCGTTATGCCGACCGGGAACGGCCGGGACGATTCATCGGCATGCTTTGTGCCCTCGGCGTAGGAATGCTTGTCCTTGCCCTCGTCTCACACCCGTTCTGGATTATATCCAAAATACAAGCCACGCCGACATGGTTGTTCTACTGCCTAGCCATGTTCTTCCCGCTGTTCGGTTTCTTCTACTGGCTGACGGACGTGAAAGGCAAGACCAACTGGTTCGATATCATCAAACCTGCAGGTACGGCAACGCTGACCTGCTATATTATCCCTTACATCTGGTATGCTGTCCAGCAACTGCTGCATCTGCACTATCCCGAGGCATTGGGAAGCGGTGTACCGGGACTGCTCAAGTCCCTCGTGTTCTCGCTTGTCATTGTGGGGCTGACCGGCCTGCTGGTGAAAGGCAAGATTAAACTGAAAGTATAATGTTGAAAGTTCAGACACCCAACGGTGACAACAAGGTGCTGCTGCATTCGTGCTGCGCACCTTGTTCTTCCGCCATCATCGAGTGCATGCTGGCCAACGGCATACGCCCGACCGTATTCTACTGCAATCCCAACATCTATCCGCAGGCAGAATATGAGACAAGGAAAAACGAGGCTATCCGTTTCGTAACCTCCAAAAACATCGATTTCATCGATGCAGACTATGATTATGCACACTGGTTACATACCATGCAGGGCCTGGAGCATGAACCGGAACGCGGCAGCCGCTGCCTGAAGTGCTTCACTCTGCGCCTGACAGAAACAGCCCGCTACGCTTCCGAGCATGGTTTCTCCGTATTCACTACCACCCTTGCCTCTTCGCGCTGGAAAAGCCTGGAACAAATCAATGAAGCAGGACGCCGTGCCGCCGCACTCTATCCGGGCACCCTCTTCTGGGAACAGAATTGGCGGAAGGGCGGGCTCCAGGAGCGACGCAACCAACTGCTGAAAGAGTATGATTTCTATAACCAGCAGTATTGCGGCTGTGAATTCAGCATGCAACGACTGGAAAAGAATAAATAAAAACTAAAGAAAACATGAAGAAACTGACTTTTACATTACTCATCACTCCGACAGCGGTATACCTCTTTTCTGTTCCCTGCAATGCTAAGTGAAGAGCCAAACACGTAGTTTTCATCGGTCTTGATGGCTGGGGTGCCTACAATGAGGCCCTAAGACTCCCGAACTTCAGTCACGTGTATTGAACCATCATAGCATATTTCCTACCATCTTCATCGTTACTGCCAACCACGGAGGCATTGAAAACGGCCATGGCAACAAGACCATGCAGGAAATGCAGGCTCCGGAAAGAACATTAAGAAAGGAGGCGAATTCCACGAAAGCATGATGCAGTATGACGTTGCCTCCACCATTGTCCACATCCTCGGACTGAAACAGCCACAAGTATGGATAAGACGTCCTATGTTGCAGGTTTTCAAATAAAAAAAGCGATCAGCGATAAATGAGCGTCGAAAGATAGTCCTCGGCAAACATCTCGTTTGCCACCTCCAACAGAGCTTCCGAAGTGAGCTGTTCAATGCGATGGAACACGGCTTCGGAAGTTTCGCATTTATTATAATGCAGGAAAGTCTTGCCCATGCCCAACGCATTGTTCTCATTATTATCCGAAGCTACACCGATTTGTCCGATAAGTTGCTTCTTGGCAGCCGCAAGCTGCGAGGAAGTCATCCGGACATCACGCAAGCGTTTCAATTCCTTATATACCAGGCAGGTGCAGTAGTCCAAATCTGCAGGGTCGCAACCGAAGTAGATGCAGAAAGTTCCCGTATCGGTATAGGAAGTCAAGTTGGATTCTACGTTATAGACCAGCCCACGACGTTCACGGAGAGAAACGTTCAATCGGCTGTTCATGCCCGGGCCACCCAAAACATTGTTCAGCAGGTAAAGTGCGGTGCGCTTGTCATCGTATGCATTATATCCCCGGCTGCCAATCATGACATGTGCCTGGTGAGTATCCTTATGCACTACAAGATGCTCGGGTACATAGAGGGGCGGTGGCGTACGGCGGTTGTCCACTGCCATGGCAGGTATATCCGCGAGGAGTTTTTCCGCCCAGCGCACCACCTGCCTAAAGTCCAGATTGCCCAGAACAAAAAAGACCATATTGCCGGGATGGTAGAAGCGAGAAGTGAATGCAGCGGCATCCTCACTGCGAAACAGCTTCAGTTGCCCGGGATTGCCCAGAATGTTGCGTCCCAGGGGATGCCCTCTGAATATCAAGTCTTCGAAATCATCGAAGATGAGCTCGGAAGGGTTGTCTTCGTAGGATTGTATCTCGTCGATAATCACCTCCGTCTCCTTCTCGATTTCGCGTTGCGGGAAAGTGGAGTGGAATACAATATCCGTTAACAATTCGAAGGCACGGCCGAAATGCTCGGTCAGGAAAGCAGAGTAAATCACCGTCTCTTCCTTGTTGGTGTAGGCGTTAAGGTCTCCGCCCACATTCTCCATACGGTTCAGGATATGCCATGCCTTACGCTTGGCGGTACCTTTAAATATAAGGTGCTCCACAAAATGCGCCATACCTTGCTCGTTTTCAAGCTCATCGCGCGTACCCGCATCTACAGCAAAACCACAATAAGCCACCTTGGAGACTGAAGGTTCATGAATGATGCGCAAGCCGTTGGACAAAATATGTTGGTTGAAAGCCGACGGTAAATTCTCTTTTAACTTCTTCATTCTGACGTTTCAAACTATTTGAGGCGACAAAAATACAATAAAACTTATTGCCGTTTATAGAAAATTGCAGATATTTGCATATTGCTATAATGTGCTAATGTGATTAATGTGCTAATATGCCAATGACCATGCGGCATCACAGCGCAGCCAATTAGCACATTAGCATATTAGCACATTAAATACATTAAGAGTATGATTGCATCCATTCAAGAGCTTTTGCAGAAAGAGGCACAAGCCGTACTGAACATTCCAGTGACGGACGCTTATGAAAGAGCTGTAGAACTCATCGTAGAACAAGTGCACCGCAAAAAAGGGAAACTGGTAACTTCGGGTATGGGCAAGGCCGGACAAATAGCCATGAACATCGCTACTACCTTCTGCTCCACCGGTATTCCGTCCGTTTTCCTGCACCCCAGCGAAGCACAGCACGGTGACCTCGGCATCCTTCAGGGGAATGATCTGTTGCTACTCATCTCCAATTCGGGCAAAACTCGTGAAATCGTGGAGCTGACACAGTTGGCACATAACCTAAGTCCGGAACTGAAGTTTATCGTCATCACCGGAAACCCTGATAGCCCCCTGGCACACGAATCCGATGTATGCCTCAGCACCGGGAACCCCCAAGAAGTATGCGTATTGGGCATGACGCCCACGACTTCAACCACTGCCATGACCGTCATCGGTGACATTTTGGTTGTACAGACCATGAAAGAAACTGGATTCACCATTGAAGACTACTCCAAGCGCCATCACGGTGGTTACCTCGGAGAAAAATCAAGATCGCTATGCGTAAAGTAATAGGTATCGGAGAAACCATACTAGACATCATATTCCGTGGCGAACAGCCCACAGTAGCTGTCCCAGGCGGTTCAGTATTCAACGGCATCGTCTCGCTGGGACGTATCGGCGTTCCCATTTGCTTTATCAGTGAAACAGGCAATGATCACGTGGGCAATATCATACTCAACTTCATGCGCGAGAACAATATCCCCACAGACCATGTTAATGTCTTCCCTGACGGGAAATCCCCCGTATCACTCGCTTTCCTTAACGACCGGAGTGATGCGGAATACATCTTCTATAAAGATTACCCCAAACAACGATTAGATATAGAGTATCCACAAATTCAAGAGGACGACATCGTTATAATAGGGTCTTATTATGCCTTAAACCCCGTATTGCGCGACAAAGTATTAGAACTGCTGGAACGCGCACACGACATGCATGCCATTATCTATTACGACCCCAATTTCCGTTCGTCCCATAAAGAGGAGGCCATCAAGCTGGCTCCCACCATCATCGAAAATCTAGAATACGCCAACATTGTACGCGGCTCGCAAGAGGATTTCTTCTATATGTGGGGCCTGCAGGAGGCTGACAAGATATACAAAGACAAAGTAAAGTTCTACTGCCGTAACTTCCTCTGTACTGCCGGCGCAGAGCAGGTATCATTGCGCACCGACACGATTTCCAAGGAATATTCCATTCCTCCGTTAGAAGCGGTCAGTACCATCGGTGCAGGAGATAATTTCAACGCAGGCATCATCTTCGGGCTGCTGAAACATAATGTACGCTACAAGGACCTCGATACCATGGACGAAGCTACTTGGGACCAAGTTATCCAATGCGGCATTGAGTTTGCCGCTGAGGTATGCAAAAGTTTCAACAACTCCGTTTCAAAGGAATTTGCAGAGAAGCACAGATAATTTTAAAGTTCAAAAAAGAAATATAAAAGCCTGACATTGACGTTACCCTCTGTGGATAAATTACATATATTTGTGATTAACGACATCAGAGAGGTTACGAATTATGTATAGGAATTTATTGAACTTGCTTGTTTTGGCAGTGCTGCTCCCTTCTTGTAGCGGCACTGCCCCTCACATTTCCGTTGTATGCGAAGAAAACAATGTGGGCAACTGCATTGTGAAATGGGAAATGGCCCCTCTTATCAAAGGGAATGTTAAAGTATATGCCTCGACTAACCCGGAGGACATCCCCGAAGACGTTCCTATTGCCATTGCCAACATCTCCGATCTGAAGATGACCGTCATCACTACCGACCCTACACAGCGATACTACTACATGCTTGTATTCGGTGACAAATACCGGGTAAAGATTGCCACCCGCAACATCAATATCCCCGGCATACAGAACTTCCGCGACTTGGGAGGCTATACGTCCTATCCTACCCAAAAGAAAGTACATTGGGGCATGCTATATCGCTCTGCCGAAATAGACAAATTGGAACCGTGCTCGCGCAAGGAGCTCAAGAATATAGGAATAAGGACTATCATCGACCTGCGCTCATTCGATGAAGCACACAGACAAAGCCCCTTGCAGCAAGAATTCAAAGTGGTGCACATCCCTATTCCTACTGGTGATATGGAGCATATCCTGAAAGGTGTGCAGGAGCGGACAATCAAGAGTGATACCGTCCACCGGATAGTGGAGCGAATGAACCGCGAGCTCATCAGCAACTATACTAAAGAATACCGTCAGATTTTCGATATCCTACTGGATAAGAACAATTATCCCCTCATAATCCATTGCTCTTCAGGCAAAGGGCGCACAGGCATTGTATCGGCGCTTGTGCTTGCCTCCCTTGGAGTGGGCGAAGACATCATCATGGAAGACTACCGCCTCAGCAACGACTACTTCAACATCCCGGCTGCCTCTCGGTACGCTTACCAGCTTCCGGCACGTTCGCAAGAGGCTATCACCACCATATTCTCAGCACGCGCAGATTTCCTAAATGCCGCCATCGAAGAAATGGAACGAAGGTATGGAGATACCGACACCTACCTGCAAAGAGGCATCGGCCTGACGAAAGAAGAAAGAAAGAGACTACAAGACATTCTTTTAGTAGATAATTGACAATGCATAATGGATAATCAGTAGTCAATAAAAAACGATTTTATCATGTAATTACATAATTATCAACCATCAATTATCAAATATCCATTGAAAAGCACTATCTTTGCGTCCGAAATATAAAGATATACAAAAGATTTAATGAAGACATTTGAAGAGCTCGGTGTGTCGCCGGAGATACGCCGCGCCATCGAAGAAATGGGTTACGAGCAGCCCATGCCGGTACAAGAGGAAGTAATTCCATACCTTTTAGGAGAAAACAATGATGTAGTAGCACTGGCACAAACTGGAACAGGAAAAACCGCAGCGTTCGGTCTGCCGCTCATACAGAAGATTAACGTCAACAACCGAATTCCCCAATCACTTATTCTCTGCCCTACCCGTGAACTTTGTTTGCAGATAGCCGGCGATTTGAACGATTACTCCAAATACATTGATGGCTTACGGGTATTGCCCGTATATGGCGGTTCGTCCATTGAAAGCCAGATACGTGCCCTGAAACGGGGTGTACACATCATCGTAGCCACACCAGGACGACTGCTGGATCTGATGGAACGCAAAACCGTGTCCCTCGCCACCATACAGAACGTGGTTATGGACGAAGCGGACGAAATGCTGAACATGGGATTCACGGACAGCATCAACGCTATTCTTGCCGACGTTCCGCAAGAGCGCAATACCTTGCTGTTCTCCGCTACCATGAGCCCGGAAATCGCACGCATTTCCAAGAAGTACCTGCGCGATGCCAAAGAAATCACCATCGGGCGCAAAAATGAAAGCACCAGCAACGTGAAACACGTAGCCTTCTGTGTACATGCCAAAGACAAGTATGCTGCCCTGAAGCGTATTGTGGACTACTATCCGCAGATATACGGCATCATCTTCTGCCGTACCCGCAAAGAAACGCAGGAAATAGCTGACAAGTTGATGCAGGAAGGCTATAATGCCGACTCGCTGCACGGCGAACTGAGTCAAGCGCAGCGTGACGCCGTGATGCAGAAGTTCCGCATCCGCAACCTACAACTGCTGGTTGCCACGGACGTTGCCGCACGCGGCCTCGATGTGGACGACCTAACCCACGTCATCAACTACGGATTGCCCGATGACACCGAAAGTTATACCCACCGCAGCGGCCGTACGGGACGTGCTGGAAAAACCGGGACTTCCATCGCCATTATCAACCTGCGCGAGAAAGGCAAGATGCGCGAGATTGAGCGCATCATCGGCAAGAAATTCATTGCAGGCGAAATGCCTACCGGCAAACAGATATGCGAAAAACAACTGCTCAAAGTGATAGACGACCTTGAAAAAGTGAAAGTAAACGAGGAGGAAATCGCTGACTTTATGACTGATATCTACCGCAAGCTGGACTGGCTAAGTAAGGAAGATTTGATTAAGCGGATGGTTTCGCATGAATTCAACCGTTTTCTAGACTACTACCGCGACCGTGAAGAGATAGAGACAGCAACCGGCAGTGAACGCGGAACAAGAAACGGTGAGCGGAGTGAACACCGAAGCAGTGGCAATCATCAAGCCGAACCGGGCTACAAACGCCTATTCATAAATCTGGGCAAAATGGACAACTTTTTTCCCAGTGAGCTTATCAGCCTGCTGAACAAAAACACCCGTGGACGCATTGAGCTAGGACGCATCGACTTGATGCAGAAATTCTCTTTCTTCGAAGTAGAGGAAAAAGAAGCCAACAATGTAATGAAAGCCTTGAACCGTACCAACTGGAACGGTCGCAAAGTATCTGTAGAGATTGCCGGAGACGAAGGTAAGAATGTCCCGAAAGGCAGACGCACGGGTACAGCCGGAAGCTATGGAAAAAAAGATTCCGACGGCAAGAAGCGCAGCAACAAGGAAGACGGCAAACGGAACGATGCTGCCAGCAGACGTAGAGACAGAGCCGAAAACCCTGCAAACGACAAGAAGAAAGGCAAGCCCAGCCGCGAGGAACGCGGTTATACCAAAGCCCGTGGCAAAAAAGACGATTGGAAACAGTTCTTTCAAGGCAGCAATGACTTCAAGAACCCAGAACCTGACTTCAGTGAAGAAGGCTGGGCAAAACGGACACCGAAAAAGACAATGAGATAGAGGTTGTTATACTTAATTTGCATAAAAGATGAGGAGCGCAGTACATAGCCAATAAAAATTTCATCAATGATAGTATTGCGCGTGTTGTATAAACATTAGGCTGGAACTGCGGAGTAATACGTTACGTGTAGATGGTGGCCGTTACTCCCGGTTACCGTTTACTCAATATGAACCTTATCAATGTAGTTGTCAATGCGAACAAAAAACTCTTTAACAAACTTGATCAAACCCGTGGCGAATGTGTAAGAATCGAAAATCTGGACGTTGAAGAAGATACCCTTCAACCAACAGCAACGAGGTACACACAAAGGAATCATTCTTCTTTGAATAATTAGCTACCGTCTGTTCCAATTCTGATAAACGGTGATTGATAGAATATCCATTCTTTTCAAGCATGAATATCTTATTTCCCATATATCCTACACAAAAAGATAGGGAAATAGAGTGCAAGTCTCCTTATCTTCCAAAATACCTTTCTCTTTTAAAATTTTATACAACTGTCCTACGGATTTGGTTCCCATACCAGGAAGTCTGCACAGCGCATCAAACCCATTATATTTTATAAACCGTAAAAGATCCTCAAGTTGGCAGATATTGTATTTTCTAAGTGCACGTAAAGTCCTGAAATTTATATCCAGATTTCCTAAAGGTGTAGCCAGCAGGTGCACATATTCCGATGGAACATCCTGTTCCCTTACAACTATCACTACATTCTTTAAATTCTGTCCAGCATCCTCTTGGGAATGTGCCAGCAAAGCCTCATAATTCCGGCATCTGATATATAAACGGTCCAATTCCTTTTTCCATTCAGAATAGGGCTTCCATTCCAAGCGAACCTGCCTACCCGCTTTCTTATACATATATGCCAGATTTCTGGGAGAAATATTTGTTCTCCTGGAGACAGCCGATACGTCTCCCCCGATAGAAAGGGAGTAAAAAATATCTCGAATCCGAGCATCCTTTATCACTTCTGCCATTTCCTTAACAATCTCCTTGTAGACAGATATACAGATCTTCGGTAATTCCACATAAGAAAGATCTGTTTGCCCAACGGACAGATCTGCATTCGAATATTCCATAATTCCTCCGTTATAATGCAATTATAAAAATCTGTTTATTCTTTATTTTTTTCTCTCAACTTGGAAGGGGATATCCCGTATATTCTCCGGCAGTATGCCGTAAACTGGGAGGGCGAGCTAAAACCTAACTTATCGGATATTTCCTGAAAGGAAAGTTCCGGATCACTAATCATGTCCAACATCTGTTCTGCCTTTTTCCTCTGCATCCATTTATAGGGACTTTCCCCGAAGCTGGAGTGAAATTTTCTGCTGAAGGAACGCTCGGAAACATAATATAAATCAGCGAATTCCTTGACAGAGTTCACCCTCTTATAGTTCTCCATAACAAATTTCTCAAAATGCCGCCGAATACCAGTCGATGCGGAAAAAAACGCCGATAGTTCTTTCTTTGTATAGAAGCCCTTCAGCACCAAGAGCAGCTCCTGCTGTTTCAGCAAATGCATATGTTTGCAAAGCAGCCTTGCCTCCAGATACGTTCCAACAGAATTCAGTACTTTAACAAGAGGTTTCCTGATGGGAAGAATAAAATTATCAGCCGTTTGCTCCTTACCTCTGACAGACAACGAGCCCAAAAACAATTTGTCGCACACACTCACATTCTTGTCCCAAAATAAAAGCATGCATCTCGAACCGATTATAGACTTCATCCGGGTTCCTATGCCTTGCGGAATAAACACCATCTGGTTTTGTAAAATCCGCAAACCTTTATATTTACCCAAATCAAAAATCACCTCCCCTTCAATCATAAAAAGAGTACATGATGACCTGCTGTTATCAATCCGATATACCTCATTCTCCTCCAGCTGCTGACAAGAAAATCCCACGTCCGAATTCATCTGGTAATTCAGGCAAGATAAATGTTCATTCAGATATAGCAATTTCATGTTTTTTGTTTTTTATTACAACAAAAATTAAAGCACGTCTGTTTTTAACAAAATGGACAATTTATTAATTGAAACAGACAAATTTAACATACAAGATGTATGCTGATTAATCAATCAACCTCTGATTTTGACAATCCCTTAGATATAAAGGTTTACATACAGGTCACTAAAATAGGATTCATCATGATATATATTTGAGTCCCTCCCAATACTATATAAAAGTAATACGAAACAAGACTCTCGCAACTTCCACATCATGAATATGTGGCTTATACAAAAAACACCGGAATGTCTCAAAACAAAAGTATATGAGAAACTTTCTTGTCATTTTTTATGTCCCGTGCAAGTTTTCGTCTGCACGGGATATAACTTATTGGGGTAAATATTTCTCATAATCATCCTTTACATCTGGATCGACGACTGGACGTACGGAATAAGTCATGCAACGCCTGTAAACAGCGCTTGTATTAGAAGTAGGCGCCCAACCGGCAGGACCTCCAGTGGAATTAAGCAGATAACGCCCTGCATGAGTATCGCTTCTGGCTTGTGCCACGGCGAAAATGACTTCATTACCCCCAGACTTGCCATCTGTAAAACTGCCGTCATAAATACTTCCAGGCAGCGGTGTGTTAAGGCCGGAACGACTTGCATAATAATATGCAAACCTCAAAGTTACAGCCTCTTTCTGCGACATAATCCGGAATCCGTAAGGAGAAGGGTCAAATACGGTTTTCCCGCCTACATCCTCCGGATTCCCTGTCTGGGAAGGCTGGTTCCATGGATATAGAAACACCCAGCGACCATTGAAATAATTAACCAGCCCATGCGGGAAACATTCATACTGCCAGAAACTTTGATGGGAGACGATAGCGTTTGGATGTTCGATGCTCTGTTTCATCGTAAGAGCAGCCCCTCTCGCTTGCTGAGCATCTGTTTTTCCATAATCCACATCATTTCCTCTCTGTTCCCAAAGGAAATCAAATAGCTTGCCACTGCCGTCATAAAAGTTTTTATTGACACGAATATCATGTGCCGGGAACGGGTCTTTCCTGCCCCATTGATATTGCATACCAAATTCCCTATATGCATCTGCACTATACTGTGATTGGACCCTTTCGTATGCTCCCAACAGATGCGACATCAATTGAACCGTTTTCGGACCATCACCTCCCTGACTCGCAACATCCAAGACTGTCGGATACTTGTCAACAATCCAGATATGCCAGGACCAGAGTGTCGGATTCCCCTTGATCTTTCCAGATTTAATTTCTATCAACACATTTCCCGGAGTCTGCCCTGGCTTGACATAAATATATGATCCCGGACCGGAACCTCCCTGTTCGGACAATTCACTGAGTCCCGCTTTTTCTATATCATTATGTCCGCCAGCCTCTTTAATGTCCGTCCACACGATATTGACTCTCCAATCATCATCTGCATCCAACTTATTCAACATGAAATCCTCTTTGCTACCGGGAAGTCCCTGCTTATCACTTAAAACAGCGTCATGATCCAGAAGCTTTTTGTAATACTCATAGGCAGTATTTACCCGGGAAACAGGAATAAAGATCCCTTGCTTTGCTCCCGCTTTAAGCATATATGTATTCGCTTCAGGCTGCACAATTCCGGAAACCAGCTCCAACTCAAATTCTCTTTCCGGAAAAAGACCATCAGGGGAATAAATCTTGAATTTCGCCTTACCGGAGTAAAGACGCGGAGACGCCATATCGTCAACAGCTATGAAAGGCACAGGTTTTCCCGAAAGGGAAGGATCCTTCTCATAGAAAAGCATAAAGTCTTCTATCACATTACCAGCATTGTTGTCAGACAAAGCCGAAACCAACTCAATTTTGTATTCGCTGTTGGCTTTGACATAATATTGTTTCTGTTTGCCATCCATCAGATAGATACTGTTACTAGATACCAGCAATGACTGATGCAGGAATTTGTCAAAGAAGGGGATGGCATTATATTCCTTCTGCAGGAGGCTGAGTTTCCCCGACGCACTTTTGCCGGTTCCCACATGTGTGACGGTCAAAGTATAAGTGGTATTGAAATTATCGAAATACTCCGTATTTCCTGTAATGTCGGGAGCCGTCACCGTGTACTTCCATATTCCCCCGGCAAGTTGACCCGCTTTCTCTATCTTGAACGGATTGGCAGCTTCAGCATGGGAAACGGGTTCCAAATCATGCGGTTCTGTCTTTACATAGAAAGTAACCCTGGCACCTGCCTCTTCTGCCGTAAGCGTCTGCCCGTCTTTCGTTATCACCTTATCTGCCTGCCCATAGCTCTCGCCATACTGATTGACCTCAATAAACTCCAGCGGCCGGCTGCAGGCCTCGTCCGCAAAAATCTGTAAGGTGACATTGATATCCTTAGACTGTTCAAAGCCAAGAAACCATTTCATACGCCCCGCCTTCACATAAGCGGCTTTCAGCGCATCCTGGGCATCTTCCGGCTTTTCCGGCCACATTCGGGATGCATCCACATGTTCTGTGACCGTAAAGGTCACGGTTTTCTCATCGGTCGGTGCGGTCTTATCTGGATCCGAAGGTTTTATAGAATAACCGATCCATGCAGGCAGTCCCTCTATCGTGAACCCCTCCGGCCAAGAAGTCTGCACTTTTGCCGTTAGGCTGCCTCCCTCCCTATAAAAAGTGAAATGGTCAGCGCTGACTCCCAGCATATATTGCCCGTCATACAATACATCAGACATCATGGACTCATTCCATACCACAACATTATACATGATGTTGGCGGCCGGTCCTTTCCTAGCATCCTCTTCCGTATCGAATCCCGGACCACCTACAGCCTTGATATTCACCAGATAACGGTGATTACGCAACAAGGGAAGGTACTCGTATGTCGCATCAGCCTCGGCTCCAGTACGTTTCAGGTAGTCTATCCGGAAGAAAGTTTCCTTGTCAGGACGGCTCTTATCTGCACCGGTCAGTCCGACAACGATATAAGGACGTTTCAAGTAATTTTCCGTATTATTCTCAGGAAGAGTTTCTCCGTTGGCTCCTTGCGTGGCAGCCGTCGGCGCATTGACCGCCTCCGGAACATATACCTCACGTAACAAGATTTTCTCATCCACTATGGAAGATGTTCTATCAATCTTTCCTGTCACAGCCGGAGCCGGATCAGGAATAGAAGGCTGTTTCGCCTTTCTATTGGCCTCATCCCAGTAAATCCCGTTCTCGAACGGGGAGACCCGTCCCGTCGTATTGGTATTATAAAAAAACACTTTAGTCAGCGTTATCCCTTCAATCCCCCCGGCTTTCTCGTCGAATGTAGAGGCCCCTTCCGACATGTTGCTCAAGTTAAGCCCCACGTCCACACGTGCTACGGCACGGACCAGATAGACAGTTCCAAGTTTGGGAACAGCACCGGCACTGTGATCCACCCTGACCGGGTCCGAGACACCCCACATCGGCAACTCCCCGTCTTTCCATACCCCCTTGTCCGGCATGGAGAAAGTGAAAAGTTGCATGACTTCCTCCCGTGTCTTTCCAGCCAGTCCGTCTGCGTCTGTATTAGCTGACCGGGTGACATTGGCCAGCATCACGAATGTACTGGTATCGCCTGAAGGAGTATTTTTCGCCAACAAGGTCATGGTACCCTTGCCTTTCTTGTCAGCCGGATTACCGGAAGGAATATAGGAGGTCACTTTGGCCTCATATGAAAACTTGTTGTCCTTGTCAAACACAAGTACCCTAATCCTCTCCGCTGCCGTGGAATTCTCCCCCTCCGGTGTAAGGGACCGTGTCAGGGGATTTCGAAGACCAAGTCCTTCGACAGACATGCTGACAGACGTCCAGCCGTCCCTGACAGGCATTTCTGTCCCGCCGTTTCCATACTCATCGAAGGGATCACTGCACCCTTGCACGAGAGGGATTCCCATAGATATCGCCAGAAAAGCGACTATCAAAGTGTAATGTTTGATTCTCATATGTATCTATTCTTTAAACTGTTTTTCTTCGTGATGGCATGACTGGTCATACCTTGTTACCAAGGAATAGCCACCTCCGTATCCTTCCATTCGTCCACAACTATGTCATATTCCATGTTTCCGGGTCCTTTCAGTGTGGCGAAGACACGGTAAATCGTATTACGCCGGATATTGTAATAACCCTTGTCATTCTCGGAAAGATCCGGATTATAGAGCTCGATCCTATACTGCTTATCGAGGTTTTCCATCAGATAATCGATAGATAAGACCAAGGCCAGCGCCCCCTCTTTTCCTTTACCATAGACCCCCGGAGCCACATAAATATAATTAGGTGCCTCTCCCGTATATGGAAGCAGTCTCTCTTTACATTTGGCCACAAAAGCGGATTCTCCGGGGCCCTCGTTGGCGCCTTCATGGAAACTGGGCCTTTCCGGTAGCAATAGGGGATCTTCCATATAGTTGACTCCTCTGATATCTGGGTCACCATTCCCAGTGGCGGTGTATTCCCCGACGGAAGGAAGGACGGAATAACCGCTGGTCTCATTGTTCAGAGAGAGTTTCGTCACTCTGGAAAACGGCAATAAAGGAGACAAGTAGTTTCCCCCGTTATCAACCGTAGTAAGAATAAACTCGACACGGGCATGCATACGTTCCAGAAGTATGCAGGGTGAAAGGGTTACTCTATTATTACCGCTCGTATTGTACGGAACGCGGAAGTTGCATTGGCCTACCATGGGAAGGTACTTCCGGTTTTCTCCTTTTAGATCGTCAGATGTGAAAATTTCGGTTTTCTCTGTCAGCCGTTTAGGATCAGGAATTGTATGTTCCTCCCGGATCTTTTTCAATCCAGACTCGCAATTGACCAGTAAAACAAAAGTATAATTACCACCAGTCAGCTCCAGATCCAGGACAATATCGAAATCCCCTGCATTCACCCCACCCATCTCTCTCATCTCAAAACGGTCAATTCCAGTTACATCTGCCAGCGGATTGGCCGTTCCTTGGGGATAATAGAAAAGGACTTTTTCCAAGGAGTTCCCGATGTTCTTGTAAGCAAAAAGGAGGATATGCTTGACAGTTTTCTCGTATTCTTCTGCACCAATATAGTCCTCCTTCCATTCTCCAAATAAATGTGCAGAAGCTTCTGCCGCCCGGGAAGTAACGGCCCCCCTATTCATTTCCGCTACAATCCGGATGGGAACATCTGGAATGGCTTTTTCCATCTCTTCCGCATCAGACGAACATCCGGTCAATTGTACAATCGCTACGCAGACCACCGTCAACAGCCTCATCACAATTCCGTATTTCATTATCTATCGTTTTTTGTTAATAATCTCAAATCCTTTCTGATATCACACGGAGCATTTGTCTTAAACCTATCCTGACATGATATCAGTTTTCCAATTCTATAGGACGGGAAATGACATTCCAATCCAGAACAGTAGCTTGTACCAGCATCCATGTATCCTTCTCATATTTGAGTTTCAGGGTTATGGGAAAATCATGGTCACATTCTAGACTATACGGCGGCTCACCCGCATCTCCCTGGAACATAATGATGTCATCCACCAGATTTGCTGTATAAAGAATCTCCCCGGTTGTCTTATCAATCAGGGATACGAGTGCGTTCCTGCCCTCTTCCAGTTTCATCAGCGTGAAATCCGCTTTCAATGCCCCTCCAGTGTCACGTACGGCTTGGGTTACATACTCAAAGCGTTCGCAAAGAGCGATCTGACCGTTGAAATCATACACACCGTTGTCATCTTCTATCCTGATAACAAATTCCTCGTCCATGAGGAAAGAAGAACCTATAAAGCTGATTGTGAAGTGTATCCGGTATGTCAATTCCCGCATATTGAAAGTCACCCGCTCGTACACACTCCC
Source organism: Bacteroides sp. AF25-5LB (assembly GCF_003602965.1). Lineage (NCBI taxonomy): Bacteria > Pseudomonadati > Bacteroidota > Bacteroidia > Bacteroidales > Bacteroidaceae > Bacteroides > Bacteroides sp. AF25-5LB. The sequence goes on from NZ_QTMC01000008.1 coordinate 189,266, forward strand.
CATATCCTCTCGGTTCTCCAGCGATACAGAGGCGAGACCGACATACAGCGATCCGGGGACTGAAGTAGTCCGTCTGTCTTTCAGCCGCAGTGCGACCCGCATTTCCCCCTTGGTAGTAACGCCTTCTTGAAAATCTGAAAAATCATAAGACTCTAGGTCACTGCCACCCCATGCGACAAATGTAAGTTTTCCAGTATGCTGTAATGTGGCAGACAAGGAATAATCCGCTGAAAGGAGTACTTTCTTGTCGGAAAATTCGCCTACCAGCACGCCATTGGCATCAAAGGCAAATACCCGGACCTGCCTGATATCTGACGGATAATTGGGAAATTGTTCGCAAGGGGTTTGCCTATAAAAATGAAAACTGACACCTTGCGGACAACTGACCAAGTCATCAAATACGGCAAAATCACATCCTATAAGACAGTAAGCCGATAACAAGATAAATGCGACAGCATGTACGCTTCTAAATCTCATTTGATATAGTTTATGTTGGGATTATTTAATAGTTTGAAGTCAAACTTTTAGGTTATTGGAGAGGGAAGGGAAAAAATCCACATCCCTCTCTAAAATTGTGTAAGAAATTGTTTGCTGAATTTATCAACTGTTTAATAGTAATATTACTCAAGAATAACATCACGTGAGACAAGGTTCCACTGGAGCACTTTAGCCTCGACACGCATGTAGGTCTCTTCTTTCTCGATATCCGGATTTTCCGGATTTGTCGGTTCATCCTTATCATCAGGTTTTGGCAAATACGGATCTTTAGGATCAGAAGGATCCCATGGCATACCCAATCCCTGGAAAGACTTGATTGTCAACAGATAGGTATTATTACGGCGTGTGTCAGCGTTCACAATCGACTTTCCATCAGCGGTAATAGTCTGACGGTTCCATAACGCACGATATGCACATTTTCCACTTGTATAGGTATAAGCTTTTTGGTCCGGGCTCCACTTACTTTTCTTTGCGGCTTCTTTGCTGGCATAGATAAGACCGTCATCTTCTCCCCGATAGAACGTTGTTCCTTTTGCATAATTATCCATTTTAACCAATGTTTTTCCATCATCATCAAGCTTCCATACTTCATTAGGGATATAAGTTACATAAACCTTGGCATAAGGTAGACGATAGTAACCGTAATTTTTATTTTCAGCTGTAAGCGCTTCCTTTTTTACAGAATTTTCCAAAAAATAAATACCTGCTACATTTTTAGCAGTATTAACATTTTCTGCAACGCCTTTAGCTGCATACATACCAAGATCATTCCGCTGTGGATTGTCCTTCGACAGAAGATTCCCCAAACGGATCAAATTTTCTTTAGCTGAACCTTCCGGTTCTTTGGCCGCCTTAAAATCGGTATATCCATCAATGGCTGATGCAAAGCCATCGTAAAGGCCATCGGCATCTCCAATTGTACGCTTTCCCGCATGGTTACGGAAAAGGTATGTCTTTGCGGCACCGTTGATGGCAGTATACTTGATGTCGGCAAGATCAACCGTTCCTTTTTTATCTGCGGTTGCTTCTTCCAAAGCAGCATCCTTCGCGACCAATCCTTGTGCCACGATACGCTCCACATCAAAGGAGAATACATTTTGAGCCTCACTTGTACCCGTTTTGGCAGCATCCTCGGTAATGCCGGGAACAATAGTTTTCTGCTCAGCTCTCGAAGTCATGACAAACTTGTTGTCTGTGGCGAGAGCGGCAATATTGTCTACTGCGGCAGCTGTACTACCATATGTCTGATCCGCGGCTGTTGCAATATCAGCGGAAAGGGCACCCTTGTTAAACAACAACGCCATGGCTTGAGGGCCGGAATTCGTTTTCCATGGAGCGACCTTAAATGTACCGGCTGTTTGCGTTTCCCAAAACTTGCCTGTCTCATCAGCTGTCTCTCCTAACGTCCATGCTTGTGGGCGGACATTTGAGAGAAGCTGTAAATCTGTAAGCTTACTCTCTTCCGTTCTTCCTCCGTAATCTTCCTGATTGTCATTCACTGCTCTGGTTGAGACATCCTTCATGGTGGAAATGTACATTCCCACAAATGTTGTTCCCTCACCCAGATTGTTTACCGGAGGGACATCCTCATTATTACAAGCTGTCATGCCCAGACTTAGGGCTACAACCCCTGCTAAAAATAAATTGTTTACTTTCATAACTTAAACTGTTTAGTAAATAAATAATTTAATTATTAATACATTAAATGCTTTTTTCATTCGTTAACCCCATCATACAAGTAAGGAATTTTCATTCCAAAGGTTCCATATCTTTTTTCAGCAATTCCTCCGCCTTCCGCCAGTCACCTTTCATATTGTGGGCAATTGCCATAGGATAAACAGAACGGCTGTCACTCTTTATTGTGTCCAATATCATCAGAGCCTTGTCCGCATCCTTTTCATACTTTAAAAGCGCATTGGCATAGTTAAGTGTCACCAACGGATCAGGTGCAAACTGCTCATAAGCCTTCCTATATATATTTACCGGATTTTTTCCTTGTTCAGTATACAGTTGTGCCAGTCTACACATCTCGTACAAGCTCAGGCACCCGGGAACGGTAATAAACATTTCCTCCAGTTCGTCATCCATATAGGGACGTACATCGAAGCTCATGCGGAAGACAGTGCGGCGCAGGACAGGATAAACCGTGGATAGCAAATCAGTATAGACTTTTCCCCCATTCAGAGAACGGATAGCTGTTTCACGGGCCACATCCGTATCATGTCTCCCGATGGCAGACAAAACCTCATTCTTATAGTCCAAAGTAGATGCTTTTATGATATTTCTCAAACCTTCCCAGTCTTCGCCAGCTCCTTCTATTCTATATACGGAAGCACTCTTGAGCTGCGGATACTTGCTCAACACATGAGAGGAAAGCGCATGAGTACGGCATTCCGACAAATGTCTATTATAGTTGGATTCGCCTTCGGGAGAGGCGTACCCGGTGATGTGCACCTCACGGAGGCGAGCCCCTTTTATCCGGAGTTCCCTGGACACAAAGCTGTCCAGACGGGCCAGTTCTTCCCGGTTTTTACCGAAGCCTAGAAGAAGTTCGTGCCGTGCAGATTTAAAAGTGACCTTACAGTCAAACTCTTCCTCGTAACATTTTGTCTCCACCTTTTCAGGAATATAAAAATTATATTCGTAGTCTTCCGGTTCGAAAAGATCTATCCCGGTCACCGACATGTTCGTTTGACTCACGCCTCTGCCGCACTCAGCGCATCCGTACATCTCCTCACGGAGAGAGAGATATCCGGATGCCATCCAGCGCTCAAAAGACAATGCTTCCCGAACAGAAATTCCAGTCCCCTTCAAATCTCCGGCCTTGCGGATATCCTTCACTGGAACTGATGTATCCGGATTACCACCCAGAGTCTCTCTACGGATAACGGCCTTATATCTTTTCCTTCCAGATATACACAAGGGAAGGAAATCAGTTTTGATTTTGCCGTCAGAGGAGACCAAGGAAGGATAGATATAGACAATCTCCTGGGCACCCAACCGCTTGACAGATCCTGCTATATTGAAAGAGGCAGTAAACACTTTCCCGTCCGTACTACGTCCGACTTTCAGATCTGTATATTCCAGACGGGGATTCCCTCCCCTGACAACTTTATTCCCTGCTTGTCCTGCCAGTGGCAAGCAGTATACATATCCCATAACAGAGAGTATTCCTATATAATAATCTATCGGTCTCATTAATTACGTTTTTTATGTTTATATACGCGACTCGTCATTCATTTGATCATATAGACTATCGAAACTGCAAGCTTTGTAGGTCCCAGATAATCGGCTTTCCCCTTGCCTATCTTTTTCCCGCAAGAAGTACATCTGAATTTGTCATATTTAACACGTGCATAGCCCACTCCCAAAGATGCCTCCACACTGAATCTGCTGGACAGTATCCAATGATAGCCTGCACTGACACCACCACCGTAAAAATATCCCTCGTAACGGTGCCCTTTCATTTCTCTGGAATGGTTCTGAATGATAAAAGGAATATTTATACCCGCCACATTCATTTGGCCTCCGTGGGTATGAATGCCCCAAAATAAGCCGTTGAATGTTTCACAAGTCCAATATCTTACCTCCGGTTGTACAAGCCAATGACTCCATTTCCTTGTCTTATAACGATTTGCCGTGGCATCATTCTCATAAAAGAAAAAATTCATACCCACCTGAGCGTCCAGAGTCCATTTCTTTCCTAGGGAGAACTCTACTGAAAGATTGGGTGTTAGCAAGGCGTCATAGGCAAGGTTGTTTTTCAACGCAACCTTTTGTGAGAAGGTCTGCAGGCTGGACAGCAGGAAGAAAAAAAAACATACTTGTTTCATATTGTCACTGATAGTTTTACTAGGAAAAACATACTTGTTTTATGATGTTAACTTTGATAATGCAAAATTATGAATATACAACCATGTTTTTGTTATGAATATTAGACATAGAATTACGCAAAACAGTCTTTTAATCCATACAATGTATGCCATTAAGACAATAATAGGGTATATACTCTTTTTCAAAATATTACCAGAAATATGGCGGGACAGTTAGCACCCACCTTACGAAGAAAAAAGGATTGAAAGTCATCCATTCCAGCGTAATGTTCATCGGTTGTATTTCTCCTTGTCCGGAATCCAGCTGTCTATCAAATCCCTATGCTTATCCATCCACTGGCGTACAGCTCTTGTCTCGGTCTCACGGGTTTCCTCTATGGTCCGCATCAAAGAGCTGATCTCGGTATCGGACAGATGGATGTTTCCCAAAAGGGCGGCAACGAACGGATGCTCCTTACTGAATCCTTTCCTGGCAATGGAATGGATTTGCTCGGCCTCCCCATAAACGTTTTTCGAATCTTCCAGCACTCTCAGACAGAAGCGATCAAACATCCAGTGCGGGGTCCATCCGGTCACAACGATCCATTCCTTCTTGTCGATAGCCTTCTTCAGCAATGCCGTCATGGCGGGACCGCTGGAGATCATGAGCTTGTAGTCCAGACCGTATTCAGGGATGGCTTTCTCCGTGCATTTCATGATACCGGTACCCGCATCAATTCCCACGATCTCTCCGGAAAACCGTCCGGTATGACCGCCCAGCTCCTCTATCATATGGACTGGGACATATTCGGGCACCACAAGACCGATACGGGCACTGTCGTATATCTGCCCGAGGATTTCCAGTTTACCATTGTATTTCCGGAAATAATCGGCATGGGTCACCGGCAGCCAGCTGTCCATGAACACGTCTGTCTTACCTCTTGCCAACGAAGTGAATATGGGAGCTATGTCCGCATTCAAAAGTTCTATTCTGTATCCTTGCTCCGAGAGAATCTCCTTGGCCAGATAGGTGACCGCTATCCCTTCGGCCCAGTTCGCATAGGCTATACGGATTTTCTTGTCAGAAATGTTACCGCATGAGAAGAATATCGTAACAGCCAACAAGACTGTGAAAAATTTCGTTTTGTTTCTCATAATCATTCTGTCTTTCATTATATGTTCTACTCCTTCTATTTTTTTCGTGCTATTCCCTGTGTGATCCGATCAAGCACGATAGCCAGTATTACAACGGCAATCCCTCCTTCGAATCCCATGCCAATCTTCATCTGCGTGATACCTTTCAATACTATTTCCCCCAAACCTCCAGCTGATATCATAGCAGCTACCACTACCATAGAGAGAGACATCATGATGGTCTGGTTGACACCGGCAAGAATAGTCGGCAACGCCAGCGGTAATTGTACCTTGTAGAGCAGCTGCCAAGAAGTGGCTCCAAAAGACCGGGCGGCCTCCACCACATTTTTCGGCACCTGGCAGATACCCAATGCGGTGAGCCTTGCTACCGGAGGCATGGCGAAAATGATCGTGGCAAAGGCTCCCGGCACCGTTCCCAGCCCGAAAAAGAGCACTGCCGGTATCAGATAGACAAAGGCCGGCATAGTCTGCATACAATCAAGTACCGGCTGCAGGACTTTGTTGCAGCGTCCGCTGCTCGCCATCCAGATCCCCAGAGGGATTCCCAGCAGCAATGCCATACCGGTGGAGGAAAGTACCAGAGCCAGGGTCTGCATGGTCTCCTCCCAGAGTCCCATCCCGTAGACGAGTGACAGCCCTAGGAGGGTGAATCCCCCCGTCTCCCTGCCACTCTTGTATAACGCCAGGAAAGTGAGTGTTACGATGGTTATGTAAAAAGGTATCTCGAGCAGGATACACAGTATCCCGTCAATAACGCCTTCCACTCCCAGACTCAGCAGGTCAAAAAATGATGCGCCGTGCTCGGTCAACCATTCCACGGCCATTTCTATATATTCTCCTATCTTTATCATAATTTTATTGCGTTTTGAATGATTTCATTGATTTCTTTCTTGTCTTTTCCCGTCACCTCAATAATGAGTGACGAGAGCGGTACCATCCCTTCAAACTCACGTCGCTCATTAACTACCCAGATGGGCGAGTTGGTCTTCGTCATCAAGGGAAGTATATCCTCCACCACAGTGTCACTTAATACGGAATGTACCTCTTTCTTTATCACAGAGTCTATATTCAGGATATGCTCCTTACGCAACCAGAGAAGATCTTCCAGGCGAACCTCACCTACCAGTATACCATCCGGGTCCACTACAGGCAACACGGTTGTCTTCCGTTCTCTCATCTTTCGAGTCAGAACCTCCGGCCCTTCTTTTCCCAACCTTGCCACCATAGGCTTGTCCACCATAATGGAGGCGGCAGTGACAATCCTACTGCGGTCCACATTCTCTACAAAACACCTCACATACTCATTGGCGGGGGTGGTCAGAATCTCCTCGGAAGTGCCGGTTTGCTGTATCTCCCCATCACGCATGATGGCGATACGGTCACCCAACTTGACAGCCTCCTCCAAGTCGTGTGTGATAAATACGATGGTCTTTTTCATCTTTGACTGCAAGGCCAGCAGCTCGTCCTGCATCTGTACCCGTATCAGCGGGTCCAGCGCTGAGAAGGCCTCGTCCATCAGCAGAACTTCCGGATCGTTGGCCAGAGCACGTGCCAGTCCCACTCGTTGCTGCATGCCTCCAGACAGCTCACTGACCATCAGGTCGGCATATCCGTCTAGCCCGACCAAACGCATGCTTTCTGCTGCCTTTAATTCACGTTCCCTCTTCTCCACCCCTTGCAACTCAAGTCCGAAAGCGATATTTTGCAATACAGTATAATGGGGCAGCAGTCCGAAATGCTGGAATACCATCGCCAATTCCTTCCGGCGCAGGGAACGCAACCGCTCCATCGGTATTCCAGCGATGTCCTCACCGTTGATCAGAATCTCGCCGGAGGTAGGCCTATTCAACCGGTTGATACATCTGAGCAGACTTGACTTTCCGCTTCCCGAAAGTCCCATGATCACAAATATCTCACCCTCCCGGACAGAGAGGCTGGCATTGTTCACGGCAATCGTACATCCAGTCTCCTTCAATATCTCATTTTTACTCTTTCCTTTTTTCAGCATTCTGAAAGCCTTGTTTTTTTCAGAACCGAAAATCAAATACAAATTCCTGATCTCAACTTTGTTCTTATCCATAATTCTTTAAAACCTCAAATCCGCAACTAAGCTCTTCAGCGTCCTTCTTGCGTCTAAACGTCCTCTC
>NZ_QTMC01000009.1:0-178904 GCF_003602965.1 Bacteroides sp. AF25-5LB
AGTTCCGCGAAAACTCTGGTAATTTCTTATATTGGTATGCAAACCCAGGAGGTGACAATAAAACCTAGCGTAAAAGTGGTGATGAAGTCTGATACAGAGATGCTTGATGAGGTAATGGTAGTTGCTTTCGGTACAGCAAAGAAGTCTGCATTTACGGGTTCGGCTAAGGTGATAGGTACGGAAAAGCTGGAGCAGTCGCAGGTGACAAACGTTACCGATGCTTTGGCTGGTGCTGTGCCGGGTGTGACATTGACATCCAATGACGGTGCTCCTGGTTCAAAGTCATCCATCAAGATCCGTGGTTTCAGTTCACTCAATGCAGGAAACGACCCTCTGATTATTGTGGATGGTGCTCCTTATAGCGGTGATATCAATAATATCAATCCCAACGACGTTGAATCAATGACGGTATTGAAGGATGCGGCTTCCAATGCTCTTTACGGTGCGCGTGGTGCTAACGGTGTAATTATCATCACTACCAAGAAAGCCAATATGTCGGGTGAGGCCAAAGTAACTTTCGATGCCAAGTGGGGAGCAAATACCCGTGCGTTGCAGAAATATGACGTGATTGACAATCCTGGCATGTACTATGAGACGCACTATGAGGCAATGAAAAACTACTATAAATATGAGGGGGGAATGAGTGATCAGGCTGCATGGCTTGAGGCAAATAACAATTTGTTTGGCTCTAACGGTGGCTTGGGTTACAATGTCTATACGGTTCCCGAAGGACAATACCTTATCGGTCAGAATGGCAAGCTTAATCCCAATGCCACATTGGGTAGAGTTGTGAATTATAAAGGACGCGACTATCTGCTTACTCCGGATGATTGGGACGATGTAGGTATGCGTACCGGTTTACGTCAGGAATATAACTTCTCAGTGAGCGCAGCTAATGAAAAATCTTCTTTCTATGTTTCTTTAGGCTATCTTGGAAATGAGGGTATCACTGAAGGTTCTGACCTGAAACGTTTGACTGGCCGTTTAAAAGCCGACTATCAAGCCAAGAAGTGGTTGAAGATCGGTGGTAATATGGCATATGCGCGATTTGATTCCAATTCATTGAGTAATAATGGTTCCAGTAGTTCTCAAGGTAATGTATGGGCATTTATTACCCAAATGGCTCCCATCTATCCTGCTTACGTACGTAATGCTGATGGCAGTATCATGGTTGATAAGAATGGTATTGGAATGATGGACTACGGTAGCGGTATCAATGCAGGTATGCAACGTCCTTTCATTCCTGATGCCAATCCTATTCTGGACAACAAACTTAACACCCATAATGCTGAAGGAAATGCTATCAGTGGTAATGCTTTTGTAGACATAACTCCTATAGAAGGGTTAAAGGTGACATTCAATGGTACTTTCAACTTGGATGAGACACGCTTTACATATGTTTATAATCCTTATTATGGACAGTTCGATTCTACCGGTGGTACAGTAAGCAAGAGCCATCAGAGAACTTACGACTACAACTTGCAACAACTTGTCTCATATGCCAAATCATTCGGAAGCAATAATTTCGATATTTTGTTAGGACATGAATATTATGACTACCGCCTTTCTTATTTGAGAGCCAGTAAGTCACAGATGTTCTCTCAGGACAATCAGGAATTGGATGGTGCCATTATAGATGGACAGAGTGCTTCTTCATATAAGAGTCGTCGTAACAACGAAGGCTTCTTCGGACGTTTGCAATACAACTATGACGAACGCATCTTCGGCTCAGCTTCCTTGCGTCGTGATGCTTCCAGCCGTTTCCATCCAGACCACCGCTGGGGTACATTCTGGTCGGCAGGTGGTGCATGGCTCATCAACAAAGAAAGCTGGTTTGATGCTTCTTGGGTGCAGGAACTGAAGTTGAAGGCTTCAATCGGTTCACAAGGTAACGATAACATCGGTGATTTCCGCTATACGGATAGATTTAATATTATTAATTCCAATAATAGTCTCGGCACTTCGTTCTACTCTAAAGGTACTAAGGACATCACTTGGGAAACCAATACCAATTTCAATATCGGTGCGGAATTCCAATTGTGGGACCGCGTTACCGGTAGCATAGAGTACTACAGACGCAAGACTTCAGATATGTTATTCTCATTCTCCGTGGCTCCTTCATTGGGTTATTCTTCTTATCTGGACAATGTTGGTAACATGGTCAATAGTGGTGTAGAAATGGATTTCAATGTGAATATCTTCGATACACGTAACTTTACGTGGGACGTAAATTTGAACATCTCAACTTTGAAGAACCGTATTACGATGCTTGATCCTGACAAGTTGATTACTACTGAGTATACAGCTGACGGAAAGGGATATAAGGGTTATTCTAACGGAAGCTTCTTCATTGGTGAAGATTTGTCTATGTTTACATGGCGTATGAAGGAATATGCCGGAGTGGACGAAGAGGGAAGAGCCTTGTATTATAAGAATGTTAAGGATGAGGCCGGCAACATCACCGGACGCGAAACGACTTGGAACCATGCTGAAGCTGACTATTACATCACAGAGGAAAGCACGATGCCCAAGGTATACGGTGGTTTCGGTACCAAACTGAAAGTATATGGTGTAGATTTCGGTATTAACTTCACTTACCAGATTGGCGGCAAGCAGTATGATGGCACGTATGCATACTTTATGTCATCACCCAAAGGCACGGCAGGTTACAACTATCACAAGGATATCCTAAAGTCATGGACTCCCGAGAACACCAACACTGATATTCCGCGTTTCATGATGAATGACCCTTCATATCCGGCTTCATCATCTACACGTTTCTTGACCGATGCAAGTTTCTTGAATATCCAGAACATAAATGTGGGCTATACATTGCCTTCCAAGTGGACAAAGAAACTGGCTATAAGCTCTTTGCGCGTGTACATGTCGGCAGAAAATGTTTTCTACTGGTCTAAACGTAAAGGGTTCGACCCGCGTCAATCATATGACGAGACGACCAACGCTACTTTCTATTCACCGATGCGTACCATCTCCGGTGGTGTGTCATTCGAGTTCTAAAACTAAATATTATAGATAACAATGATTATGAAGAAAAATATATTCAAGTTGTTTTCAGCCATGGTGGTATCGGCTACAGTACTAACCGGCTGTATAGAAGAGGTTTTTCCCGAAGATTCTACTGCGACCTCCGAGCAAATCGGTGCGTCAGCTACGGCACTTGAGGCTGCAGTCAGTGGCATGCCGTCACAAATGGTACAAGGCTATCTGGTATATGGTAGCCAAACCCATGAAACCGACCTTGGCTATCCTTCGCTGATGTTGGCACAGTCTGAATTGTTGGGCGATGTAGTGGACACAGACTATGGGTATGACTGGTGGTGGCCCTTCAATGCAAGCTTGCAGATGTATGACAATGGTTATTACTCATATTTGCCTTACTTTACTCTATATAAGTTTGTTAAATCGGCCAATGACGTGATTTCAGTTGTTGACGTTACCGATCCCACGATTACCGATGAGATACGTGGACTCGGCAGTATATCCCATGCTTTCCGTGCGTTTAGCTATTATACGCTGATGGTGCTTTTCGAGCCAGTAGAGAATATCTATACTGATTGTAGCAAGGTGTTGGGACTGACAGTGCCCATTGTAACTGAGGAAACAACTAATGACATTGCGAAGAGCAATCCGCGTGCGACTCACGAAGAAATGGTGAACTTTATCCTTTCTGACCTTGACAAAGCAGAGATAGGTTTGGAGTCTTATATACCTACTAGCAAGAATTTTCCCGACTTGGCTGTAGTATATGGTCTGAAAGCTAAGGTATATATGTGGGATGGCCAATTTGATAAAGCTGCCGAGTATGCCCGCAAGGCTATTGATAAGTCGGGTGCAACTCCTATGAACGAAGCACAGTGGCATAACCCCACTACAGGTTTCAATACGGCTACTTCTGCATGGATGTGGTATCTTCACCCCACAGCTTCCAACATGGGTAACCTTGCTAATTTCATCGGTCACATTTCCAATGAAGCGGATTGGGGATATGCTTCTTTGTCTAAACTCCAAATGGCACGTTCACTTTATGACGCGATTCCTACTACCGATTTCCGCAAATATTCTTACCTTGACCCGGACAGATCTGTTTACGCTTACCAGTCTGTGAGAGGCAATGAGTGGTTGGACGAACAGCCGGATTATATGTCATTGAAGTTCCGTCCCGTGGGCGGTGACTATAGCACTTATTCTGTGGGTGCGGCTGCTGATATTCCCGTGATGCGTGTGGAAGAGATGTATCTCATAGAGGCTGAAGCTGTAGGTGCCAGCCAGAGTGTGGCAGCAGGTGTACAACTGTTGAATAACTTTATGAAGCAAAATCGTCAGTCTGATTACAGTTTTAACGCAGGCGATTTGCGCAGTTTCCAACTTGAGGTCTTGAAGCAGATGCGTATCGAGTTTTGGGGAGAGGGGGTTGCATTCCCTACTGCCAAGCGTTTGAAACCGGATGTTATTCAGCACTATGAGGGTACCAATTTTAAAGAAGATAACTTCAAGATCAACTGTAAAGGTGTGAAGCCTAACTGGACGCTGATGATCCCCAAGACCGAGGTGGATTCAAATATCGCGCTTCAAGGAATGAACAATCCGGACCCGACCGGTGCTATTCCTAAGCGTCCTACTCCGATAGGAGAGTTTGCGCCTGGTAACAATTAAATTAAATGAACTAACTTTATAATTGAATTTGTATATGAATAAGATATTTAATAAACTGTTTTGGGTCATGGCTGTATGCGGCTTGACAATGACGGCTTGTTCAGACGATATTGACTGGAATCCCGGTGCTGCTGCCGATGGACAAGGGGTCTTCTTCCCTTCGAGTCAATCAAGCAGTATAACGCTGACCGAGACGTCTGGTTCTTTCGAGGTAAGTGTATTTCGTACAGTAAGTTCAGGAGCCTCCACCACACAAATAACTGTTACTCCCGGTGAGAATGCTGCTGGCATTTTTACAGTTCCTACCGAAGTAAGCTTTGCTGATGGTGTGACAGAGGCAAAAATAACGGTGACTTACCAGAATATGAAGCGTGATGTCCCCTATACTTTGACCCTCTCTGCAGTGGACGGCACTCCGTATGGCATTACTGACTTGACGATCAGTGCCATTTGTCCATTAGTTTGGGAAGTGGTAAGTACTAATGCCACATTGATAGACAATATGTTTGAGGCATTTGGTGCTGCCGGTGTTAAACTGACCGGTATTACGGTGGAAAAGCATCCCGAACTTAACAAATATCGTTTTAAGAGTCCTTATGACAATTCTTATTTTAACTCTTTGTTTGGCATAGGAACTCTTCTTCCTGATGATTTTAAACTTCCTTATATTGAGTTGGACGGTAATACTTATCCGGGTGGATATTATATCACTGTTACAAAATTGGGATGGAAAATGGTAAATGGTGTAGGTCCTGAGGCCAATAGCGATTGGGGAACTTTCGGTTCTGTTTATGGAAATCTTTCCGAAGACCTTGGTACTTATCCATTGGGAAGCTACAACGATGCTGAGAAGGTATTTGATTTGGGAGCTCTTTTCTTTTGTATAGATGACAGTGGCTCTGAATTAAATTATCCTCTTAAGGGTACAACTTTGCTGTATCTGAACAACTGATTTTTGTTTGTATTCCGTGTGATACGGAACTTATGAATGTGGAGGGTGAATTATAATAGAATTCATCCTCCCTTTATTTTATCTCCCTTTCTAAGGAGCTTCCGCTAAAATTATATATATTTGCTGCCCGAACCAACAATATATATAATAAGGTATAGAAACTATGAAAGAATTTGTAATCTCCGAAGTGCGGGCAGAAACAGCGGTATTGGTAGGTCTTGTCACGAAGACTCAGGATGAGCGTAAGACCAACGAATACCTAGACGAGCTTGCATTCTTGGCTGAGACAGCCGGGGCGGAAGTAGTAAAGCGGTTTACCCAAAAGCTGGACCAGGCGCATTCCGTGACCTACGTCGGCAAGGGCAAGCTGGAAGAAATCAGAGAGTACATCCGTAATGAAGAAGAAGCCGAGCGTGAAGTCGGCATGGTGATTTTTGACGATGAACTTTCTGCCAAACAGATACGTAACATTGAAGCGGAGTTGAAGATTAAGATATTGGACCGTACTTCGCTCATTCTCGATATTTTTGCCATGCGTGCCCAGACTGCCAATGCAAAAACGCAGGTGGAGCTGGCTCAATACAAGTATATGCTTCCTCGTCTGCAACGTTTGTGGACCCACTTGGAACGCCAGGGTGGTGGCTCCGGTGCCGGTGGAGGTAAAGGTTCCGTGGGACTTCGCGGTCCGGGTGAAACGCAGTTGGAAATGGACCGCCGTATCATCTTGAACCGTATGTCATTGTTGAAGGAGCGCTTGGCTGAGATTGACAAGCAGAAGTCTACCCAGCGGAAGAACCGCGGACGCTTGATTCGTGTGGCATTGGTGGGATATACCAATGTAGGAAAATCCACATTGATGACTTTGCTTTCGAAAAGTGAAGTCTTTGCCGAGAACAAGCTGTTTGCCACGTTGGATACTACGGTGCGTAAGGTGATTATTGAGAACCTGCCGTTCCTGCTTTCTGATACAGTGGGCTTTATCCGTAAATTGCCGACGGATTTGGTAGACTCCTTCAAGTCTACCTTGGACGAGGTACGCGAGGCAGACTTGCTGTTGCATATCGTAGACATCTCTCATCCGGATTTTGAAGAACAGATAGAAGTTGTGAACAAGACGTTGGCAGATATCGGTGCCGCCGGTAAGCCTATGATTCTTGTATTCAATAAGATAGACGCTTATACCTATATAGAGAAAGCGGCTGACGACCTTACCCCCAGAACCAAGGAAAACTTGACACTCGAAGAACTGATGAAGACGTGGATGGCTAAGATGGAGGATAACTGCCTCTTTATTTCTGCCCGCGAAAAAATCAATATGGAGGAACTGAAGAGTGTGGTTTATCAGCGTGTGAAGGAATTGCACGTGCAGAAGTACCCCTATAATGACTTTCTTTATCAGACCTACGAAGAAGAAGTTTAATTTTAGTTATGAGTGATAAGTTATGAGTTATTTGCTGGCAGCGGTTTGAATCGGTAGTGCCGGCAAAGGCAATAACTTATAACTCATAATTCATAACTCGTTATAAGGATGAATTACAGAAGACTGACCGAAGATGAAATTCTCCGGTTGAAGAGTCAGTCATGTCTGGCTGATGATTGGGGAAAAGTAGCTGTTGCAGAAGAGTTCTCAACGGAATTTGTGCATCATACCCGTTTTTCGGGTGAGGTGCGTTTGGGAGTGTTCCATTCAGAATTTATGTTGCCGGGAGGAATCAGGAAGCATTCCGGTTTGCGGCATGTGACGCTGCATAATGTAACAGTGGGAGATAACTGTTGCATTGAGAATATCCAGAACTATATTGCCAATTATGAAATAGGGCATGATACTTTTATTGAGAATGTGGATATTATTCTGGTAGACGGTGTGTCGAAGTTCGGTAACGGGGTAGAAGTGTCTGTCCTGAATGAGACGGGAGGCCGTGAGGTGCTGATTAATGATAAACTCTCCGCACACCAAGCCTATATTCTGGCGCTTTACCGCCATCGTCCGGAACTGATTACACGGATGAAGGAAATCACGGATTTTTATTCCAACAAACATGCTTCTGCTGTAGGAAGCATCGGGAATCATGTAATGATATTGAACACCGGTTCCATAAAGAATGTGCGCATCGGTGATTATTGCCGCATCTGTGGTACATGCCGTCTGTATAACGGAAGCATCAACAGCAACGAGGTGGCGCCGGTACACATCGGGCATGGGGTGATTTGTGATGATTTCATCATCTCTACCGGGTCTCATGTAGATGACGGAGCTATGCTGAGCCGCTGCTTCGTGGGGCAGGCATGCAAGTTGGGACACAACTACTCTGCCTCAGACTCTTTGTTTTTCAGCAACTGCCAGGGAGAGAACGGGGAGGCGTGCGCTATTTTTGCCGGACCTTATACGGTGACGCACCATAAATCCACGTTGCTGATTGCCGGTATGTTTTCCTTTATGAATGCCGGTTCGGGGTCCAATCAGAGCAACCATATGTATAAGTTAGGGCCTATCCATCAAGGCACTTTGGAGCGTGGTGCCAAGACGACTTCCGATTCGTACATCTTGTGGCCTGCAAGGGTGGGAGCGTTCTCCTTGGTAATGGGGCGCCATGTCAACCATTCTGATACTTCGAACCTGCCGTTCTCTTACTTGATAGAGCAGAATAATACGACTTATCTCGTGCCCGGTGTCAACCTGCGTAGTGTGGGTACCATCCGCGATGCCCAGAAGTGGCCGAAACGTGACGGGCGTACCGACCCGAACAAACTGGATTACATCAACTATAATCTTCTCAGCCCCTACACGGTGCAGAAGATGTTCAAGGGACGGGAGACGTTGCAGAATCTGCGTCATGCCAGTGGCGAGCTTTCGGACATCTATTCTTTCCATAGTGCGAAGATACGTAACTCGGCTTTGGTGAAAGGTATCCGCTTCTATGAAATAGCCATTCATAAGTTCCTCGGAAACTCTGTCATCAAGCGCTTGGAAGGCATTGACTTCCGGAGCAATGAAGAAATACGTGCCCGTTTGAAGCCCGATACTGCCATTGGCAGCGGCGAATGGGTGGATATTTCCGGATTGATAGCCCCAAAGAGTGAGATAGATGCGCTGATAGACGGTATTGAGTCCGGCAAAGTCAATCGCTTGAAGTCTATCAATGCCGAGTTTGAGAAGATGCACAGCAACTACTATACCTACGAATGGACCTGGGCGTATGAGAAGTTGGAAGAGTTCTATGGTATCAAGCCGGAAGGTATGACGGCAGAAGACGTCATACATATTGTCGAAAAATGGAAAGAAGCAGTAGTTGGCCTCGACCGCATGGTGTATGAGGATGCTAAGAAAGAATTTTCACTGGCTTCCATGACGGGCTTTGGAGCCGATGGCTCACGCTTGGAAAAGGAACTCGACTTTGAGCAGGTACGCGGCGACTTTGAAAGCAATCCGTTTGTAATGGCTGTGCTGAAACACATTGAGGTGAAGACGGCGCTGGGCGATGAACTGATAGGGCGGATGCAGCGGGTGTCAGAAAATTAATTATGATTTGTTGCGTTTTTACTCTAATTAAAGAATTATTTCAATAATAGTTTTTACCTTTGCTCGGTAAAGGCGGTTTTGTGCTGCCTTTACTACCCGAATCACTTTTAAACATTAAATATACGAGTAATTATGGCAACAACACCTCCGTTCAAGTATCAGCCCATGTTCGAGAAGGGGAAAGATACTACTGAGTATTATCTGCTTACGAAAGATTACGTGTCAGTAAGCGAGTTTGAAGGAAAACCTATCCTGAAGATTGAAAAAGAAGGTTTGACGGCAATGGCCAATGCGGCTTTCCGTGATGTATCGTTCATGTTGCGTCGTTCGCACAATGAGCAGGTTGCTAAGATTCTGAGTGACCCCGAAGCCAGCGATAACGATAAATACGTGGCACTCACCTTCCTGCGCAATGCAGAGGTAGCATCCAAGGGGGTACTTCCTTTCTGCCAGGATACGGGTACGGCAATCATCCACGGTGAAAAGGGACAGCAAGTATGGACCGGCTACTGTGATGAAGAAGCTCTCTCACTGGGTGTTTACAAGACTTATACCGAAGAGAACCTGCGCTATTCGCAGAATGCTCCCCTCACCATGTACGATGAGGTGAATACGAAGTGCAACCTTCCCGCACAGATTGACATCGAAGCTACGGAAGGTATGGAGTACGAGTTCCTCTGCGTAACCAAGGGTGGTGGCTCTGCCAACAAGACTTATCTCTACCAGGAGACAAAGGCTATCCTCAACCCCGAAACATTGGTTCCCTTCCTTATCTCAAAAATCAAGACTTTGGGTACGGCAGCTTGTCCTCCCTATCACATCGCATTCGTTATTGGCGGTACCTCTGCCGAAAAGAACTTGCTGACTGTGAAACTGGCTTCCACCCACTTCTACGATAACCTGCCTACTACCGGCAATGAGTTCGGCCGCGCTTTCCGCGATGTGGAACTGGAGAAGCTGGTACTGGAAGAAGCTCATAAGATTGGCCTCGGAGCTCAGTTCGGCGGCAAGTATCTGGCTCACGACATCCGCATCATCCGCCTGCCGCGTCACGGTGCGTCCTGCCCCGTGGGTCTGGGTGTTTCCTGCTCTGCCGACCGTAACATCAAGTGTAAAATCAATAAAGAAGGTATCTGGATTGAAAAGCTCGACAGCAACCCGGGCGAACTGATTCCCGAAGAACTCCGCAAGGCGGGTGAAGGCGACGTGGTGAAGATTGACTTGAACCAGCCGATGGCCGATATTCTGAAGGAACTGACCAAGTATCCGGTTTCCACCCGTTTGTCTCTGAATGGAACCATTATCGTAGGCCGTGACATCGCACACGCCAAGCTGAAAGAACGTCTGGACCGTGGCGAAGACCTGCCGCAGTACATCAAAGACCATCCCATCTACTACGCCGGTCCTGCCAAGACTCCTCAAGGCATGGCTTGCGGCTCCATGGGCCCGACTACTGCCGGACGTATGGACCCGTATGTAGACCTCTTCCAAAGCCACGGCGGCAGCATGATTATGCTTGCCAAAGGTAACCGCAGCCAGCAAGTGACAGATGCCTGCCAAAAGTATGGCGGTTTCTACTTGGGCTCTATCGGTGGTCCTGCCGCTATCTTGGCACAGAACAACATCAAGAGCATTGAGTGCGTGGAATATCCCGAGCTCGGTATGGAAGCTATCTGGAAGATTGAGGTGGAGAACTTCCCTGCATTCATCTTGGTGGACGATAAGGGCAACGACTTCTTCAAGCAACTGAAGCCTTGGAATTGCAGCAAATAAAACAGAAGCCTTTTAGAAAGGCATAATATAAGGAAAGCCGTAACGGAGAAAATCTTGTTACGGCTTTTTTGTTTTGTAGAGGAAAACAAAGTGTTTCGCGGCATAGAACACTCTGTTTCATCAAGCAAAACAAACTGTTCCTTTATGTTGAAACAAATTGTTTCAATAGGAAGAAACAAACTGTTCTTTCATGTTGGAACAAAGTGTTCTTCCCTATTGGAACACTCTGTTCTGCCTTGATAAAACAGATTGTTCTCTATAGGAGAATAAAACTGAAACTCGTTTGTTGTCGTATTTTTGTTACATTCTCCTTTTCATTTCTCAGTTAACTTCTTTATCTTTAGCCCTCCAAACAACCAATTTAATAAAACATGGAACTGACTCTTACACGACAAACTCCGGCACAACACATCGTATGGCTGGATGTGGTACGCCTTGTTGCAATGTTTACAGTAGTTTGCTGCCATTGCACAGACCCTTTTAACTTCTATCCGGGCACATCGCCCGACATTGTTGACATCAAGTTCTGGGGAGCTGTCTACGGTGCGGCGCTCCGTCCTTGCGTACCGCTTTTTGTAATGATTACCGGTGCATTGCTGTTGCCGGTACGGGGTGACGCCTCGGCATTCTACAAGAAACGTATCCCCCACGTATTCTTTCCTTTCCTCATCTGGTCTGTGATTTACAATCTGTTCCCCTGGATAACGGGACTGCTGGGAGTGGAGCCGAAAGTGATTCTGGATTTCTTCCCTTATTCGGGTGAGGAAGTGATGCGCCAGTCTCTGGCAGTGAGCCTGGGATATATTGCAGAAATGCCTTTTAATTTCTCTCTATTGGATGTACACATGTGGTATATCTATCTGCTGATAGGGCTTTATCTCTATCTTCCGATATTCTCGGCATGGGTGGAGAAGGCCTCGGAACGTGCCAAACTATGGTTTCTTGCAGCATGGGGAGTGACACTGCTGCTGCCTTATTATACCGAGTTTGCCGCTCCGTACCTTTGGGGGACTTGCTCGTGGAACTCGTTCGGTATGCTGTATTACTTTGCCGGTTTTAACGGCTACCTATTGTTGGGCCATTATCTGAGGAACCATAACTGGACGGGCCGGCAACTCTGTGGCATCGGCATTCCCATGTTTGCCATTGGCTATGCCGTAACATTCCTTGGTTTCCGTCGTATGACCTCCTTGCCGGATTTTACGGATGAGATGCTCGAACTCTTCTTCACCTACTGTTCGCTGAATGTAGTAATGATGACCATCCCCGTGTTTATGCTTTGCAAGCGGGCCAATTTCCGTTCGGAGCGCATCAAGAAAGCATTGGCAAATTTGACGCTCTGTGGTTTTGGAGTCTATATGATACACTATTTCTTTACCGGACCGAGCGTAGTCCTGATGCGTGCTATCCATGTTCCTATCTATCTTCAGATACCTTGTGCCGCAGTCGTCGCTTTCTGTACTTCCTGGTTTCTGGTGGCAATGGCATACCGTTGTTTCGGGAAGCGGACCAAGTGGGTGCTGGGGTAGTTTGGATGAAAGATTGTTTATCTTTAAAGGAGGAGATTTAGGGCTTATTATTTCCTCCAGATTCTCCACATATAGTAAGCGCAGTGCGTGAATGCGAAAACAAACGAGATAATCAGCAGCACTTTGCTTTCTCCCCATCCCACAGTCTGTTGGTGCCACAACCCGGTGATGACGCAAAGAACGGCAAGGATAAGTCCAATCATGTTCAAGGCAACCTGCCCGTGGCGGGTGTCGCCTCCATGCTCCAGCTTACTGTGCTTCATGCCGTAGCCTACATAGATATCCAGACCGATGAGCATCCACAGTACTAGGCGTATCCATGTATCGGCAGGAAGGAACAGCATCATGCAAAGGCAAGTAAGAATACCCAGTATGGGGATAAGTGGAACAAGTGGGGTTTTAAAGGAACGGGGCACGTCGGGCATGGTTCTACGTACTACCAGTACAGCGGCACAGACCAGCGTGAAGGCCATCAGCGTGCCGATGCTTGTCATCTCCCCGGCCAGCCGTGCGGGTACAAAAGCTGCCAGCAGGCCCACAAGTACCATGAAGAGCAGGTTGCTGCGTGCCGGAGTACGGAACTTTTCGTTGATATGCGAGAAGAAAGGAGGCAGCAGCCCGTCGTGGCTCATGCTTAGGAATACGCGGCTCTGTCCCAGCAACGTCACCATGATGACGGAGCAATACCCGAACAGAATGGACAGCACGATGGCACGGTTCAGCCAGGGATAGTCCGGCTGGATGATACCTGCTGCATCAGCCTGCCCCATGTGCTCTATGGCTATGGCAACGGGAGCAATGCCTTGCTGTCCGCTGAAGGCGGTGTAGTGTGCCACTCCCGTCATGACGTGGGCAAAAACCATATAGAGCACGGTGCATACCAGCAGGGAGACCAGAATGCCGATAGGCATGTTCCGCTTCGGGTTCTTCGTCTCTTGGGCGGCTGTGCTCACAGCGTCGAACCCGAGGAAGGCGAAGAATACGATGGCCGCCCCTCGCAGGATGCCGGAGAAGCCATATTCGCCCAGCACGCCCGTATTGGCAGGGATGTAAGGTGTATAGTTGTCGGTATTGATGTATTTCCAGCCGAGTATGGCAAAAATCAGTATGACGGAAACCTTCAGGAATACAATGAAGCCGTTGAAGATGGAGCTGCCTTCCGTGCCCCGTATCAGGAAGAGGCTCATCAGCACTACGATAAGGAAGGCGGGGATATTTACGATTCCACCATCCCAGGGACAGGCGGTGAGGGCTTGCGGTAGATGTATGTCCAGTCCCTCGAGAAAGACGACCAGATAGCGGCTCCAACTGATGCTTACTGTGGTTGCGGCTACGGTGTATTCCAATACCAGGTCCCACCCGATAATCCAGGCGATGAGTTCGCCCATCGTGGCATACGAGTAGGTGTATGCGCTGCCGGCTACGGGTATCATGGACGCAAATTCCGCATAACACAGTCCGGCGAAGCAGCATCCCAGTGCGGCAATGGCAAAGGACAGTGTGATGGCCGGTCCCGTATAGCCTGCCGCCACCGTTCCGGTGATGGAGAATAGACCCGCTCCGATGATGACTCCCACGCCCAGGGCAACAAGGCTCCACGGACCAAGTACACGTTTCAATGTTTTCTTTCCGGAGGCATTAGCCTCCGCTTGCAGTGCCTCGAATGGCTTTCTGATGAATAATCCCATTATGCTTCAATTCTGATAAATCGGGCGCAAAGGTACGGATTATATTGCTTATTCCATATAGCGCGCTACTTTTCCACTGATTTGCAGTAGGGAGATTTCACATAATTTGGTATCATATTCTGCGGAGAGAATACGTTCTTCTGCATCCAGCAGACTCTTTTGGGCTTCGCGCATCTCGATTCCCGAGAGGTTGCCCAGCATATATCGTTCCATGGCAATCTCGTGGTTCTCCTTGGCAGCCACAAGGTTCTGGCGTTCCAGGTTCAGCATTTGCAGGTTGTTTTGGTAGGCCTGCCATAGGTTGCTGAGGTCGGCGCGCAGGGCTTGCTCCAGTTGCTCCCGTTCCAGGCGAGCGTTCTGCACGGCAATGCGGGCATTCTTGCGTTCGCGGCGCCGGTTGCCGTCGAACAGATTGAAGCCGACCGTGACGCCGAAGTTCAGACCGAGGTTGCTGCGGCGGCTGTTGGCAGAGATGTCATACTTGTTGAGGGTGTAGCCGTATCCGCCGTTCATCTTCACGTATGGGTAGTCGCGCGAGCAGACTTTCTTGTAGTCCAGACGAGCCAGGGTATTGTTCTGTTCGGCACGTAGCAGTGAGGCGTTGATGGTGAGGGTGGCGTTCCACAGCTCCTCGAAGTTCAGGGAGGCGGTCACGTTGATGAGGCTGTCTTGTATGATAAACGGCTGGTCTACATCTTTGTTTGCCATGAGTTCGTTCAGCTGGATACGTGAGGTGTGCAGCAGTTCCTGCTGTTTCATGTATTGGGCACTGTCGGCATTGAAGTCCACTTTGGCCTGCTGGTAGTCCAGGCGCGAGAAGTTACCGATGTGGTAACGCTCTTCCACAATGCGCAGGCGCTCTTTGGATAGCGATACGGCATAACGGAAGTTCTTCAAGCGGATTTTTTGCTGCACATAGTTATAGTATTCAGCGGCTATGTTGGCTATCAGGTCCTCGATGGCGATGCGCGTATTGGTCTCGCCTTGGCGTTCCAGCTCCTTGAGCCGTTGGTAGTTGGCGGTAATGTTGAAACCGTCGAAGATGGTCCAGTTCAGGTTGATGCCTGCATCGAGAGTTTGGTCAAACACTCCGTTGTCCTTGGTTGTCTCTCCGGTGGCTCGGGCTTTGGTTTCGATATTGTCTATGGTTCCCTTGTAGCCGGCGGAGAGGTCCAGTGTGGGCAGGTAGCCCGCATTGCCCAGTGTGGCGTTGTTCTTGCTGACCTGCTCTTCATTGCGGACAATGCGCAGGGAGTAGTTGTTCAGCAATCCCTGCTCCAGGCAGGACTTCAAGGTGTAGGTAGGCGCAGGCTGTGCGTAAAGGCCCAGCGCTGTGCAGGCAGTGGCTATGAAAATTAAAACAATGCGTTTCATTCGGTCTTCAGTTTACTTCGGTTCGTTGATACATAACTATATATGGCAGGCACGATGTACATCGTCAGTAGTGTGGAGATGAGCATGCCGCCTACGACGGCAGTACCCATGGCGATGCGTTGGTTGCAACCTTCGCCGGTGGCGTAGGCAAGCGGTATCAGTCCCAGGATGGTGGAGGCACTCGTCATCAGGATGGGGCGCAGACGTTGCAGGGAGGCGTCCTTGATGGCTCGCATCTTGTCTTCACCCGCTTCCTGCTTCTGATTGGCAAATTCCACAATCAGGATACCGTTCTTTGCCACCAGACCAATCAGCATGATAATACCAATCTGGCTGAATATATTCATTGTAATTCCCCCGAAATACATGAATACCAGTGCACCGGCAATGGCGAGAGGCACCGTCAGCATGATAACCAGCGGGTCCTTGAAACTTTCGAACTGGGCGGCAAGAATCAGGTAAATCAGCACAATGGCCAGGATGAAGGCGAACATCAGACTGGAGGAACTTTCCCGATACTCTTTGGAGTCTCCGGTCAGTGCGGTGCGGAAGGTCTCGTCCAGTGTCTCTTTGGCAATCTTGTCCATTTCATCCAGACCTTGTCCGATGGTCTTGCCGTCCGCCAGTCCCGCGGAGATGGTGGCGGAAACGAAACGGTTGTAACGGTACAACTTCGGAGGGGCGATACCGCCGGTCAGTTCAATCAGGTTGTCCAGCTGCACCATGGTTCCATTGTCGCTACGGATATAGATGCCTTTCAGGTCGGCAGGCTTGTTGCGTTGCTGGCGGTTGATTTCGCCCAATATCTCGTATTGCTTTCCGTTCATGTAGAAGTAGCCCATGCGCTGTCCGCTCAAGCCGTATTGCAGGGTTTGGGCAATGTTCTTGGTGCTTACGCCCATGATGCTCGCCTTGTCACGGTTGATGTTGATGCGCGCTTCGGGCTTGCTGAACTTCAGGTTTACGTCTGCCATCTGGAATACCGGATTTTCGTAGACCTTCGTCATGAACTTGGGGAGCACCTCCTGCAATTTCTCGATATTGGTTGCCTGCAATACATACTGCACGGGCATACCGCCGCGCCGTCCTCCGAATGAGGAGGACTGCTGTACGAAAGAGCGTGCCATTGTCTTTTTCTGCACTGCCTTCGACAACTTTTCGGCAACTTCCATTTGGGTATAGTCACGGTCTTTCATGTCTTTCAGTGTGATACGTACGTTACCGCTACCACTGGACACACGCGCTGTTACCGCTTCTGCATCCGGGATAATGGAGTCCACCAGATGATTGATGTCTTCGGTATAGTCGCGGATATATTCGTAAGTCACTCCTTCGGCACCCATTGTATTGATACTGATTTGCGAACGGTCCTCCAATGGCGCCATTTCAGCCGGGATAGTATTCCAAAGGACTCCGATAAGCAGAATGGTGACGATGGTGAAGGGCAAGGCAATCCAGCGCCGTTTCAGGAAGGCGGCCAGTGACTGGCTGTATACCCGGTTCATCCCTTCGAAGAAAGGTTCGGTCTTGCGATAGAACCAGCTCTGCTGTTCCCTTTTGATTAAAAGTTTGGTGGCAAGCATCGGCGTAAAAGTCAATGCGGCGAAGGAGGAGATAATCACCGAACCGGAGACCACGATACTGAATTCGCGGAACAGTCGTCCCGTCGTCCCGTCCATGAATACAATAGGGAAGAATACCGCCACCAGCGTAATGGTAGTGGAAATGACGGCAAAGAAAATCTCCTTGGCTCCTTCTATGCCGGCTTCTTTCGGTGGCATCCCTTTCTCGATGCGGACATAAATGTTCTCCGTCATCACGATGGCGTCGTCCACCACCAAGCCCACGGCAAGCACCACGGCAAGCATGGAGAGCACATTGATGGAGAAACCGGCCAGATACATGACGAAGAAAGCTCCAATCAGCGAAACGGGGATTACAATACATGGCACAAGCGTCACACGCCAGTCGCGCAAGAAGAGGAAAATGATGATGATAACCAGTACAAAGGCCTCATACACCGTCTGCTTCACCTCGTCGATAGAGGCACGGATAAACTTGGTATTGTCAAAACCGTAGTTGTAATGAACGTCTTCGGGAAGGTCTTTCTTCATCTTCTCCATGCGGTCATATACGGCGTTGGCTATTTCAATGTGGTTGGCACCCGGCTGCGGAATTACTACGACACCTACCATGGGCACATCGTTCATCTTCATATAACTTTTGATGTCGGCTGGTCCCAGTTCGGCACGTCCAATGTCGCTGAAGCGGACAATGCGGTTACCGTCTTCCTTCAGGATAAGATTGTTGAACTCTTCGGCTGTATGCATCAGCCCCAACGTGCGGATGGTGAGCTCGGTAGTGTTTCCTTCGATACTTCCGGAAGGGAGCTCTACGTTTTCGTTGTCCACCGCATTCTTTACATCCAGGGGAGTGATTCCATAGCCGGACATCTTGATGGGGTCCAGCCAAAGCCGCATGGAATAGCGCTTTTCTCCCCAGATACTTACACTACTTACATCTGAAATAGTCTGAAGCTGCTCCTTGACAGTTAGGTCGGCTATTTCACTGAGCTCCAGTAGGGAACGTTTGTCACTTTGGAGGGCAACCATCAGGATAGGGGTGGCGTCCGCATCGGCTTTTGATACGGTAGGCGGATCACAGTCACGAGGCAGATAGCGCTGTGCACGCGACACTTTATCACGTACGTCGTTGGCGGCGGTTTCCAAGTCAACGGAAAGCTCAAACTCTACTGTAATGCGTGATGAACCTTGCTGGCTGACACTGGAGAGGGAGCGTATGCCGGGAATACCGTTGATGTTCTGCTCCAGAGGCTCCGTTATCTGGTTCTCGATGACATCGGCGTTGGCACCCGGATAGGAGCAGGATACTGATATGATGGGATTATCTACAGACGGGTATTCGCGTACACCCAGATAATTGTAGCCGATGAAGCCAAACAGCAGGATTATCAGGGTAAGTACTGTCGAGAGTACCGGTCGCCGTATACTTAATTCGGATATATTCATTCTTTACAATTGATAATTAATGGTTGATAATTGACAGTTGTCAATTGATATTGTCCAGTGTTACCGGCAGTCCGGTACGGAGTTGCAGGGTTCCCGAGGTGATGATGGTATCTCCTGCCTGCAAGCCTTGCAATACTTGTACTTCCGCTTCCGTACGGATTCCCGTAGTAATCTCTACCGGCTGGGCTTTTCCCGACTTATAGAGGAATATTTTGTCTTTTCCCATTTCCGGTACAATGGCTTCGGACGGTACGGCGAGGGCGTTCTGAATTTCGTCCTTGTTCAGCTTGATGCTGGCATAGCGGCCCGGAAGCACGGCTCCGTTGGCATTGGGATAAAGTGCACGGATTGTCAAGGTATGGGTAGTAGGGTCTATCTTTGATTCGCGTGCATAAACCGTGGCGTGGAAGGTGTTTAGTTTTCCTTCGAGAGTGAAGTCCAGTTCGGCGCCGGTCTTTACGTCATTGGCATACCGCTCGGGTACGGCAAATTCCACCTTCAACGGTGAAATCTTGGTGAGCTTGGCTACAATGGTTGTAGGGGAAGCGTAAGTACCCACACTGACTTGGCGCAGACCGATGACACCGTCGAAAGGGGCACGCAGCTCGGTTTGTGCGATGTTCGATTCTATCAAGTCAATGTCGGCATTCAGGGTGGCCAGCTCGGTCTTTACTTGTTCGTAGGCTTCTTTACTGACTGCATCCCTTTCCAACAGGGCGTTCTGGCGAAACACGCGGTCTTCTGCCAACTTTAATTGGGAGACGAGGCGTTGCAATTGTGCTTGCAGCGGCCGGTCATTAACTTTGGCAAGTAATTGTCCTTTCTTGACGAAACTGCCTTCTTCAAAATTTATCTCTATGATTTTGCCGGATGTCTCGAAAGAAAGGTCCACTTCCTCATCAGGCAGCAGGCTGCCGCTGATTTGTATTTCATCCTTCAGCAATTGCGGTTTGATTATTTTTGCGTTTACGTTTAGAATTTTCTTACCGCTACGTTGACCGGTCATCACCTTGTCTGCAGCGGCTAATTCTTCATTCTCTTTAGGTAATTGGGAGTAGATTCCTCCTCCAATCAGTCCGGCACCAATCACGATAATGATGCCCCATTTAACTCTCTTATTCATGTTGTAGTATTAGTAGTAATAAAATCAGCCTTAGATTAGACAGCAGGAAAAAGGAAAGGTTTAAAATATAAAGAGTTAAAAAGTGTAAGAATATGAGATGGAAAGATGATAAAATGACAAATCAGTAAGCAGCCCGGTATTTCCCCTCCTCCTTGTCTTCCAGCATGTTCAGATAAGAAGCGTATCGTGACTCACTGATATAGTGCTTCTCAACCGCCTCGCGTACAGCGCATCCGGGTTCGTGGCGGTGGGTACAGTTGCCGTAACGGCAGTCGGCAGATACTTTGAATATTTCCGGGAAATAGTGGCCTATTTCTTCTTCTTCCATATCGAATGTTCCAAAACCTTTGATGCCCGGGGTGTCAATGATATATCCGTCACCGGGAACCGGGAACATTTCTGAGAAGGTAGTGGTGTGCATACCTTTATTATGATAGGTGGATATCTCTCCGGTTTTAATCTCTATATCGGGCAGTATTGCCTTGATGAGTGTCGATTTCCCTACTCCGGAATGTCCGGAAAAGAGGGTTATACGTCCTTTGAGCTCTTCCTCGATAATATCGATGCCTTCCCCTTTTTTGGCAGAAACCTTGAAACATGGATAACCGATGGTGGTATAAAGGTTGATGAGACTGTTCAGATAGTGCAGTTCCTCTTCGTTGTAGGCATCCACTTTGTTGAATATAATCTTGACGGGAACACGGTATGCCTCGGCAGAGGCGAGAAAACGGTCTATAAATGTGGTGGAGGTTTCGGGATAGTTCACCGTCACTATGAGCATGCACTGGTCGAGGTTGGCGGCAAGAATATGTGATTGCTTGGAAAGGTTGGAGGCACGGCGGATGATGTAATTCTTCCGGTCCTCTATCTCGCTGATAAAGGCCGTACCTTCTTGGTTCAGTATGATGTTTACGTAATCGCCTACAGCCACGGGATTGGTGCTTCGTATGCCTTTCAACCGGAAGTTCCCTTTGATTTTACATTCAATCTCCCTTCCGTCGTCAGTCCGTACCAAGTACCAGCTTCCGGTATTTTTTATAACGAGTCCCCTCAAAATAATTGATAATTGATAATTGATAATTGATAATTGATTGCTGGATAATTAACTATAGGTATTATTACACATGATAATTATCAACTGTCAATCATCAATTATCAATTCATTAAACGGTCATGATTTCTTTATCCTTTGCAGCCAGCATGTCATCAATCCGCTTGATGAACTTGTCGTGAATCTTCTGCAGCTTTTCTTCACCGCCTTTCTGGGCGTCTTCTGCCAGTCCGTCCTTTACGGATTTCTTCAAGGCGTCGATGGCATCACGGCGTGCATTACGTACACTTACTTTGGCTGTTTCTCCTTCTCCCTTGCATTGTTTGGCAAGCTGCTTCCGGCGTTCTTCCGTCAGCGGTGGGATGCCGATACGGATAATTTCACCGTTGTTTTCGGGCATGATGCCAAGACTGGAGTCAATGATGGCCTTTTCAATGACGCGGAACATGCTCTTATCCCATGGCTTGATGGCAATGCTGCGTGCGTCCGGAGTGGTTACGGCTGCCACATTGTTGATAGGAACCATACTTCCGTAAGAATCCACACGGATACCATCCAGTAAACGGATATCAGCTTTTCCGGCGCGGATATGAGCCAATGCCTCGTCCAGATACATGATGGCCATGTCCATACTTTCTTGCGCTTCGTCTAAGATGTCTTTTACGTCTCTCATATTATTTTCGTTTTTGGAATAGCTTTAATTTGAAACTTTGCAAATATAATTATTAAATCGTGAATTGAGAATTAAGAATTAAATAACATTCATTTTTTTATTCTCAATTCTTCGTTTTCCGTTTTTAATTCAATTATGTACCAGTGTACCGATTTCTTCTCCTTGCATCACTCTTTTCAGATTCCCCACTGTATCCATGTCAAAAACGATGATGGGTAGGTTGTTCTCCTTGCACATGCAGGTGGCGGTGAGGTCCATCACTTTCAGACCGCGCTTCACTACTTCGTCGTAAGTGATGTCGTGGAATTTCGTGGCTGTCGGGTCCTTCTCCGGATCGGCGGTATAGATGCCATCCACACGGGTACCTTTCAACATGACATCTGCCTCAATCTCGATGCCGCGCAGACTGGAACCGGTATCGGTAGTGAAGAACGGATTGCCTGTACCGGCGGACATGATGACTACTTCGCCTGCTTCCATACATTCGATGGCACGCCATTTATTGTAGAATTCACCGATGGGTTCCATACGTACGGCAGTCAGCACGCGGACCTTCACGCCGGTAGCTGCCAGAGCTGAACTGAGGGCAAGGCTGTTGATGACGGTTGCTAGCATTCCCATCTGGTCGCCTTTCACGCGGTCGAATCCTTTGTGGGTACCGTTCAATCCGCGAAAAATGTTTCCACCGCCTATCACGATGCCTATTTGTACTCCCAATTCGTGGATTTCTTTGATTTGAGCTGCGTACTCGGCAAGGCGTTTTTCGTCAATGCCGTATTGCTTTTCACCCATCAGGCTCTCGCCGCTGAGCTTCAATAAGATTCTTTTATAGGTTGTCATAATATATAGTTTGTTATATTTCTTTGCAGCAAAGATAAAGAATAAAACTGAAAAGTGCTGCAGAATGAGGTAGGATAGTTGCCTAACGTATTGTCTTTAGGAACTCGTCCATGCTGTGATATAACGGAATACCATAATGGTTACAAGTAATTCGCACATTGTCGTAGCGGTAGAAGCCGGGCTCGCAGATGACGTGCAGTTTGCCGGAACGCATGTGCAGCCCCATCTCCAGCAGAGTGATGGGAGACTTACTGCTTGCCAGGATATTCATGATTATCAGGTCGGCTTTTTCCAGATGTTCCAGTTCCCAGTTCACTTGATGTTCAAAGTCGGACATTTCACCGCTCAACCCCTTGTCCCTTCGGGGGTTGTATAGGAGATATTTGCCTTCGGGACGTGCTCGGAACCAGTCGCAGGTTGCCTTTTGCCAGTCTATGCTCTTGCCCATGTCAATGGTTCCAGCCAGGAAAATTTTGGTATATTCAGCTTCGTTCACTTCGGCTTTGTCTTCATCCGGACGGAGTACGATCACCTCGGACTGAGCTTGTAGGCCGATAGGGAATAACAGAACTAAAAGCAGGTAGAGATTTTTTTTCATGGTTGATGATGGTTTATAGAATTAGTTGTTTTTCTTGCTCTTTATCGGGAGTCTTGGAAACAGTTTCCTAAAACGAACCAGTTGGCCTGTAATGTTTCCCCCTGCGATGACGAGCGTTACGGCTACAATAATCATCACCAGTCCGATGCTTTCTCTGACAGTCAAGCTTTCTCCAAAGACAGCTATTCCGAAGAAGATGGCTGTCACGGGTTCCAATGCACCGAGAATAGCGGTCGGGGTGGAGCCGATGTATTGGATGGCTCCAGTAGTGCAGAGGAAGGATATGGCGGTGGGAAAGACAGCCAGTGCAAGCAAATTGCCCCACAGATACCACTCGTCCGGTGTGTTCAGTACTCCGGAATAGAGCAGGCGTGCTACGAAGAGCGATAAGCCGAAGAGAAGGACATAGAAGGTGACTTTGAGTGTAGCTACATTTTTCAATGACGTCTGGTTGATGCCCACGATGTATATGGCGTAGGAAAGGGAGGAAGCGAAAACCAGCAATGTCCCTATCAGGCTCAGCGTACTGCCGTCCTCACTTTTATAGAGCAGCCCGATGCCTCCCAGTGCAAGCAGCATGCAGACGATGGTTTGCAGTGCCAGCTTCTCTTTGAAGACCATAGCCATAATAAGAGCCACCATGATGGGGTAGACGAACAGCAGTGTCGACGCTATGCCGGCGGCCATATAATTATAACTCAGAAAAAGCGTCAGTGAGGAGAGGGCTACGAGTAATCCCATGATGATGAGCGGAAATGTTTCTTTCCGTTGTATCTTGAATGTCCGCCCTCTCGCTTTTATCATAATGCCCAGCAATGGGATGGCAAAAAGGTATCTGAAAAAGAGTACGGAGTCCGGATCCATGCCGGCTTTGTACAACGGGAGGGCAAACAATGGATTCATACCGTAGGAGGCTGCGGCGATAGAACCCAAAATATATCCTTTAGCTTTTGCATTCATATCTTTATATGTAGATTAGCGTGCAAAGGTAGATATTTACTTTGATTTCCTCTTTCTTTTCTGTATGAAAACCGTATGAATTTTACCCTTATACCTTCAGTGTGTAGTCACCGGCTTCTTCTGTCACTGCCTTCTGCAATTCTTCGAGTGTCTTTTCTCCGTCTGAAAACTCTACGATGGCCACCGGAGGGTTCAGAGTTACGGTGGCATGTACGCCCTCCATACTATTTAATGCTTTCTCTACGTGCATGCGGCAATGGTTGCACATCATACCTTCTACCTTGAATTCTTTTTTCATGATTGTTTCTGTTGATGGTTCAACTTTTTTGTTTTCTTCTCCTTCATGTATCTTTTTCCGTTTTAGCAGCAAGCTGTTGCTCACCACACTGACACTGCTGAATGCCATGGCTGCGCCGGCTATCATCGGATTCAACAGGAAGCCGTTGATGGGATAGAGTATTCCGGCTGCAATGGGCACACCTACTATATTGTATATAAACGCCCAGAACAGATTCTGCCGGATGGTCCGGGCTGTCAGACGGGACAGCCGGAGGGCTTCCGGAATTTTTGTCAAATCGGAGGAGATGATGGTCATTTTGGCTACGTCCATGGCGATGTCACTACCTCCGCCCATAGCGATGCTCAAGTCGGCTTGGGCAAGGGCGGCGCTGTCGTTGATGCCATCGCCCACCATCGCCACTTTCCGTCCTTCTGCTTGTAACCGGCTGATAAAGGCTGCCTTGTCCTGCGGCAGTACGCTCGCTTGATAATGCGCAATACCTGCTTTGCGGGCAATTTCGCGGGCGGTGGTTTCATTGTCTCCGGTCAGCATGTGGACTTCGATACCGGTGGCACGCAGCTCGTCGACGGCACGAATGGAAGTTTCCTTTATCCGGTCCGTGATTCCGGCTATTGCCAGTGCGTTTTCTTCGTCGGCAAACCAGATGACGGTTTGTGCTTTCGCTGTCAGTCGGGTAGCTTCTTCCCGAAGAGACCGGCTGATGGCAATCCGGTTCTCTTCCAGTAGTTTCAGGTTTCCGACAAAATAAATCCGGCCTTGTGTCCGTCCTTTTACACCTTTTCCGGTGATGGTTTCGAAATCTTGGATGTCGTCTATGGAAGCCGATTCCTTGAGGTGATTCACTACGGCGTCTGCCAATGGATGTTCCGATAACTTTTCCAGACTGTAGAAAATGTCCGGCAAGACATCTTTTGAGGAAATGCTTGGATTGGGAGTAGTTGTCGGCGTATTCCATACCAGCTTACTGACTACCGGTTTTCCTTCGGTTACGGTTCCGGTTTTGTCGAGTACTACGGTATTTACCTTTTTGGCAATCTCCAGGCTCTCGGCATCTTTTATCAGTATCCCCCTTTCGGCTCCCTTGCCGATGCCTACCATGATGGCGGTAGGAGTGGCCAACCCTAGCGCACACGGGCAGGCGATGATAACCACTGTGACAAATGCCAATAATCCGTGGGTGAATCCACCGGTTCCGTCCAGCATCATCCATACGATGAAAGCGAGCACTGCAATGCCGATAATGGTAGGTACGAATATCCCTGCTATCTTGTCGACCAGTTGCTGTACCGGTGCTTTGCTCCCTTGTGCGTCTTGCACCATGTGTATAATCTTTGCCAGCAGTGTATCTGTGCCGACTTTCTCTGCACGGAAGCGGAAACTCCCCTTCTGGTTGATGGTACCTGCGAAGACTTTGGCATCTTTTTGCTTGGACACTGCTACCGGTTCGCCGCTCAGCATACTTTCGTCTACGTACGAAGAACCTTCCGTCACGATGCCGTCCACTGCAATCCGTTCGCCGGGCTTCACCAGTATGATGTCGCCGGGGCGAATCTGCTCAATAGGGACAATGCGTTCCTCATTCCCAACGACGGTCACGGTCTTGGGTTGGAGTCCCATCAGCTTCTTGATGGCTGTTGAAGTGTTTCCTTTCGCCTTTTCTTCCAGCAGGCGCCCCAGCAGGATAAAAGCTATGATGACACTTGCCGCTTCAAAATACACATGCGGGTGGATGCCCCTGGACAGCCAGAAGTCCGGAAATAACATGTTGAACAGACTGAACAGATAGGCTGTTCCGGTGCTGATGGCTACCAATGTATCCATATTGGCGCTGCCATGTCTCAACTGTTTCCAGGCACTGCTGAAGAATCCCCGTCCCAGCCAAAATACAATAGGAGTGGATAGTGTCCACATGATAGGATTGGCATAGGGCATATCCATGAAAAACATACCTATTATGACAACAGGTAAGGATAGAATAACGGCCCAGACAGTGCGGAGTTTCAGTGTAGTGAATTTTTTGTTGTGGGCCTCTTCCGCTTCTTCGAGCGTATTGCCGTCCCGATTTATCAGCAAGTCATATCCAGCGGCCTGCACGGCTTGCTGCAATGCCTCGGAAGAACAGTTCTTGGGATCATATTCTACGGTTGCCGTTGCCGAAGCGTAGTTTACGGCTGCTATCTTGACACCGGACTGCCGGTTCAGCGTCTTTTCTATCCGTGCGGCACATGATGCACAGCTCATTCCCAATACGGGAAATGTCTCTTGAACAATATTCTTGTCTGTCATAACAATTATGTATTTAAATTCCGTAAGTTCTTGAACTTGCGAAACTTGAGTTATGTATAAATCATAGCGATACAAAGATAATGCTTTTTCCCCTTGAAATGTTCATCGCTTAAAATCGCAATAAATAGACTACTTCTCACTGGGGAATGCTTTTTTGATGACTCCCCGACTCAATCCCGTCTGCACCGCTCCCCGCATCAGGAGGTAGGTGAGGAAGGCAAGCCATAAAGCATGGTTTGCCAGGACGGGATGTAGGCCATAATACAAGACAAAGAAGCTGACGGCTGCTGCAGTCATGGACAGCAGCATGCCGCGTGTGGCTGTGGCACCTATAAAAATGCCGTCCCAAATGAAGGCGGCTATACCAACGGCAGGAACGGCAAGCGCCCAGTAGAAATAGGTGTCGGCAACCGCTATCACTTCTTTGTCATCCGTCAATAGCCCGAGGAAGGCATTACCTCCCAGTGCATAGGTCAACGTAAAGAGAACTGCCATTACCGCTCCCCATCCAAAGAGATGTCGGACGGTGTCTGTAAAGGCTTCCCGGTTGTGTGCGCCTATGTATCTGCCGCTCAGGGCCTCGCCTGCGTAGGCAAAACCATCCATTACATACGAGAACAAAGTGAAGAGCTGCATCAGCAGCGTGTTGACAGCCAAAATGATTTCGCCCTGCGAAGCTCCTGCTGAAGTAAAGAACAGAGTAACCGCCACCAGGCAAAGGGTGCGCAGAAAAATGTCCCTGTTCACTTGGAAGAATTTTAGCATTGTCTCCTTCTCCCAGATACCTTTTCTTTCTTCCCCTTTAATTTCCAATTTATAATTTTTAATTTCCCAGTATCTCTGCAACTTTCCATAATTGCGTATCCAGAGCATCAGCCCCATCAGGAAACCGGCGTACTGGGCTATCAGCGTCCCCAGGGCAACTCCTTCGACTTTCATTCCGCATAGATAGACCAGGCAGAGGCTGGCAATGATATTGACTATATTCTGTGTGATGGCTATATACATGGGAATGCGTGAATTCTGCATGCCGATGAACCATCCCGTGAGCCCGTATAGTCCCAGCATGGCGGGTGCACCCCAGATGCAGATGTGGAAATAAAGCGTTGCCATCTCTTTGACCTCGTCTGTAGGATGAATCAGCAGGAATGCGCCTTGTCTGATGGGGACTTGCAATGCTATGAGGCAGGACGCGACAGCCAGCCCTATGCCGACGGAGCGCACTAATAGGCGTACAACTTCCGGCAAATCCCGTTTTCCGTATGCTTGTGAAGTCATTCCGCTGGTCCCCATGCGCAGGAAACCGAAAATCCAGTAGATGATGTTGAACAGCATCCCGCCTACGGCAATGGCTCCGATATAGGCCGGTGAGCCTAAGTGTCCGACAATGGCTACATCAATCAGTCCGAGCAAAGGAACGGTGATGTTTGATACGATGGAAGGCAGTGCTATTTGCAAGATTTGCTTGTCTCTGAGCTTCATTGGTAACGCTTATTTCATAAGATTGGCAAAGTTACGCAGAAAAGGGGAAAATAGTGGGAAAGATTAACTATATTTTGTTGATGTTTGCAGTGAAAGTGTGTAAATTTGTAGGTGAATTTCTATGGAGATGATTCAGGCTGTTAAACTATTATATACTTTAAAAATGAAATCCTTAACTTTATTTTTCTCTTTGTTTCTGATGTTGCCTCTGTCAGTTTTCGCTCAGTCGGCGGGTGAATTGTTACAGAAAGTTTCCGAAGCGTTGTCCGAAGGCAAGGACGATTATGCCGTAAGTCTGTTTCGTCAGTCGGCAGATGCCGGTGTGGACCAGGCGGAAATGTTCTATTGGGCCAATGTTGACAAGAACACTGTGGTAGCTTCCCGTTTGGCCAATGAGCTGGCTGCCCATTACAAGGAAATGCGGAATTACGACAAGGCCTATCTCTTCTATAAGGAGTTCTTGCAACGCCATCCCGAAGATGTGCCTGCCCTTGTTTCTTGTGCCGAGATGGAAATGATGCGGGGAAAAGAGAAGGATGCTCTGAAAACCTACGAGAAGGTGCTGATGCTCGACGGTGATAACCTGCAGGCAAATATCTTCTTGGGGAATTATTTCTATCTTCAGGCAGAAAAGGAAAGGAAGAAGCTCGATGATGACTTTAAGAAGATAACTTCCCCTACGCGGATGCAATATGCCCGTTATCGTAACGGTTTGTCGGACGTGCTTACCAATAGCTATAGCAAGGCAAAGACCTATCTGCAACGGGTGCTCCAGGTATTTCCTTCCATGGAGGCAGGCAATACGCTGGAAAGAATAAAGAAGATGGAGGCGGAGATGCGTTAATAGTAGCTCAATCTCCTTTTTGAGATACGGATTGCGCAAGTAATAGATTTCTAACGCTTATTCATCGCGGGTGCGAAGCGAGGTGTTGTGCGGGAAGACTTGTTTGGCGAGGCATAGCTGTTCACTCCCATATTCTTCCGAGCAGCGTCTTCTCCGACAAGATGATGGATGCCTTTCCTTTCATGCCTTTCTGCATGAAAGGGACTTCTTTCAGTGACAGTATAAAACAGAAATAGTTGTGCCCGTTGCGGCTGATTATCCGTGTAGAAACGGTTGTGACAGTTCCTTGCAGATAGCCGTATTCCTTGCTTGTATATCCTTCCAGTTCAATTTCTGCTTTCATGCCGGTACTTACTTGTGTGATGCAGGCATACGGCAGTTCTCCGGTAGCTGACACTTCTCCTTGCTGAATGTCCGTCAGGGTGATGTTGCATTCCGTTGTTTCGGGATAGGGGACAAATGCGGCTACAGCCAGCAGCAAAGCTATAATTATTCCGATGATGCCGATTCCGCTACGTACCAGCAGCGGAGGAATCTGCCCGATGATTTTCCGTACCTGTTTGCTTCTGAGTTCTATATCCTTGCTTTCCATATGCTAACTGCCCAATTCCAATTGATTCTTCACAAGATTATAATAAGCTCCCCGGCTGGCTATCAGTTCCTGATGCTTTCCGGCTTCTATGATTTTCCCTTTGTCTATCACTACTATCCGGTCGGCGTTCTTTACAGTGCTTAGGCGATGGGCCACCACGATCACCGTTTTCCCTTTGTAGAACTCCGTCAGGTTCTCTACAATTATCCGCTCGTTGTTGGCATCCAGCGCATTGGTGGCTTCGTCCAGAAAGATGTACTGCGGATTCTTGTAGACGGCTCGGGCAATCAGTATCCGTTGTTTCTGCCCTTGACTCAGACCCACACCGTCTTGCCCTATCAGAGTGTTGTATTTCAGGGGGAGGCGCATGATGTAGTCGTTTATATTGGCAATCCGGGCAGCCTCTGCCAGCCGTTCCTTGTCTATTTTAGGTTGAACTGGTTGAGATCTGTGTCGCCGATGGAGATTTCTCCGCCCAATGCCTTGTAGTAGCCCAACAGCAATTTGATGATGGTCGTCTTTCCGCTTCCTGTTCTTTATTTCGTTGATGAAGATGCTGCCTGCTTCTTGTGTCTGTTGCAGTTTCAGGTTCTTCATGTTGGCTTCGAAAAGTTCGGCCTGCACGTCTTCCCACTCCCAGCGGCGGCGTTGCTCGCAGTCTTGCAGCTTTATCTCCTGCATGGCGGTGATGAACTGGTAGGTTTTGTTGTTGTTCTTAAGGTTAGGCACAAAGTCTCCTCCCATGTAAAAGGCGGCATTGCGCAAATAGTTTCAGGTTTCTGTATTGTAGTATTTTTCTGTTCCGGAGTAGTGCTGTTCTCCGTATTCAGTTCCTTTTTCACGGTTGTTTCCCGCCCAGGAAAAGATGGTGTAGAAAGAGAATTTATCGTTCCCGGTTTCAAAACTTCCACTATGAGAATTTGTCAACATTCCCGGATGGACGTCATTGTTCAGATTTAGCAGCTGGTAAGTCTAGCTCCTTTTTTTGAGTTTTATATTGAGCACCGTTGCATATCCGTCTTTGAGATATTTATGCGCCAACATAAAAAATGCAGGAAATGTTATTGCGCTTCCTACATTTTTCATATTTTTGCATTTGGAGAGAGGAGTTCTCTCCAAGACATTTTAGAATTTGAAGAAGCGTTATGCTTATCTTGTGGTTGGGAACCTAGGAAATTCGCAATTGTACACAAGGATAGCATAGTGGTTCTCACGCATATAGCGTGGGCTGCTATAACCATATCCGTGTACAAGGTTTTCCTAGGACCTCCAACCAGAACGTGGCATTGCAGTCTCACGCTTTTATGTTGAATGGTTCCCGGGAGAGACTGAGGGAGATTAATTATTTAAATATTATGAATGCACGTCACCTATTCATTTTATACGGTACGTTTTTGTTATTCATGGCCTGCAAAGACTCTCCCAAGCAAAAGTCTCTTTCTGCCTCAAAGAATCCAAACCACACGTATGTAATTGCAATAAAGTCGGACATTAGCGTCAAAAAGGAATCGGTGGAAGGCAAACAGGTAGGGGTTGTTGAACGTGGAGAAATGTGCGAACTGGTAGATTCGGTCAACGGATGGTATAAAGTTCGGTTACGTACAGGTGAAGAGGGCTATGTCAACAGCGAATTTTCCAAAGTGCTATCCCATGATTCTATTCCGAAGAAGGCTTTTGAAGCGTATTGTCCTTTGGCAGAGCAGAGAGTACAATACGGTGCCCTATCTTTCAGACTGGATGGAAACAACGTATTTATGGCGAGGGGTTATAATTCTGTGCCAGAGGATGGAAATCTTTGGAATTCGGTCTACCAAGGGGCAACGGTCTATTATGGAAAGATAGAAGGAAATCGGCTGGTCTTCACACGTCACTTGGAATCCTTTAGGGGACTGCTGGAAGACGTTACTCCGGAGGAGATGGAGGAAGTAAAGCCTTATACCGCATATTATTCGCCCGTTGAGGGAGGATTCATCTTTGAAGGGGCACTATTTAAGACTTCAGATGTTGATGGCATTTTGAATGCGGCTCCCGTTAATAAAGAAACTGAAACTCCTCATCCTTTGTCGGCACGTAAAGGTCTCGGCCTATATGGGAGCGTAGAAAGTCTGACCAATAGTGAAGGGGAAACCACTCGGTTTGACAAGGTTGGGAATATACTGGAAATCAGTAAAGGGGAAGAATATTCCCTGATTTATAAGTACAATGACAACCGTACAGAATACAGCCGAAGCGATTGGGGCTCTTACACCATCACATACAGCGACCATAAGCGGAGCGATATGAGTAAGAATGAATCCGATATGGAAGGTTCTGTAGAATATCTTTTTGACGAGCAGGACAGAATCATAGAACGTAAAAGTCAGGTAAGAATGATTTACCTCACAGAAACATTCACTTACACCGGTGTGAACCTTCTTCCTGATAGTAAAAGTGTACACGATTACGATGAAACCGGAGATTACCTTACCACAGATAGATATGAGTATCTGGAAGTGGACGAGCATGGGAATTGGTTGAAGCGAAAAGTTACCCGCACCAATCAGGTGAAAGAGTATAAGGAGAATGGTGAGTCATTCTCTACCAAAACAGAACCGGAACGTATCGAGACACAATCCCTTGAGTATTTCAACAACTAAAAATAACTATTTATGAGTACGAAAATGAAATTCAAGTGTACTTCATGCCAACACATATTTGAACATGATGCTTATCAAAAGGAATGTTTCTGTCCGAAGTGTGGTAACATCAGTGAACGTTGTGCAGAAGAGGAACAGTTTATTGTTTGTAGTGAATGTGGAACTGAAATCCCTAACGGTGTAACATCGTGCCCCACATGCGGGTGCCCCATATCTGCCACGAAAAATCGCCATTGCCATGAATGTGGTGCTGAGCTGGCTGATTCCGTATACGTTTGTCCGCAATGCGGATGTCCCGTTGTACCAGCTACGCCGATTGCCGCTTCATCTATCCCTCCGGTATCCATTACACAGACAGCATCTCCTATAGAGGTTGAAGAGCAGGAACTTTCCCTTCCCCCAAGGAGTAGGGCTTTATATTGGTTTATTGGTGGTATTGTATTGGTGCTGTTAGTAAGTTTCGGTATATTTTATTATACGACCGATTATTTTAAGGATAAGACCAACACATTGGAATCTGTCGTAGGTACTTCGCGGCAAGTAGTGATTGATGGTGTCAACCTACGTTTACGGTATGCACCATCGTCGGATGCAGAAACATACAAGTGGGCTGACGGAACCAACCGTCACCCGGAGAAAGGTGAACGGTTTCCTTATTTAGGAGAAGTAGGAGACTTTTATAAGGTTGATTATAAGGGACTTGTGCTGTATGTTTCCAAACAACATACTCACCTAGAATAGTTTTTTATTTATTAACGCTAATATATTTTGTATTATGGCACTCATTTTTTGTTCCCATTGTGGAAAGCAGGTTTCGGACAAAGCTACCACCTGCCCTCATTGTAATGCAGTCCTGCAAGCAGGACAACCTCAGGTTCAACCTCAAACAGCCCAGCAGCCGTTCCAGCAGAACACAAATGCTACGCAACAGTCGGTTTACGTAAATGTTCCAGGTAAGCAATCCAATGGTATCGGCACTACTGGGCTGGTATTCGCCATTCTTGGAATCTTTCTTGGGTGGATACCTATTCTTGGGTGGATTATCTGGTTCCTCGGTGCGCTTTTTAGTTTCATCGGCTTATTCAAAAGTCCGCGCGGCTGCGCCATTGCAGGTTTCATTATCTCATTTATATGGGTGATTGTCGCTGTGTTCGTCGTTGGGTCTATTGGAGCCTTTTCACTCTTTAGTTAATGGTTGTTATACATAGAAGGTTCTATCGTTTAAGAATTTTAGATACCAATTAAGTGATGCTGGCAAAAAGAACAAATTCACTTTTTGCCAGCATATTTTGTTACTTTTGTAATCAAAACAAAAGAAAGTAGAGCTAAAGAAATTTCATAATTTTCATTCTCACATTTCCGGTGTCCCTTTTTCTCCGGTCACTTTCTGATAAAGTCGTCTTCGGATGGAAGAAATGCTTTCCGGCTTGGGTGCATCAACCGTGCGATGTCTGTTTGGCGGAATTGGAGCTTGATAAGCATACATACGTGCAGTTCGTTTTCGTTGGGATTGTGCAGTGAATGCAGCTTTTCAAAGAAGTTGGGGCAGACAGGAGACATCAGTTCTTTCAGTATTTCCCATTCTTCAGGGGTGATGTATGCCTCGCCACGAGCGAAGTTTGCCCGTTCTTATAGTTTCTGCTATATATTGGAACCAAGCAGATACTCTTGGCCCTCCTGCTCTTGCTCGTTTTCTATCGCTTTTTGTTGCAAGATGTGGTTGAGCAACTCTAAGTTGTCGCTTTCAGCCGGTTGTTCTCTTTTTCACGCAGTTGATAGTTGTAGAGGGAAGTGCATCCGGTGGATGGTTTCCGTCTGTGTCGCTTGTTCGATGGTGAGTTCCAAAAGTTTGCGATAGGCAACTTGTTTGGCATAGATGGTTCCTCCCTTGTGACGTGATAGCGTGACAGATGAATTTCAAAATAAACTTTGTGATAGGGATGAATCTCCTTTACAGAATGTATTGCACTTCCTTGAACAGATATTCCCGTTCACTTCCTCCTTCATCCTCCAGCACGAACCGTCCGTCTTGCTCTACACGCAGCAACCGGGCAAGGAACTTGCCGTTGGCATCTTCATAAGGGTGCAATCCCCGGCGACGGAAAAGGGAGCGGGCATACCGTGTGGATATCTCGTCGGAGTAGACGGCGAAGTCCTCCATTTGGAGGCTGTTGTAGTAGATTTGTACACGTCTCAGGATATGGGCAAGGATTTCATAACGGTCGTGCTCCTTTCCGGTGATTTGTTTCAGTGAGACGGGGTTGGGAGCATCACTGTTGAAGACTTCCTGGTTGATGTTGATGCCGATTCCGGCAATGCTGCGCCTGATATGATGTCCGGAAAGGTCGTTCTCTATCAGTATACCGCAGATTTTCTTGTCTTTCCAATAAATGTCGTTCGGCCATTTGATGGTGATTTCATCAGACCATCTGCTCAGTTCTTCCTTAATGGCGAGGGAAACGATTTGTGAAAGGATGAACTGTCGGCGGGCTTCCAGAAAAGAAGGGTAGAGTACAAAGCTGAAAAGCAGGTTCTTGCCTTCTTCAGCTTCCCAGGTGTTGCCGCGCTGGCCTTTACCGGCGGTTTGGAACTCGGCAGTCACGGTTGTTAGTTCGGCAACGGATTCTTGCAACTGGTTGCAAAGCTGGCTGAGGTATTGGTTGGTCGATGCCGTTTCGTCCAATGCTACCAGCGGGAACGGGAATGTGTCAGGGCAGGGCTTCATATTCGGTACGCATTTTTTTGGTGAACTTCTTCAATACTTCTTCCATAGAGTGGTCTATCAGTTGCTTCAACAGTTTGTCGTCGACGTCACCGTCAAGGAACACCTGGTTCCAGTACTTTTTGTTGAAGTGATAGGCACCTTCGATGGCAGCATAGTGCTCCCGCAGTTCGAGTGCATATTCGGGGTCGCATTTCAGACAAATCTTGTTGGCGCTTTCCAGGTCGATAAGTGCAAACATTTTATCCATGACTTTCATCACGAGCGAGTATTCGTCGAACGGAAGGCATTCCGTGACGGCCTTTTTGCTGAGGCAATATTCGCGGGCGGTTTCTATGTCCATGATGGTATTTACGGTTTACAATTTATAATCTACGATTTACGATTGAAATAACTCTCACTTATCAATTGTCAATTATCAAAATATGGGTGGATAGAAGGCATCCTTCATGTGCTCTATCCTGAATGCTCCCGGTTCGCCTACAGCAGTTATGATGTCGAAGCGGACGGGTGCATCCAAACAGAAGTGCTTGATATAGGCATCGGCCGCTACGACAATACGTCGTATTTTCTGCCAGTTCACGGCATTCTGCGGCTCGATGTAGTCCGTATTGCTACGGGTTTTCACTTCCACAATAATCAGTTCCTTATCTTTGTCGGCTACAATATCCAGCTCAAGGTGATTCTTCCGCCAGTTACGGTCACGTATGGTGTAACCGTTCTGTTCCAAATATTTGGCAGCGGCGTCTTCACCGGCTTTTCCAAGAATATTGTGTATTGCCATTATTCCGGCAACTTAATCATGCCTTCATGTCCTCGTCGGTAGATGGCAGGGACCTTCAAGGCTTTGCCTCTCATCAGGGGTTCTGCACTGCGTGTTGTGGGTGCCGGAGCCTGACCGGTGATTTCCTGGATGGCACGGGCATATAGGAACTCTTTATCCGAACCATAGTCTCTGTATATGTAATATCCGTCTCCTCTGCCGTAAGGGTCGTTTTCATCTATTTCGATGTCAGGTGTGAACCCATTTTCATAATCTCCAACTCCTTTGGCATTATAGCTTTGGAAGGTGATGGGAACCACTTCGTAGACGTTATTTCTTATGGTATATTCTACTGGTTCCATACCTACATTTTTACCGGTAGTTCTTTTACCTATAAGTGTTACTTCTACATCTATTCCCTTTAGAGAATTGATGACAAGTTCACTGGCTGATGCTGTTCCGTTACCTACGATACAATAGACGTGCTGAAGGTTTAAGGCACCTGCTGATAGAGACGTAGCCAGATTCTCATAGTTGGAATATGCAAACAATTCTTCCTCACGTTTATCGTTGCGTTTTTTCATTCTTTCTTTATTATATCTCAGGCTTGTGAACACTTTGCCTTCAGATTTTGCGCCGGCTATACAAGTTGCTATTAGGTTGGCTGATATAACGTGGCCACCTCCATTGTAACGTAAATCCAAAATTAGGTCCGTGATATTCTGACTTTTGAATTCTTTGAATACATCGAATAATTCTTGGTCAAATCCGGCCTCAAATCCAGAATAAACAAGATAGCCAATTCTGTGCCCTGGGGTTTCTTCTTCTGTTGTCACTTTACTGAAAAGAATAGGATTGCAGTACATGGCTTCGGAAGATATGTCTTTTTCTTGGGTTCCTCCCTCTGTCTTTTCCTCTGTAATTTTCAGGCTGAAAGCCGA
Source organism: Bacteroides sp. AF25-5LB (assembly GCF_003602965.1). Taxonomy (NCBI): domain Bacteria; kingdom Pseudomonadati; phylum Bacteroidota; class Bacteroidia; order Bacteroidales; family Bacteroidaceae; genus Bacteroides; species Bacteroides sp. AF25-5LB. Next base: position 36,352 of record NZ_QTMC01000009.1, read on the forward strand.
AGCTGGTATCAGTAAATCTAGGTAATGTTGCCAATAATTACTCATGGTTAACTTCTCTCCGTTTATTTGCATGATTGAGGAACCTCGTTTAATACCTGCCCGTGCTGCCGGTGAATTGGGGTAAACACCTTGTACAAAGAAGTAGATAGTGTAATTATCTTCGCTTCCAATTGCTCGAACGTCTGCTCCGGTAATGCCGAAACTGTAAGTTTGTTCTTTTTTTACCCATTGAGTGGAACGGGTTGAACCGATGGGATTTTTTTTCTGTATGTATGAAAAGAGAGTATATTTTCCATCCGCAGTGGCCTTTTTATCCAAAGTATTAGTAGTCATACTTCCCAATGCATCATAGAAGAAGTCTTCATAGCCTTTGTTATGGTCAAGATTCAATGTTTTGTATTCATCGTTCCAGAGATACATTTCTCTCAGATATTCATCAACTTTTGCGTTAATCTCCATATCTTCAGTGGTTTGGGGAGCACTGGTCCCTTTTTGTGTAACTTCAAAACTTGCAGGAGAATAGCCGTCTATATTAATGGAGATTCTGGCTGTCCGGTCGGTGGTGGAACTTGTACTTACAGATAATTTCAAGGTACTTTGTCCTTTTGTGCCCGAGGTCGTATTCAGTTTGCACCAATCCGCTCCAGAGGTGACGGAAGCTACCCATTTAGCTGCAGCATTGAAGCTTACAGACAAGTCATTATCCTGGCTGATCTCCAGGGATTTTCCCTCTGTCCAACTTTGATTGGTTATGCCGGTATTAAGCTTATTATCGTCATCGTCACTACATGAGATAAAACTTATACTGAACAACGCGAGTAGAAAGAAGCTGAGATAATTTACATGTTTCATACCTTTTAAATTTAGAACTCTCCAAAAATACGTTTTTAATTATTAAATTAAAATGTTTTTAAGAAATTCTTTAAGTTTATCGGTCAAAAAAATATTTCAGTGCCATTTAAGCGTTTCTGATATAAAAATTACGTAGGTTCGTTTTGTTTTTACAGAAGTAAAAGTAATTTTGCAGGAAATATGAGAAAGAGAGATAAAACGTGTGCGAAAGCAACGCCCGAAGAACCGAAGCGCGAGCAGCGCATGGTATGCCTGATGAGCGAGGAAGAGCAGCGGATTGTGGATCGTTATCTGGAGAAATACAAGATAACGAACAAGTCGCGTTGGCTGCGGGAGACTATTCTCATGTTTATCCATAAGAATATGGAAGAGGATTATCCTACTTTGTTCGGTGAGCACGACATGAGGAGATGAGCATTAAAAATTAGAAATTAACAATTAAAAGGGGATGGCGTTGGACGATAGCTATTATATGAAGCAGGCACTTCAGGAAGCGCAGAAGGCAGGTGAACGGGGAGAAGTTCCTGTAGGTGCGGTTGTGGTTTGCAAGGACCGTATCATAGCTCGTGCCCATAATCTGACGGAGACCTTGACAGATGTCACCGCCCATGCCGAGATGCAAGCCATTACCGCTGCCGCTGCATCCCTTGGCGGCAAATATCTGAATGAATGTACTCTCTATGTCACAGTGGAACCCTGCGTGATGTGTGCCGGTGCCATTGCCTGGGCGCAGATGGGACGTCTGGTCTTTGGTGCTGAAGATGAGAAAAGAGGGTATCAGCGCTATGCCTCGCAGGCATTGCATCCCAAAACACAAGTGGTAAAAGGAATTCTGGCAGATGAATGTGCCGCCCTGATGAAAGAGTTCTTTGCCGCCAAGCGCAAATAATCTCTAATCCTTTATCCCTAATCCCTACTCTTTGATTTCTTCAAAATCCACATACTCTCCCTCGTCTTTGGAGAACAGTTTCTTGTGGCGGGGGCGTATTTCACCTTCTTCAGCTTGTACCTCTTCAGACGATTGTCTATTATCATTGTAGGAGTATCCTCCCGGCTGGTAGTTACCATTTCCTTTTTGGTAGGGACCGGAGTTGGAGGAAGTACGGCGTCCGCCCAATCCGAATATGTTCCGGATGACAGTACCGATAATGCTGAGGCCAATGAGCAGAATGGCAATTATGATGATGAATAAAAATCCTAAAATATGAAACATGGGCTAATGTCTTTTTATGTGTTCGTTTTCTGCGAACTTCAATACAACAACCGTGCCAAAGATTTGTTTATTTACTTTTCCTTGTAATAAGCGAAAGTAGTATATACCACACGATAATTGCAGCAAAGCTGCAGATTCCCAAGAAGATGAGGAACGGAATGCAGACAAGCAGGAAAATGAAGCTTGTTTTATTGTCTTTCCATGACAGATTCTTGAATTTGAGTGAGAACATTGGAATCTCCGATACAAGTAGCCATGAGAAAAGGCAGACCAGCAGCAACAGATAAACCGGATGGAAGCTGCCGCTCACCAGCCAGTCGTGAGCGCCCGTCACCAATGAAGCCCAGAACAAGGCGTTTGCCGGGACGGGAAGTCCTACGAAAGAGCTCGTCTGGCGGGTATCGTTGTTGAACTTGGCAAGCCGCAGTGCAGAGAATACGGACAAAAGAAATGCGAGATAGGGGAAAACACCGGCCAAGCTTTCCATTGCGCCCGAATAGTCCATTTCCTTGAACAAGGAAAATACAATCAGGGAAGGGGCCACTCCGAAACTGACATCATCTGCCAGAGAATCCAAATCCTTGCCGATAATGGAGTGTGCGTCCAGTGCACGTGCCATCATGCCGTCGAAGAAATCGAATACGGCACTGAAAATAATGAAAGCGAGTGCCCATTCATATCTGGCTTCGAATGCCATGACACAAGCAATACACCCGGAGAATAGGTTCAGGCAGGTCAGAGTATTTGGAATATGGCGGGTAATGCAGTTTGCCATTGTTGTTCTTTTATTATTTAAGTTTGGCTATCACTGTCTGATTGCCAGTAGTCAGTTGTCCTAGTTTAACGAATACTTCGGTGCCCAACGGCAGAAAGACATCCACGCGGGAGCCGAATTTGATGAAACCCATATGTTCGTCAATATAGCATTCCTCGCCTGGTTCGGCATAGGTCACGATGCGGCGCGCCATGGCTCCGGCTATCTGTCGTGCCATAATCTCCACGCCTTCCGGGGTTTCTATTACTACGGTGGAACGCTCGTTGTCAGTGCTGGCTTTGGGCAGCCAGGCTTTCATGAACTTTCCGTTTTGGTGCCACACCTTCTTTACCGTACCGTCTACCGGATACCAGTTGGCGTGTACATTAACCAGACTCATGAATATAGATACCATGATACGGCGGTCGTGGAAGTATTCGTTTTCCTCCACTTCTTCCACCACTACGATTTTACCGTCGGCAGGAGCTACCACGACTTTCTCCGTTTCTTGTCCGAACAAACGGATGGGGCAGCGGAAGAAGTTCACGAGTATGCCATATACTATGAGGCTGATGACCGCTACTACGTAAAAAGGAACTTTGCATTCCAATCCGAAGTAAAGGGCAGTGTTGACAGCCAGAATCAAGGCCAGGCTGCCTGCCAATGTATGTGTTCCTTCACGGTGTATGCGTATCTTTTTTAATCTTTTTAATCGACCCATGTATATCGTATTTGCTAATTTAGATAGAAATTATCTGCAAAAATAGGCTTATTTTGAAAATCTAACAAGGATTTGGAGAGAGAAATGTGTATGTTGATAACTTTTTGGGAAATATTTTTGTTAGCTGTGATAGAGGTTGTAATTTTAGGCTCTGAATAGAAAGGATATATATGCAAGATTTTGTTCATTTACATGTCCATACCCAATACTCTCTTCTGGATGGCCAGGCAAGTGTCAGCAGGTTGGTTGACAAGGCCATGAAGGATGGTATGAAAGGCATTGCCGTGACCGACCATGGAAATATGTTCGGTATCAAGGAGTTCACCAACTATGTCAACAAGAAGAACAGCGGGCCGAAGGGGGAGATAAAGGACCTCAAGAAAAGGATTGCCGGTATTGAAAGCGGTGAGATAGAGTGTGAAGACAAGGAAGCGGAGATTGCCGGTTGCCGTGCCAAGATGGCAGAAGCGGAAAGCAAGTTGTTCAAGCCGATTGTAGGCTGTGAAATGTATGTGGCTCGCCGAACCATGGATAAGAAGGAGGGGAAGCCGGACCAGAGTGGCTATCACCTGATTGTGCTGGCGAAGAATGAGAAGGGGTATCACAATCTGATAAAACTTGTATCGCATGCCTGGACAAGGGGATACTATATGCGTCCGCGTACAGACCGCAGTGAACTGGAAAAGTATCATGAGGGGCTGATTGTCTGCTCGGCTTGTATCGGTGGCGAGGTCCCTAAGAAGATTATCAATGACCAGCTGGAAGAGGCGGAAGAAGCTGTACGCTGGTATAAGAATCTGTTTGGCGATGATTACTACCTGGAGCTTCAGCGCCATAAAGCCACTGTTCCCCGTGCCAATCACGAAGCCTATCCGCTTCAGCAGAAGGCGAATGCCAAGTTGCTGGAGCTTGCCCGGAAATATGACATTAAGGTTATCTGCTCTAATGACGTCCACTTTGTGGATGAAGAGAATGCGGAAGCGCACGACCGCCTGATTTGTCTGAGCACGGGTAAAGACCTGGATGACCCTACCCGAATGCTCTATACCAAGCAGGAATGGATGAAGACAAAGGCTGAGATGAACGCCTTGTTTGAGGATATTCCCGAAGCCTTGTCCAATACCTTGGAGATTTTGGACAAGGTGGAATATTATTCCATCGACCATGCTCCTATTATGCCTACGTTTGCTATTCCGGAAGATTTTGGAACGGAAGAGGGCTATCGGCAGAAATATACCGAAAAGGACTTATTTGATGAGTTTACCCAGGATGAAAACGGCAAGGTGGTGCTGGATGAGGATGCCGCCAATGCCAAGATAAAGCGTCTGGGGGGCTACGACAAACTGTACCGTATCAAGCTGGAAGCCGACTATCTGGCAAAGTTGACATTCGACGGTGCCAAGAAGCTGTACGGTGATCCCTTGTCCGACGAGGTGAAGGAACGTCTGGTCTTTGAACTGTACATCATGAAGACGATGGGTTTCCCCGGATACTTCTTGATTGTGCAGGACTTTATCAATGCCGCCCGCACACAGCTGGGCGTTTCGGTAGGACCGGGACGTGGCTCGGCTGCCGGCTCGGCGGTGGCCTATTGCTTGGGCATCACGAAAATAGACCCGATTCAATACGACCTTCTGTTCGAGCGTTTCTTGAATCCCGACCGTATTTCTTTGCCTGATATCGATGTGGACTTCGATGATGACGGGCGTGGAGAAGTGCTCCGCTGGGTGACGGAGAAATACGGGCAAGAGAAGGTGGCGCACATCATTACATACGGCACAATGGCGACCAAGATGGCCATCAAGGACGTGGCGCGCGTACAGAAACTGCCTTTGAGCGAATCGGACCGTCTGTGCAAGCTCGTGCCGGATAAGATTCCCGACAAGAAACTCAACCTGCCGAATGCTATCGCGTACGTACCCGAATTGCAGGCTGCGGAAGCTTCACCCGATCCCCTGGTGCGCGATACGATGAAATACGCCAAGATGCTGGAAGGTAATGTACGTGGTACGGGTGTGCATGCCTGCGGTACTATTATTTGCCGTGACGATATTACGGATTGGGTACCCGTCAGCACGGCAGATGATAAGGAGACGGGCGAGAAGATGCTCGTAACCCAATACGAAGGTTCCGTCATCGAAGATACGGGACTTATCAAGATGGACTTTCTCGGACTGAAAACCTTGTCCATCATTAAGGAAGCCGTTGCCAATGTACGTCTGCACCGCGGCTTGGAACTCGACATCGACAAGATATCCATTTCCGACCCTGCTACCTATAAACTCTATTGCGACGGCCGCACCATCGGTACGTTCCAGTTTGAATCGGCCGGTATGCAGAAATATCTGCGTGAGTTGCAACCGAGCACTTTCGAGGACTTGATTGCCATGAACGCCCTCTACCGTCCGGGACCTATGGATTATATCCCCGACTTCATCGACCGTAAGTGGGGACGCAAGCCCATCGAGTATGACATCCCCATCATGGAGAAGTATCTGAAGGATACCTACGGCATTACGGTCTACCAGGAGCAGGTCATGCTTCTGTCGCGTTTGCTGGCAGACTTCACCCGTGGTGAGTCCGATGCCTTGCGTAAGGCGATGGGTAAGAAACTGCGTGACAAGCTGGACCACATGAAGCCGAAATTCATTTCGGGTGGACAAAAGAACGGCCACGACCCGAAGGTGCTCGAGAAAATCTGGGCCGACTGGGAAAAGTTTGCATCCTATGCCTTCAATAAGTCACATGCCACTTGCTATTCGTGGGTGGCCTATCAGACGGCTTTCCTCAAGGCCAATTATCCGGCCGAATACATGGCGGCGGTCATGAGCCGAAGTTTGGCGAATATTACCGATATAACCAAACTGATGGACGAATGCAAGGCGATGGGTATCAATACATTGGGACCGGATGTAAATGAAAGTAACCTGAAGTTCACCGTGAACAAGGAAGGCAATATCCGTTTTGGCCTTGGTGCGGTGAAAGGGGTAGGCGAGGGTGCTGTGCAGAGCATCGTGGAGGAACGCGAGAAGAACGGTCCTTTCAAAGGTATATTTGATTTTGTGCAGCGTGTCAATCTGACAGCCTGCAACAAGAAGAACCTGGAATGTCTTGCTTTGGCAGGCGGGTTCGACAGCTTCCCGGAGCTGAAGCGAGAGCAGTATTTTGCCGTAAACTCCAAGAACGAGGTCTTCCTCGAAACCTTGGTGCGGTATGGTAACCGTTACCAGGCCGACCAGGCTGCGGCTGCAAACTCCTTGTTCGGCGGTGAGAATGTGGTGGATATCGCCACTCCGGAAATACCGGTAGCGGAACGTTGGAGCGACCTCGACCGTTTGAACCGGGAGCGCGATTTGGTAGGTATCTATCTGTCCGCACACCCGTTGGATGAGTATTCCGTAGTTCTGGAGCATGTTTGCAACACTCACATGGCAGAGCTGGAAGATAAGACGGCACTTGTGGGACGCGAAATAACAATGGGTGGCATCGTGACCGCCGTGCGTCGCGGTATCAGTAAAAATGGAAATCCTTACGGCATAGCCAAGATTGAAGACTATTCCGGTTCGGCAGAGCTTCCTTTCTTCGGAAATGATTGGGTGACCTATCAGGGGTATCTGGGTGAACGTACCTTCTTGTTCATCAAAGCCCGTTGCCAGCCCAAACAATGGCGGCAGGATGAGTTGGAGCTGAAGATAACCTCCATGGAACTGTTGCCTGACGTCAAGGAGAAACTGATTGAGAAGATAACCATTCTCATTCCGCTGAGTGTGCTGAACAAGGCTTTGATAACTGAACTGGCAGAACTGACCAAGGAACGTCCGGGCAGTACGGAGCTTTATTTCAAAGTCAGAGATGAGGATAGCAAGATGACGGTCGATTTGATTTCCCGTCCCGTGAAGCTTTCCGTGGGGCGTGAACTGATTACTTATTTAAAAGAGCGTCCAGACCTTGAGTTCAGGATTAATTAGTTATCTTTGTTGGAAAACGAAGATAGGCTGCACCTCGGCATAAAAAATGAACAAGTTCATTTTGTTTTGCATTCGGTTTGCACTATCTTTGCTTCGAAAGCGAAGGTTGATAAAACGCAATTGACAGTAAATTAATAATTATAGTTGACATTTAATATTAAAAGAAATGGCTTTAGAAATTACAGACAGCAATTTTCAAGAAATCTTGGCAGAGGGAAAACCTGTAGTTATGGATTTCTGGGCGCCTTGGTGCGGCCCTTGTAAGATGGTGGGACCAATCATCGATGAATTGGCTACTGAATATGAAGGAAAGGTAATCATTGGCAAATGTGACGTGGATGAGAACGGCGACGTGGCTGCCGAATATGGTATACGCAACATCCCTACAGTCTTGTTCTTCAAGAATGGAGAGCTGGTGGACAAGCAGGTAGGTTCTGCTCCGAAATCTGCTTACGTGGCCAAGATAGAAGCGATATTATAAGGTACTATTTGACGATTTACTATTTACGATTTACCTTTCGGCATCATAGCGCAGCCAAATAGTAAATAGTAAATCGTCAAATAGTCAATAACATTAACCCTTTAAGCAATAGTAAGTATGGGAATGGAAGACGATTTTTTGCAGAATGATGTCGATGATGAAAAGACCATCGAGTACATCAAGAATTATTTGCCGCAGGAGTTGAAAGAGAAGTTCTCTGACGACGAGTTCTATTATTTTCTCGATTTGATTGACGAGTACTATTCCGAGAGCGGCATCCTTGATGCGCAGCCGGATGCGGATGGGTACATCGAGATTGATTTGGGGAAAATCGTGGACTATATTGTCAAGGAAGCCCATAAGGATGAGATGGGTGACTATGATCCGGAAGAAATCCTTTTCATCGTACAAGGTGAGATGGAATATACGGAATCTTTGGACGAAGAATAGTCTGTATCAAAAGTATAGGAAAATCGCGGATGAGCATGGCTTCATCCGCAATTTTTTGTTTTTATGTAGCCGGTGGCGTATTCAGAAAAAAGAAGATGGACGTGCCGATGAGGATGACACCCAATACACCGTAGAACAGGCGGGCTTGTCGCCGCCCTACATTTTGTACGATAAACTGGGTGTTTCGGGCAGTAAAGAACCAGTTCCAGTCCAATATGGCTGCCAGCAAGGCGGTGATGCCCGCGACGGCAAAAATTCCTTGAACGATGTATTGGCTCATCAGAAATAAAAATTAAGAATTAAAAATTAAAGTGGGGGAAAAGCATGCCTTATTCAAAGTTCTCTAACGTGACTTTCCGCTCTCCGTTCTCCACTTCTTCGATGGTGACCTTGATGGTATTACCTGGCAAGAGCTCCTCTACCAGCTCCGGCCATTCTATGAAGCAGAGGGCGCCGCTGTAGAAGTAATCTTCGTACCCCATGTCATACACTTCTTCCAGTTTCTTGATGCGGTAGAAGTCAAAATGGTAAATCAGTTCACCGGCAGTGTCGGAACGGTATTCGTTGACAATGGCGAAAGTAGGGGAGGTGATGACGTCGGAAACGCCCAACTCCTCGCAAACGGCTTTGATGAAAGTCGTCTTGCCCGCCCCCATTTTTCCATAGAGGGCGAAGACGGTATTGTCGCCCATTTCAGCGATGAACTGGCGGGCGGCTTCATGAATCTGGTCTAATGACTGAATTTTGATTTCCATTGTGTTTATAGATTTCTTTAGCGTTGCAAATATAGCCAAAAACTTTTTCCCGTCTTGCAAATGGCATAGATAATGATGGAAAAGAATATGATGGATGCACCCGAGGGGACATTCAAGTAGAAAGAAATCATCAGCCCGCCCAGGCAACTGAGGTAACCGATGCCGATGGAAAGCCAGATGATGCGGTGGAACCGGTGCGAGAACAAGTTGGCGGTCATCTGCGGAACGGTGAGCAGCGAAATGACCAGCACGATGCCCACCATGCGCAGGCATGCCACGATGGTAAGCGCAATGAACATCATCAGTGCATATTCGAATACCTGCACCGGAATGCCTTGCGAGCGGGCAAACTCCCGGTCGAAAGCCACGTAGATGATAGGATGGAGATACAGTGCAAAAAACAGTATCAGCAGCAGGGCAAGCCCACCCAATAGAGCGATGTCGCTCCAGGTAATCGTGAGAATGTTGCCGAAGAGATAGGCGGACAAGTCGGGTGCGAATCCCGGCGAAAGGAAAGTGAACATAATGCCCAATGCCATGCCCAATGTCCAGAATACGGCAATAGCGGAGTCTTCCCGCATATCCTTCCGTTTGCTGAGCCACTCTACACCGAAAGCGGACAAGACTGCAAACAAGGCTGCCGACAGAATGGGGGAAATGCCGGTATACAATCCCAGACCGATACCGCCGAAGGAGGCATGCGTCAATCCGCCGCTGATGAACACCAGTCTCCGGGTGACGATGTATGTGCCTATCAGCCCGCAAGCAATGCTTGCCAGCAGACTGCCGATGAGGGCATGTTGGAAAAAAGTGTATTGCAGTAGCTCCATTTATTCAATTAAAAATTAAGAATTACAAATTAAAAGTTGGATGTGGAGTGTTAGGAATGGGGGGTGAGACGACGTTCGCCGATAATGAGGAATACTTCATCCTTGATATTCTCCGGCAGGGCTATGCCGCGTAATTGCAGGCTGCGCACCCATCCGGCTACGTCCGTGTCTTGCATGGTGTAGAACACGTCGCGGAACTCGTCTTCCTGCTCGGAAGTATAGGCATCGGGAGCGGTGCCGATGTATTTGTCCAGTTCCTCGTCATCGTAATATTCAATTTGTTTGCTGACGGCTGCCAGTAAGCTGTCACGTTCGCAGATTTCATGCTGTCCGCAGCATTCGGAATCCACTTCCTGCACTTCGGGCATGGCGTCCAGTTCGCCGCGGTCTATCTTCTTCTGCAGTTTCCGGTTGCGTATAATTCCGGCTGTGGCTGCCACGAGGGCAAGGGCAATCAGGCTAATAATCAATATCCACATAGGCCTCCTTTTCTTGAAAAACATGTTCCATTAATAGAACGGACAAAGATACACATTGTTTTGTACACGACAAAATAATGAGTCAGATTGCAGGTAGGCAGATTACTTTCGCCCGACCCAGGCATTACTTGCTTGGAACGTAGTATAAAACTACTTTGGATGCATCCTAATCTTAGAATGTATCCTTTATTCCTAAGAATAAAGGTTATATTCTTAAGAATAAAGGCTGTATTTCTAAGAATAAAAGCTTTATTCTAAGATTGCATTGCATCTTGGCGGACTTTAAATCCCGCCTTTTGCAAGTCTTCCCAGTAAGCAGGGTAAGATTTGGTAACGACCTGTGGTTCATTTATCCGTATTTGGGGCAGTACAAGGCAGGCAGGGGCAAATGCCATGGCCATACGGTGGTCTTCGTAGGTGGCGATGACGGGGTTAGCGTCTGCCGGGCAGCGTTCGCCATCCCATAACAAGATGCTGTCTTGCTCGGAGCGCACGACGTAACCCAGTTTACGCAGTTCCCTAATGAGGGCGGTGATACGGTCGGTCTCCTTTATTTTGAGGCTTTGCAGTCCGGTGAAGCGGAAAGGGATGTCCATCAGGCAGCAGGTGACGACAAAGGTCTGCGCCAGGTCCGGGATGTCCACCATGTCTTCGTCGAGACGGGTGGCGGGAGTACCCTTACGGGTCAGTTTTACTCCCCGGTCTGTATATTCGGTATGGACGCCGAGGCGGGCAAAGACTTCCGCGCCGCGGCTGTCGCCTTGATAGCTGTGGGCGAAGAGACCGAGTAGTTCGATTTCTGCCGTGTGCGCTTCTTCCTTCGTGCTGTCTTCACTTTCTTTTGCGCTACTTCTGTCTCCCCCTTTTATTTTTTCATTTTTAATTCCTTCTATTGCCATCATCTGATACCAGTAAGAGGCGGCGCTCCAATCGCTTTCTACGGTGAAAGGGGTATCCGTGTATCCGCCGGGGCTGACGGTGATGCAATCTTCGGAGACCCAGTCGGCTTGGGCGCCGAAGTCGCGCATCAGTTGCAGGGTCAGGTTGATGTAGGGGCGGGAGATGATGTCACCCGTCAAGTGCAGGCGCAGGCCTTTGGGAAGGACGGCACCAATCATCAGCAGGGCGGATATGTATTGTGAGCTGACATTGCCGGCGAGGGATATTTCGCTGCCGGTCAGTTCTGTTCCGGTGATGCGCAAGGGAGGGAACCCTTCGTTTCCGACGTATTCTATGCGGGCGCCGAGCTCTCGCAGGGCGTCTACCAGTATGCGGATGGGGCGTTGCTGCATGCGTTGCGTACCGGTGATGATTCGGGTGCCAGGAGTTACGCTGAGGTAGGCGGTGAGGAAACGCATGGCGGTGCCGGCGGCAAGGATATCTATATGTCCGGGATTTCCGTCGAGGGCGCGAGTCATCACTATGGTGTCGTCACAATCGCTCAGATTGCAGGGCAGGATATTGCCGTGGGCAAGGGAGTGGAGGATGAGTGCCCGGTTACTGATGCTTTTGGATGCCGGGAGCTGTATGGCTGCGTGCAGTGAGGCAGGAGCGGAAACGGTATATCGCATGGTCGTATTTGTTAAGTTACGGTGGTAAGGCGTTTTTTATTGTCACTGCAAAAGTAGGATAAATCTTTGGGAAATGGAAAAAAGGAAACTTGTTTCTGTGGTTTCAATCTTTCGTTTATCTTTGCGGAAGTAAGTCCTGCTATCGGGACGGATAGATATAATTAAGCATCATTCTTATGGAAATAGATTTAACCACCCCCGCTTTGCTGTTTTCGGCCATATCGCTGATTATGCTGGCCTATACCAACCGTTTCTTGTCCTATGCCCAACTGGTGCGCACCTTGAAGGAACAGTACATGGAGAACCCGTCTTCGGTGAAGGCGGCGCAGATTGCCAACCTGAGGAAGCGGCTCTACCTGACGCGTGCCATGCAGGTGGCGGGTATCGGAAGCCTGCTGCTGTGTGTGGTCAGCATGTTCTTTGTCTATATCCGTCTCCATCTGCTTTCGGCCTATATCTTCGGTTTAGCGCTGATATTGCTGATTGTTTCGCTGGCCATATCAGTGTACGAAATATATATATCGGTGAAGTCTTTGGAGATACATCTCAACGATATGCACGAGTAGCGGCTCTATGGGATGATGTTCCGTACGGGGAGCTCCAGTTCTCCCCAGTCAATCATGGCATTGAATAGTCTGACGGTAGAGAATGAAGGCAAGTCTTCCGGTCTGATGTCTTTTTCCTGCAAGATTCCTTCTTCCAGCAAGGCTGCCCGTTTGGTTCCTTTCAGCAGGGGATGTGCCGGCGTGTACCAGTGGGTGCCGTCGGAAAGGGCGATGTTGGCGATGGAGGTGTCTGTCAGCAGGCCTTGTTTCACAATCAGAATGTCGTCGCATGCGTCGCGCAGGGCAAAGAGGCGGTTCAGCGGTTCGCGTCCGGCGCTTTTGTAGGTGTAGTCGATGTGGTCTGCCTGTATCAGTGCCAGCGAATGCACGTGCCGCATGGTGTAGGGGGAGTAGCTGACATCTTCAATACCTTTCTCACCATACACTACGCGTGCCTTGACGATACCTGCCTCGCAGCCGAGAGACGACAAATGGTCACGCAGTTGTAGCGGTGTACTTTCCGGCCAGAAGTGGGCGCGGGTATCGTTCAGCCTCCGATTGTGGCGGGAAAGGTTGCAGGCTTTTCCGTGGTCGATGCGTATGGTTTCAATAAATAGGCACATATATTTTCTGTATTACTTCGTTGTATTCGCTTTCCCACCGGCTTTTGGCGGTGATGCCGCCTCCTGCCTTGAAGTGGAGCCGGCCGTTTTCCTGCTCGATGAAGCGTATCATGACTGCGCTGTCCAGCTGTCCATCGGCATAATGCCCCATGATGCCGGTGTAGAAGCCCCGTTCGTAATCTTCGGCTTCGGCAATGATTTCCACGGTTTTGGGCTTGGGGGCACCGGTGATGGAACCGGCGGGAAGCAGGCGGAAGAGGATGTCGCCGATGTGTGCGGTATAATCTTCGGGGAGGGTCCCGCATATTTCGGAGCTGGTCTGGAGGATGGGGCCTTTGTTGGTTTGCAGGCGGTCTATGTATCGGTAGGAGGTTACCTCTACGTGCTCTGATACCATACTTAGGTCGTTGCGTATCAGGTCGACGATGGTGGCGTGCTCGGCGGCCTCTTTGGCATCCTGCATCAAAAGCTGTTCCGCATCAGGCAGGGTAGCGTCGATGGTGCCTTTCATGGGGAAGGACTTTATCTTGCCCTTCTCTATGCGGACAAAGATTTCGGGGGAGAAGCAGACGAATCGGTCTTTCAGCCACAGCTTGTACAAGGCTTCGGAGTGGAGGAATATTTCGTCCATTGTCAGATTGGTGCTGACGGGCACCCGGCAGGTGAGGTTTGTCAAGTAGCTGTTGCCCGCCAGTAGATTTTGCTTCACGAGGTCAAACGAGTGTTTGTATGCGGCGGGGGAAGGGGGAGTGATGTCCCACTGAATAAGACCGGCGTATCGGGCGGCTGTTGCAGCTACCCCCACGTTGCCTGCCTTCGGGAATTGGAAAAGGCAAGTGGCGGGATTTATCTGGTCGAGGGGCTCTACGTGCGACTGCTCTTGTGCGTAGTCTACGATGAAGAGGAAGGGCACATTGTCCCCGGCCAGTGCGTTCATGCGGGCGATAGCTTCTGTTCGGTTGTAAGTTTTCATATATCAGTAGACTGCAGAGGATATCACCTGGATTATCAGAATGAGGAATACCATTGCAATGGGATATACCGTGGCATAGGCTACGCTCGGTATGTTGCTGTCCGTCATGGAGTCGGCGGCGGCAAGGCCGGGCGTGCTGGTCATGCCACCGGTGATGGTGCCCAGCAGGTCGAGAATGTTTATCTTGAATACGAACAGTCCGACGATGACGGCCACCAGCATGGGTACCAGCGTGATGGCGGCACCTACGCCGAACAAGAGCCAGCCGCTTTCCTGGAATGTGGCTACCAGGTTCCGTCCTGCCGAGGTTCCCACTTCGGCCAGGAAGAGCAGCAGTCCCAGCTGGCGCAGCAGTTGGTTGGCTGGGCCGGACATAGACCACAGAATGGGACCGGTCTTTCCGATGGCACTGAGGAAGAGGGCCACCATGAGGATGCCTCCCGTCAGTCCCGGTGAGAACGACAGACTGTCCGAGAAGGAGATGTTCAGCTTGCCGAAGAGCACGCCCAGCACGATACCCAGGGCGATGGGAAAGAAGTCGGTGTCGGACAGTTGCTTGTTGTCGTTGCCCAGCAGGCGTGCCACGCCTTTAATACCGTCTTTCTCGCCTACCACCATCAGCTTGTCGCCGAACTTCAGTGCCAGATCTGGCGAGGGGGAGAGGTCGATACCGCTTCGGCGGACGCGGGTGACGGTACAGCCGAAGTTCTTCATCAGGTTGAGGTCGCCCAGTTGTTTGTTTATCATGTCCTTCTTGGTGAGCAGTAGAGATTCAATCTCCTGCATGTCTACGAGTGGCAGTTCGCCTTCTTCGCGCTGGCCCACGAGGACGGCGAGCTGGTTCAAGGCCTCTTCGCTGCCCACGGCTTGTATGTAGTCTCCCTCGTGAAGTATGGTCTGGGCGGTGGGGATGGCTATCTGCTCATTGTGCTTATGGCGTGAGATGACAGCTCCGGTCATGGCGCGCGCATTGATTTGCATCAGGCTCCGGTCGAAGACGGCGGGGTTGGTTACACGGAACAGGCAGGTTGTCAGTTCCGGGAACTGGCTGCGGCGTTCCTTCTCCAGTCGGCGCGCCTCCTTGTCGAGGTCGATGCGCATAATGCGGGGCAGCAGCTTGACGAAGAGGATGACGCCGATGACACCGAAGGGATAGGCGATACCGTAGGCGATGGAGGCTAGCGGAGAGTGGGTGCTGTCGATGGCTACGGCGAGTCCCGGCGTACTGGTCAGCGCGCCGGCTATGAGACCGACCACGCTGGGTGTGTCTATATCGAAAGCGTACTTCAATCCTACGGCTGTGAGGGCGGCAGAACAGATGATGAGCAGGGTGATGACGATAAGTGTCTTGCCCTTGCTCCGGAAGGAGTCGAAGAATCCGGGACCGGCCTGGATACCGATGGTGAAGATAAACAGCACCAGTCCGAAGTTGCCTAACTCTTTGGGGATGATGACGCCGAAGTGTCCGAACAGCAGGGCAATGAAGATGACAGCGGAGACGTCGAGTGAAAGCCCTTTAATCTTGATTCTTCCCAACATGAAGCCTAAAGCCACAATAAGAAAGAGCGCGAAATAGGAGGAGTTTAACAAGTCAGCAAACATAATCAGTTAAAGAGTTAGGAGTTTATGCCACAAAGATAGTGCAAAAAAGTGAGATAGAAAAAGGCATTGTTTTCTTGTGGTATATATTAAGGAGTTAAACCACGGTTTAACTCCTTAATATATATTGGCCTATATGGCCGGTATTCCTGCGTGGGGCAGGGCGGTACTTATTTTTCGAGTTCCTTCAGCAGTTCCTCTACGGCAGCTTTCAGTTGTGTGTCTTCTCCCTTCACGATGGTCTCGGGTGAATTGGCTACCTTGATGTCCGGCTCCAGCTGCGAGTTCTCCAGATAGCTGCCGTCTGGTAGGCGGTAGCCTACGACGGGGATGCCGAATACCAATGACGGGTCTTGCAGGCGCTCCCACGACACGCTGGTCATGGTTCCCGGCACGGGCATACCTACCAGCTTGCCGATGCCGCGGTGGCTGTATACCCACGGCGTGCCGTGCGCATTGGAGTAGTTGGCCTCGCACATCACCATGATGGAGGGTTTGTTCCAGCGGCGGCTGGGCATGTCGCACGCCTCGCGGCCGCGCACCACCTGGGTGAAGTATTTCTGTCCGCTGAAAAGTATTTCTATATCCTCGTGCAAGCGTCCGCCGCCATTGAAACGGGTGTCGATGACGATGCCTTCGCGGTTGTTGTACTTGCCCAGGATGTCCGAGTAGACAGAACGGAAACTGTCGTCTCCCATAGACTCAATGTGCACGTAACCCAATCGGCCACCCGACCATCGGTCAACGTCTGCCGCGCGCTGTTTCACCCAGCGGCTGTAGAGTAAATCGCTGAACGCACCGTTCGTAATGGGGATAATGACCTCTTCCCAGTGCTCCTTGGTCTGCGGGTCGAAGAGAGAAACAAGTGTTTTCTTCCGTGCCTTGTTGTTGAGCAGCGTGTAATAGTCCGCATCGGGGGTGATTTCCACGCCGTCTATCTTTTCGATGACTGTGCCGGCTTTCACCCGGGTGTTGGCTGTGTCGAAGGGGCCTTTCTCTACTACTTCGGCAATGAGCATGCCCCGGCCCGTGTAGTTCCAGTCGAAGAACAGTCCCAGACTGGCAGTAGGCTCGGACTGCCCTTTGGGATAGAAACGGCCGCCGGTGTGAGATACGTTCAGCTCGCCCAGCCATTCGCTCAGCAGTTCGGCAAAGTCATAATTGTTGTCGATATGGGGCAGGAAGCGGCGATAGGCGGCGGTCATCTTCTCCCAGTCCACTCCGTGCATATTGGTATTATAGAATCGCTTCTGCTGCTGGCGGTACACGTGGTCGAACATGTATTCGCGCTCCGCAGCCAAATCCATCTTGGCATCTACCTGGAAGGTGATGGGGGTCAGCGCATCGGATGAAGTGTCCATTTTCTGCATCTTACGGCTGCCCAGCAGGAAGAGGTTTTTACCGTCCTTGTCCAGCTGCATGTCTGCCCATCCGGCATCCATCTTGTGCAGCAGTTTGGTTTCCTTCTTGCGGAGGTTCATCTTCCAGAGGTCGTAGCCACCTTCGAAGGCTGCCAGGTAGTAGAGTGTCTCGCCATCCTTGGAGATGATGGTGCTGCCCATGTCGGAAGAGTTCGGGGTGAGGCGCACCACACGGTCTTCGATGCCTTTCAGCTCTACGACGATGTCTTTCGGCTGGTCATCTTTTTCGTCAGCATTGCTGTCTTTCTTGTCGTCTTTCTTCTTTTTATCCTTGTTTTTGCCTTGGGGGGTGTCCTTCCCGGCAGACTTCTTCTGCTCCTTCTCCAGCTCCTTGTGCAGCTCGTAGTCTTCTTTGCTCAGACAGTATTTGTCGTAGGCGTCTTGGTTGAGGAAGACGAGCATGGCGTCGTTCAGCGAGCCCCATGAGGCGTGGGCACGCATGCCGTAGCGTTCGGTGGTGAAGAGGATGGCGTTGCCGTCCAGCGCAAAGCGGGGATAGCCGCTCATGTAGCCGCTATTGGTGAGGTTGATGATGTCTTTGCCTCCCTCTGCGCTGACCAGGCCGATGTCGGAGTAGGGGTCGTGCTTGTTGCCGGTGAACTCAAGTGTAAACCACTTGCCGTCCGGCGACCATGCGTAGTCAAATCCTCCGCCGGTGCTGTACCAGGTGGAGCCGTCCGTAATCTGGCGCACCTTCTTCGTTTCCAGATTGAGCACCATCAGCCGGATGCGGTCTTCGATAAAGGCGAGTTCCTTACCGTCGGGCGAGAATTGCGGATGGGCACGTTCCACGGTGGTGGAGGGCAGCAGCACTTCTTCTTCAATCAGCGTGGCGTTCGGGAAGTTAGGGTCTTCCTTGCGGGCTATCTTGGCAAGGTAGAGCTGCCAGTTGCCGCCTCGCTCGCTGGCGTAGGCCAGGGTGCGGTTGTCTGGCGCAAAGGAGAGGCCCGCTTCGCGTGCCGGTGTGTGTGTCACCTGCTTGGTAGTGGCATAGTCTGCCGAAGTGACAAAGACTTCGCCGCGCAGCGTGAAGGCAATCTGCTTTCCGTCCGGGGACACAACGGCAGAAGTGGCTCCGTCGGAAGACTGCAGGTTGGCGAATTGCGGCCGGTCATCGCGCACAATTTCTATGGCGACTTTCTTCGGGGTGGCATCCGGCTGCTGGGTATAGATTTCGCCGTCGTAACCGTAGCACAACGTCCCGCCGTCACTCATGGAGAGAAAGCGCACGGGATGTGTCTTGAAGCTGGTGATGGGCTTCACCTCTCGGGGCTGTGCCAGCGGGAAGGCATACACGTTGAATGAGCCGCCGTTTCTCTCACTCAGAAAGTAAACCGTTCTTCCATCGGGTGACAACACCGGGTTGCGGTCTTCGCCCGCGCGGTCGGTGAGGTTGGTATGGATACCCGTCTTTGCATCATACAGCCAGATGTCGCGGGTGATGGAGGAGGTGTGGTGCTTTCTCCATTCATCTTCAAATCCCTTGCGGTCTTGGTAGAGGAACTGCTGGCCCGCCTTGTCGAAGCAGACCGCTTCGGCAGGGGTGCCCAGCACTTGTTCCGTACGCCCTCCCGTTGCAGGTACTTTGTAAAGCTCGGTCATGGCCGACGTGGGGAAAAGAGCGCTGCTTGCCGGGTCCTGGATGGAGGCGGAAAACAAGATATACTTTCCGTCCGGAGTGAATGTGGAGGGTATCTCACCGGTGGAGTGGGTAGTGAGCCGTTGGGCGGTTCCGCCGTCTGCCGGCATCACGAATACGTCGAAGTTGCCGTATCTGTCGCTGGCAAAGGCAATCTGTTTGCCGTCCGGCGACCATATGGGGGTACATTCGTAGCTCTCTTGGGTAGTAAGCTGTGTGGCGGTTCCACCTTTGGCAGGCACCTTGTAGATGTCTCCTTTGTAGCAGAATGCGATTTCCGTACCGTCGGGAGAAATTTGCACATCGCGCATCCAGAGCGGCGTGGCGGCATGTCCGGCAATGGCAGTAAGGCCTAGTGCAAGGATTGCAAGGGTTTTCTTCATAAATGTGTGGGTTGATGTTAATATAGAATGTTTATAAACGTCATGATGCTGTCCACAAGGCAAGGCACGAGGTATGTCATTTCATACCTCGTGCCTTGTATATCTGTTCTTTGGCATTGTTGATGCTTTGGAACTTCTCTTCTGCGGCTTTCTTGATGTCTTCGCCCAGCGTTGCCACCCGGTCGGGATGGTGTTTCAAGGCTAGGCGGCGGTAAGCGGCACGCACTTCGTCATTGGTGGCGGTAGGTTCAATTTCAAGTACTTTATAGGCCTCGTTCAGTGAGCTGCCGCCCAGGTTGAGCATGGATTCCACTTCCTTGACGGATAGTCCCATGTACATGGCCACTTCTTTCAAGGCTTCTATCTCCTCGTTGCAGACGTGTCCGTCGCTTTTGGCAATTTCTACCAAGAATACCAGCAGTTGCAAGCGTTCCTCGTATGTCAGGTTGGCGGCAATCTGCGTTCCACAGTCACGGATGGTGTTTTTAAATGCCAGTGGGTTTTGTCTGTCCATCTGCTTGCGCTGTTCGAAGAGGTTGAGCAGTATTCGTTCTCCCTCGCCCACGGCAGCCTCACCGAATGTGCTTCTCAGAAAGCGGCGGACGAATTCCATTTCACTATGCATGATGCGCCCGTCTGCACGGATAATGTACGAAGCCATCACGAGCATGGAGAAGAGGAAACTGTTCCGTTGCCCGGTATAGGTAGTGCCGCGCGTTGGTTCTTCTCCATAATAACTGCCTGCGTCATTTGAATCGGTGTCGAACAGTGAACCGAATACAAAACCTGCCAAGGCTCCCAGCGGTCCTCCGGCCATGAAACCGATGATGCCGCCTATCCATTTAGCTGCTCCCATAATTTTTCTTGTTTAAAGTGCAAAAATAGAGATTTCTTACGAGAATTCCAGTAATTTGATGGGCTATTCCCACTGAAGCGAATAGCACCGTCTTCTTTTTGTACATATTCAGCATATTCATGGCAGCAAGTCTGTCATTAAGAAATACTATAAAAATTAAGGAGTTAAGTCTTAGACTTAACTCCTTAATGCTCAACAGTCGGGATGACAAGATTCGAACTTGCGACCACACGCCCCCCAGACGCGTACTCTACCGGGCTGAGCTACATCCCGTCTTTCTTTGAATTGCGGTGCAAAGGTACGTATTTATGGGGATTCTGCAAATTTTCTTCCTCTTTTTTTGTATTAATAATGAGTTTTTTTTCTTTTGATATGCGTAACTTGTTGTTTTGTAGTTGATTATCAGCTGCTGTGATGTTGATTGTTGTTTGTATTTGTTTATATACAGTCTACTTTAATATTTTAGGAAAGTTTTAGGGAGAAAACGTGGCAGAAATTAGGTATATATTTTCTTCTGTTAATCAGTATTAAATAGGCGATATTTTTATAAACCTATTTTTCTTCTTTTGAGAAATAACCCTATATTTTTGCTGCACTTTAATATTTATAATATGGCAACATTTAAAGTGCTTTTGCATTCCTCTAATAGGAGGAAGGATGGAACCTATCCGGTTTCATTGAGAATCATAAAGAACATGAAAGCCAAGTATATTTCACTGGGGCTTTACTCCAAGAAGGAGGAATGGGACGTTATTGGTGAACGTTTCAGATGTGATAAGCGTGTCTGTCCTAATTATAAGGAATTCAATGCGCGAATAGTTCAACTGCTGGCACGCGCTCAAGAAGTCGAGCGCCATTTTGAGTTTGATAGGATTGATTGGACGCTGAATCAATTCGAGGATGCTTTCCTATATAAGGATAAGAAGGGAAAGTTCTTGGATTTCGCATTGTTGTGTATTAAAGATATGAAAGAAACGGGACATATCGGTAATGCAAAAGTGTGGGAAAAGGTCATCTGTAATATGAAATTGTTCGACAAGAAGCTGTCCACACGTTATTTTCAAGAGATAGACATCAAGTATGTTTCCGCCTATAATTCTTTTATGGAAAAGAAAGGGTGGTGCGGCAACACCCGTAAGCACGATATGAAGACGTTAAGGGCAATATTGAATCGTGCTATCGTTGCTAAGGAATGTTCTTCGACTTCTTATCCTTTCGGTAAAGGTGGTTTTTGTATTTCCGCATTGGAAGAAGAGACCCGTAAGCGGTATTTGCCTCAAGAATATCTGCTGAGATTGATGAACCGGCAGTTTGAGAACAAGCCCAAGGAAATTGCAAGGCGCTTGTTTCTGTTTTCTTATTTCTGTTATGGGATGAGTTTCATTGATATGGCTAATCTGAGGAAAGGGAATATAAGAGTGGAGGGTACTTCTGTACATATTATATATAAAAGGCATAAGACGGAACACAGTAAGAATGCCAAATTCATTCGAATACCCATGACTGATGAACTGAATAATCTGCTTCTGTGGTTCAAGTCCAACAGTGTTCTTGTAGGTGATTATCTTCTTCCTCTAGTGTCGAAAGACTATGATGGTGAGAAGCTTTATGACCATTTGCGTCGTAGACTGGCACGCTATAATGAGCGTTTAAAAGAAATCGGCGAGGAGCTTGGATTTACAGAGAAATTAACAAGCTATGTGAGTAGACATTCCATGGCTATGACCCTACAGACTAACGGTGTTCCTCGTGAAATGATAAGTCAGGTAATGGGACATAAAGACCTGGAGACTACCAATACTTATTTGGATAGTTTCGGTGATGTTGAAATAGAGAAAATGACAATAAATTCATTGTATAAAATTAACGTAAATTTATAAAAGGGCATGAGAAAGAAAAAAGAAGAGAGTATTGAGAACTTTTTGAATAAGCTGATACGGGCAAAGGGTTGTTTTGACGTTGCGGAGATGGAAAGCTATATTAAAAGAACCACTTCATATGATAGGGATTTGCTGGATAGGCAAATAGAACGTGTTGAGAAACTTTTGGATACGCGTTATGGACATTATGGAAAAATAACGGAGGAGAATGAAGTTGAGGCC
The DNA here is from genome assembly GCF_003602965.1 of Bacteroides sp. AF25-5LB. Classification (NCBI taxonomy): domain Bacteria; kingdom Pseudomonadati; phylum Bacteroidota; class Bacteroidia; order Bacteroidales; family Bacteroidaceae; genus Bacteroides; species Bacteroides sp. AF25-5LB. The sequence goes on from NZ_QTMC01000009.1 coordinate 58,567, forward strand.
TGGAGACAAGGTTTTTATGTTTTAGAAAAATTAGGTGTTACTCTTGATGATGTACGTCGAATGATTGGCAAATTCAATATTGAGGAGGATTCTCCGATGGGGATTCGAATTCGGCAAGACTGGAATTATCTTGGACATTTACTGAATGATTATTTATATCTAGAGAATGCTAATTTGATTACTTATTTGAAATTGTTGAAAGATAGTCAGAAACGAATAGGAAACCAGAAAATGTACAGCGCCTATTCGGATATGCAATTGGATGCTGTTTATGATTATTTGTGTAAGGAGGAATGGATTGACCCTTCTAAAAATGAGAAATTGAATTTTCGTAAGGTGTTTAGGGCTTGCGGCTTGGATGTTACGCAGAAAATAAAATTTAATACAAGAAAACGTGGAGCTAAAGCTTGTTTACGAGTTGTTGTTGAAGTTTTGACGGGTGGTTTTTCAGCAGTTTTAGTAAATCAATATTTTAGTGATAATGAAGGTAAGGAATTGAATTTGGCTTCTCATAATAGAGTGCCTTCATATGATGACTGTAAGAATGAATTAAAACTACTCCTTGCACAGACTGCCTAGACGTAAATTTATGACTTTGCGACTTTTTAAATCGGTATATGATATTGGTAATCAATAGTGTATGCCGATTGTTGTTGTGCTTTATGTCGCATTTTAAATTTGTATGTCTCTTTTTTATTCCTTTATTTTGTGTCAAAATTAAAAAATATGGGAAAGAAAAAAGAAATACAAATAAATGGTTTGACTGTTGATGAACTGAAGAAATTGATTGGTGAGGTTCTGAATTCCTATTTTGGTAATATGAAGAGTTCTAGTACTGAAATTATTGGAATTGACGAAGTGTGTAAAATAACGGGGCTTTCTAAACACACGGTTTATAAAAAAACGTCGAATAAGGAGATTCCTTTCTATAAATCTACTTTAAGGAGGAGGAGTGTTCTGCGGTTTAGGCGTTCTGAAATAGAAAATTGGATACTGAGGCATTCTATAGGGACGGTTGATGAATACCTCGATGCGCAGGATGCTTTATAATAATATGAATAATATAATTAAAATAATAACAATTTAAAAAAGGAGGCAGTAATGTATGACTCAATAAAAATTGTGTTGTCCGAAAAGGACTTGAATAATGAAATTAGTTTCATGGAAGAGATTCCTTGCAGAATTGTTGTGAGTGTATGTTCAGAGAATAGGGTTGTCGGCTATCTGAGGAACATGCGGGTAGAAGTTAGGGGAACTACTTTGGTGGTAGAAGGTAGTCTGACTAAGTGGGTATTGGGTAATAATTATGCAAAGCCTTTAGGGATATGGGAAATTAGAAGTGGGGTTAAGGCATTGAGTGTGGCTCTTGGTGTCCCTATTGAAAAGGCTGTGGTACAGCGTTTGGATGTTGCTTTCAATTTCCGTGTGAAGCATATGCCTTGGTTATATATGCGTAGGTTGTTGTATTCGGATGGTTTCTATAGTGCTCATATAAAGAAAGAGACTTTGTATTTTAGCAAGCATGATTGTCAGATGGTGTTTTATGATAAGATAGCTGAAATGAAAAGTTGTAAAAGGACGGATGATATAAAGCAGGGGCTTGAGGATTTTGAGGATTTGAATGTGCTAAGGTATGAATTCAGATTCAAGAAGGTCAAGTCCATTTTCGGTAGGACAATCCGTGGAGAGGATTTATATACTACGTCCTTTTGTTTGTTGGTACTGAAAAAATGGTATGATTGTTATATGGATATACAAAAGACATATGATATAGAGCTTTCTTATTGTATGTTCAATAGTAAAAAGGCTTTTGAGCTTGCATGTGTTGCTTATTGCATGAATCAGTTCAATGTGTATGATATGCTGGAAGAAGCTTTTATCAGACGGGATATTAGTAGCAAGAACAAGTATGATATAAAGGAGGTGTTGGCGAAGGCTAAAAATGTGGGGATTGATTCACTTAATGCAGCTTCCATGATAGATGAGCTGACCTCTAAAATAGAGCATGCATATGTCAAGTTAAGAAGTAGATATGATGTTGCTCCTGAGCGTTTGGAAAGATTGAATAGGTGGGTGGATAGAGGAGTGACTGGAATGCCCAGTTAGAATATGGTTTATATTCGTTTTTCTGCATGGTATATATTGAAGTCGGGTTCCTCAGTAGGTCTGTTATTGATAATGAAATAAAACGCGTAAAAATGCTTTTATATAATCAATAACAATTTCAATTATGCAGGTGAGTTGAAATGGGCAAGGTATTGGTTGTTGTTACATTAGGAAGGAGGTTTTGTGTCATTGCAGAGCAAGACCTCCTATTTGTAATGGATTTTATTATGAAAGATTTAAATATTGAAATTTAAGCTAGATTTGATGAAAGTCCGTAAAGCTTCTGTGAAAAAGAAAAGCAGTCTCCGAAGAAACTGCTTTAGAAAAGAGTCTCGGTCGTACGACTCCTGACGACTCCGTCTTTCAGCATGGCCTGAATCCGTTCCGGTATAAAACCTCTCCTGCTTTCATCGACTCTTTTAATAAAGAAGAGAGTGGGCGAAGCTGCTCTTCTGATGTAAATGTCATAAGAAAATTTGAGAACACCAACGAAAGGAATACAGAGTTAAATATAATTAACCAAGAAGATAAATTAAAAAAGAGCTTCGATTACACACTTCCTGGTAATTCTGAAACAGACAGGGGTCAGTCATTAACTGTTTTTAGCTCTGAAAGCTCTCTTTTAATTCCTAAAGATACAACAAATCTAAATATTGAACAACAATTTATGGACGAAATTATAGAGAAAGCTAAGAAATCATCCCCTATTGGTACAGAAAAGACGTGGGGAAGTAAGGTTTATATAAATGCTGGAATAGGATGAACATGTTGTCTGTGTACTTTATTTATATTGGTGTTCATTGTGTTGTTACGCTTTCACTACTTTATAAAAGATTATGTAATAAATATTTGGTCAGTCAAAAATAATTAAATATATTTGTTCTTCATAAGGTATAAATGTGCTATATACAGTGTGTTAGTATAGTGCATTGAGTATTAATATGAACAAATATTGGGATTATGGCGACTAAAAAGAACGGCTTTAATACTGGAATTGCTAGTGAGTATTTGGTGTTGTCCATGTTGTATCGGTTGAATTATGAGGCTTATATAACAATGGGAAATAAGAAAAGTGTTGATATTTGGATAATGAGGGATGATAAAACTGCTGTCTCGATTGATGTAAAATCTGTTCGTGAATATGATTCTATTCCCGTAGGTAATGTGGAGGCAAAAGATAACCACTATGTTATATTTGTGATATATAATAAAAAATTTGAAATTGAAGGTACTCCTACACTGCCTGATTTTTATATAGTTCCTAGTTCATATGTGGTAGAAAAACGGAAAAAATTTAAAAGTAATCATGTTGATATATTTAAAAAAGATATTGAAGGATATAAAAATCGTTGGGAGCTGTTGAATTCTTCTATTAAAAGTGGGAATGTTACATATGGTGAACAAATAATATAGCCAACTATATGGAATTTAATTTTTAAAGATTAGGTTATGGAAATATTGGGAATATTGTTTTTTCTTGTACTTCTTGTTGTATGGGTTGGGTTAAGTGCTGAAGTAGGTAGTACTGCTAGAGCATTTGGTAGAAGTGAGATTGGGTGGATAGTTTTGTCTCTTCTTTTTTCTCCTTTGTTTGGTGCGATAATGGTACATTGTCTTGGAAAGAGTAATGATGAACCTGCATGGGCAGACTCTGTTGAAGAAGTAAAAAAACAGTTTAGTAAAGAGACTGAGGATGAACGCATAATTCGTGAGGCTGATGAAAGAATAGCTGTAAAAAGAGATGAAAGAGTGAAATCTACTGATGTGAAATAATTATTTTTTAAGTTTATTATGTCGGAAAGTAATAATAAAGAAGAAGTGAAAGTTCCATGGTTTTTTATTGGAACGATTTTGTTTGCAATATTATTGAGCTTGTTGTTTTTGAATCCCGACACAAGTAATTCACCTACAGAAGTCTCAGAAAAAGAGTCTTTAAGCTACAGTGATACTATTTTAGTTGCTAATGATAGTATAAAGGATAGACTTTATGCTGAATATGGTTTACAAGTTTTAAAAGTGAATTATGATAAGTACCATAATGATTGGATTTTCAAATTAAAAAATGTGAGTAATCGTATAATTGGTGATAGTAAACAATTATCTTTAAAATTGACATATAAAGTAACAGATTTGAAGACTGATGAAGTTGTAAAGGCAGATTATACATTTCTTAATGTTAATAAATTGCAAGTAGGAGAAACAATTCAGCTTCATCCTAATGTTAGTTGGTCAGCTTATGTTGGAGTGAAATATAGGATAGATTTTTGGATGGAAAATCTTCCTATGTGTCCTTATTTTTTGAAATTAAATTATTGATTTTTTTGTTTCTTTATAAGAATGAATAGTAAAGAAGAAAAACATTTAGTTAGTTCTCGGTGGAATGACTGCAGTACAATGAGTATTATTCATACTCCTACTGAGGAAGAGAGGAAAAAAGCAACTGATGAAATGGTTGACAATGTAATTAGTAATGTTGAGAATTTTTATTCCAATAAAAACGAACAAAATATAAAAGACTTGAAAGATTGTCTGAAAGATGTTTTGAGGGAGGAAAAGAAGCTTCAACGGAAAATTTCTCTTGGAGTGAAGAAGTACAAAGAGAAATTATCAAAAGATTATATAGAAACTGGGTATGAAATAGAGTTGTCTTTGGCAGAACAATATATAATTAGTATCTTGGATAAGTATGTAGAAGAGGGTGATTTTGATATGGTAGAACAATATATGTTCTATATGTTTAGAGATTATGGGGTTGACCTGCTTGAAAATTACGAGATAGCCGATAGAGTTAAATATATAAAGAGAATTCTTCCAGCTTTGATAGATATAAAGGTGAGAAATTCTATATTAGAAGAAATTACAAAAATGATTTCTAATGATATTGAGGATATTAAATTTCTAATTGAAATTAAAAGGGAGCTGTTTGTATTGGAGCAGAAAATAAGCTCTCGATAAATAATTTAATTATAAAAGGTTGAATGCCGTTTGACTATTTTGTTGAATGGCATTCTTTTTATATATGGCTTGCCACTATAAGGAAGATAATATTGTGTGTTCTGGATATATGGGGATTTACATTGAAGAACCGCGTTGTAAATAATGGTCTGCTTTGTTGTCCGCGGTTAAAGAATGTCCGAACTTTATAGTGTACTAAAATAAATGATATTATGGTTTGTTTCGGAGTTGATTTGTATCGATTTTCATTAATTTGTAATGATTGTTTTAGAAAAGTTGTATATAAAAAAGAAAAAGGAGATGAACAGATTGTTCTAACTCCTTCTATATCTGAAAGTAATATTAAGTTCTTGAAAATTAGCTCTTTGTTTCCCCCAGACGCGTACTCTACCGGGCTGAGCTACATCCCGAATTGCGGGTGCAAATGTACGGCTTTATTTTAAAATAGCAAATATTTATAGTGCTTTTTTTATTGAATGAACCTATATTTTGCAGTTTCAAGGCTTTCGGCCAACGTGCCCTACTCTCTTTTTACTTGTATGCCTGCTTCGCAAGGCAATGGCTTTGAGCGGGCAGGCATACTTTGAATGAAGTTATTGCAGGTTTAGGCTATTTCTTACGGAAGTGACAGCCGGACTTTCGGGCGTTACGGATTTCCGGGTACAATAATCGAATTCCGCAGACTTTTCGCCGCTGAATGATTTCCATTTCAGTTTCAATTTAACGGTCTTGCCTTCTGTATCAGGCAGGGCATCCAACTTGAAAGCAACCAGACCGTCCGCATACCTGCCGTAAATATCGCCCTTGGCATTGTGGCGGAATTCTACTTCATACGGGTTTTCCGGATTCTCGCTCAGCAGCAGATTGACAAAGTGCTTTGTTTGATAGTCTCCTTGCTGAGTTCTAAAGCGAAGGGTTAGATAACCGTCTTCTGCAATGGTCACCCAATCGTTCACAATTTCCACCGGGTCGGTGCCGTATACGGTATCGTTCTCTTCACCCAAATCCGGGGCGATGGGTTTGGTAAGGATACTGTCTATCCAGTTTATATGTACAGCTTGGGTGTAGATATCGCTGGGCTCGTCCACTTCCTTGTAGTTTACCAAAGCGCGGACTTCCTTTTCGCCATAGGGAGATTTCGTCATGTTGGTAGGCAGCAGAGTGGTCTTGTCATCCAATTGCAGAAAGACTGTCTGGTCTGCATCGGTCTTTACCGTTACCAGGGCATTGGGGAATCTCATGGCATAATTATCATCGTCGTCCAGGCATGATTGGAGGCTTAAGGAACTGATGGTTGCAATAGCGATTAAAATTTTCTTGTTAAAGATTGACTTTATTTTCATAGTGTACTCTTTTAAATTAAACATTCGGAATAGGCTTCACTTTTATAAAAATAGCATATTTGCGAAAACCCTGCATGCGGCATTGTTAATTAATGATAAGAGCCGGAGTAAGCTGGTGCGGAACATTATTCCCCGATACATGAAAGATATTTGTATATCAGGTGGAATATGATTATCTTTGCTGTATGAGATGCACATCTCGCGTGTGTTGAGATGTATGTCTCGAACTGCATGAGATGTGCATCTCGTGCATGTTGGGGAATAGCTGTCAGGCCGTATGGAAACTGGCTTTCTGTTGAGGGGAAGTAAACTTCGGGTGGGGTGTCGGCAGTCTGGTTGCAGTAAGAAACATTATGTTCATTGTGAAAAGAGTATGAGTATAGTCTATTTGGTTCGAAAGAAGGTTTTCCGCACGGCGGAAGGGGTGAAGCAACTCTATTATGCTGTGCAGCGTGTGTTACAGCGGCGTGGAGGTGTGACGGCAGAGCTGCTGGCGCAGCGTATGGCATCCAGAAAAGGGATGAGTTCGGGAGACGTGCAGAGTGTATTGATAGATTTGCCGAAGTTTATAGAGGAAGCGCTGATGGAGGGAGAGTCGGTGACCATTAAGGGGCTGGGTTCCTTCCATGTGGCGGTGACGAGTGACGGGTTTGAGCATCCCGACGATGTGATGCCGGGCAAGGTGCGCTTATCTCGTGTCTATTTTCGTCCGGATAAGTCGCTGGTGGCGAGGCTGAACAGCGGGATGGATTTCTACCGTTATCCGCTTAGCCGATATTTCCCTCACGATATGTTGCGGCCGGAAACGCTGCGAAAGGAGCGGGCCGAGGGAAAGACGGGAATTCCGGATGAAGACCCGGTTGGGATGGAAAATGATACGGAGGACTTTTCGGGGGAGGAGTGAGCGATGAATGTGGAAGAATTCAGAGAATACTGTCTCTCCTTGCCGGGAGTGCTATGCTCCCATGCACTCCCTATAAAAGTCGAACATCTCGAAGATAGTATCCTTGTCTGCCGTCTGGTTGAGACAGATGTTACCCACTTCTTTCAATAGGGTGAAGTTGATGACTCCGGCGGTATTCTTCTTGTCATGCTTCATCAGTTCGTACAGCTGGTCGTACTGTTTGCAGTTGAAGGAGAAGCTGCCATAATTCTCTTTGACGAATTGGATGGTCTGGCGCATCTTGTCCTTCGGGAATCCGGTCTTTATATAAGAAAGGTATAGTTCGCAGACCAGCCCCCATGCCACTGCATAGCCGTGCAGCACCGGACGGTTTTCGGCAAGGGCGAGGCTTTCGAAGGCGTGTCCCACGGTGTGCCCCAGGTTCAGGGCTTTGCGGATGCCATGTTCCTGCGGGTCTTCTTCTACGATGTGTTCCTTTACCTGCACGGAACGTCCTACCATGGACTTCAGCAAGGCATAATCTATCTTCTCCGTATCGAAGGCCAGCAGTTCCGCCAGATGTTCCGGGGTACTGATGAGGCCGTGCTTCAGCATCTCCGCATAGCCGGAGAAGAAGTTATGGGCATCGAGGCTGCGCAGGAACTCGGTTTCCAGCAGCACGCAGGCGGCAGGAGCAAAGACGCCGATTTCATTCTTCAGACCGTTGAAGTTGATGCCCGTCTTGCCTCCCACGGAAGCGTCGACCATGGCGAGCAGCGTAGTGGGAACGTTGATGTAGGCGATGCCCCGCTTGAAGGTGGAAGCGGCAAAACCGCCAAGGTCGGTCACCATGCCACCGCCCAGGTTGATGAGCAGGGAGTGGCGGCTGGCCCCTTTCTCACTCAGGGCTTGCCATACGGCAGCCAGCGTTTCCAGATTCTTGTGTACGTCTTCTGCACCGATAATAATTTCTTCCGCTTCTTCCAAGGCGGGGATACCGTCCAGATGCGGGCGGCAGAGGCGGTGGGTATGCTCGTCGGTAAGGATGAAAAGCTTGTCATGGGGACACTTCGCTATGGCATGCGTCAGGCTGTTTGCCAGTCCTTCGCAAAGGATTACTTCTTGTTTACTCATCTTGTTAATTACAAATTACGAATTACCAATTACTGATGTTACGGATTATGAAGGAAAGGGGGCCTTCTTCATTATATTGTGGCACAAAGATAGCTCTTTTGGCAATAAAACGTTATCTTTGTCCCGTGAAATTCTATGGGTGGCAAGGCGTTTCCGTCATCTGCCTCCCACTATTTGTAATTAGTAATTTGTAATTGATTGATAGAAATGAGAGCATTACTTCCCGTTTATTGCCGTCCGCTGGGTTATTTCATCATAGCTTTGGCGTTGTTCCTCCCTTTCATATTCCTATTGTGGGGAAAAGTGACAGATGCCAACTTGCTGTTTTACAAGGAATGCTCCAAACTCCTGATGATGATGGGGGCACTGATGATAATCTTTGCCTTGACGAAGAACGAGAATAAGGAGATAGAGCAGGTGCGCAACAAGGCCACGCGCAATGCCATCTTTCTGACCGTTCTTTTTATCTTCGGCGGTATGCTCTACCGGGTGGCGCAGGGTGACCTCCTTTCGGTCGATTCTTCTTCTTTTCTCATATTTCTTATATTGAATGTGCTTTGCTTGGAATTTGGTATAAAGAAAGCGACAGTTGATAGATTATTTAAGCGGAATAGTCGATAAACGGAGCAAATCGTCATGTGGGGCATTAAACCTTTTGCCCGGAAGTCTGTCAAATGAAACAGTGAATAAAAGGCATTGTTCATTTAAGAATAGACAAAGAATAGACACATGAAGAAAATTATCACGGGAATGGCGTTGCTGTTGGTAACAACGCTGTCTGCATTCTCACAGACCAAAAACATTACGGTATCGGGCCGTGTCGTGGAGGACACCAAGGAGCCCGCGATACAAGCTACCGTGCAGTTGCTTTTGTTGCCAGACAGTGTCCAGGCATCGGGTACGGCTACTACGGCACAAGGTTATTTCACTCTTCCCAAAGTCAGTGCGGGTAAATACGTGCTAAAGGTTTCTTATATCGGGTTCAAGAGCCGGTACATCCCTTTACATCTTTATGCCACGACAACCGCCAAGAACGTGGGTACCCTGGCACTGGAAACGGATGCGGTGATGCTGGCCGAGGCTGTGGTTACGGCAGAAGCGCCGCAAGTGCAGGTGGTGGAAGATACATTGGTCTATAATTCCTCTGCTTATCGTACCCCCGAGGGAGCCATGCTCGAAGAGCTGGTGAAGAAGTTGCCCGGTGCGGAGATTGATGACGAGGGGAATGTGAAAATCAACGGTAAGGACTTGTCGAAGATTATGGTCGACGGGAAGGAGTTCTTTGGTGGAGACGTAAAGACCGGTTTGAAGAATCTGCCGGTAGATATGATAGAGAAGCTGAAAACCTACGACAAGAAGTCCGATTTGGCACGTATCACCGGTATTGACGACGGTGAGGAGGAGACGGTGCTCGACCTGACCGTAAAGAAAGGCATGAACCAGGGGTGGTTCGGTAATGCCGATGTGGCCGGAGGTACGGAAGACCGCTACATGGGACGTGTTATGCTGAACCGTCTTGTTGAAAATACTCAAGTTACTCTTATTGGCTCTGCCAATAACGTGAACGACCAAGGCTTTTCAGGCGGTGGCGGTCCTCCGCGCTGGCGCAGGAACAACGGACTTACTGCAACGAAAATGCTGGGTGTAAACTTCGCTACCCAGACCGATAAACTGGAACTGGGTGGTAGTGCACGCTACAACTATCAGGATGGGGACATTGCAAGCATTGGCTCTACCGAGGACTTTCTGCCGGACGGCAACTCTTACTCCAACTCGAACAGCAAGCAACGTAACAAAGCCAAGAATTTCAATGCCGATTTCCGTATGGAGTGGAAGCCGGATTCGATGACGAATATTATTTTCCGCCCCAACTTCTCGTATGGTAAAACGGACAATCTCTCCAATTCTGAGAACGGTACGTTCAATTCCGACCCTTACAGTCTGGTGAGCGACCCCAATAACTGGCTGAATCTGGAGAAGATTCTCAATCCGGACGATGACCCGTTGAGAAGTATCCGTATAAATGCCATCAATAGCGGTTCGCTGAGTGACAATAAGAGTGTGTCTACGGATGCAACCTTGCAGTTGAACAGAAAGCTGAATGACAAAGGACGCAATGTCACGTTCCGTGGAAGGTTCGGTTATACCAATACTGACAACAACCAGTATACGGAGTCGGAAACGCACTACTTCCAGTTGTTGAATGCTTTGGGAGGAGACTCCATCTTGGTACGTAACCAGTACATCACTACTCCTACCAAGAACTACAATTACAGTGCACAGCTGACTTACAGCGAACCGATAGCCCGTGCCACTTTCCTGCAATTCAGCTATCAGTTCCAGTACAAGTACAGTGAGAGTGACAAGACGACGTACGATTTGCAGGGCTTTCCGGATTGGGGATTGTCAACCCAGCTTCCCACGGGATATGAAGAGCATGCGGTGGACAGTCTGGGTAAGTATGCGGAATATCGCTACTACAACCACGATGCATCCGTGTCCTTGCGCTTTATCCGCGAGAAGTATCAGCTGAGCGCAGGTATGTCGTTTCAGCCGCAACATTCTGTGTTGTCCTATAAACGTGGCGACTATATGATTGATACCACCCGCAATGTGTTCAACTTCGCTCCGAACCTGGACTTGCGCCTCCGTTTCTCCAAAGTGAGCCAGCTGCGTATAACATACCGCGGGCGTAGCAGCCAACCGAGTATGGAGAATCTGTTGCCGATTGTGGACAACTCCAATCCGCAGAATGTGCGTATCGGTAATCCGGGCTTGAAGCCTTCCTTCACGCACAGCATGAGATTTTTCTATAATACGTATAATGCCGAAAAGCAACGCGGTATTATGTCGCACGTCAATTTCTCGGCAACGCAGAATAGCATCAGCAACAGCCGTGTGTACAATTCGGAAACCGGTGGATGGACTACAACTCCGAAGAATATCAACGGTAATTGGAATGCGTTCGGCTTGTTCGGCTTCAATACAGCGCTGCCCAATAAGAAGTACACCATCAGTTCTTTCTCCAATGCCAGATATCAGAACAATGTGGCTTATCTGACGTCCGGTAAGGGAGCAGATGCCGTGGAACGGAAGAATACGACCACCAACCTGACGCTGGGCGAACGTCTGAATGCCGCCTATCGTAACGACTGGTTTGAATTCGGCTTGAACGGAAGCATTTCCTATTCAATAGAGAAGGATAAACTGACGCCTGACAATAACCAGGAGCCCTATACCTTCTCCTACGGTGCCAATACGCAGATTTCCATGCCGTGGAACATGACGCTCTCTACCAACATTGCCAATCAGAGCCGTCGCGGATATACGGACAGTAGTATGAACCGTAATGAGCTTATCTGGAATGCGCAGTTGTCGCAGACTTTTCTGAAAGGAAATGCCACTGTCAGCTTCGAGATGTACGACATTCTGAAGAGGCAGAGCAACATCAGTCGTTCGCTGACTGCAAGCGGTCGCTCGGTGTACGAATATAACGGCGTGAACAGCTATTGCATGCTTCACTTCATCTATCGTCTGAATATTTTCGGCAGCAAGGCCGCACGCGACAAGATGCAGGGTCGACGTGGCTTCGGTGGTCCGGGCTTTGGTCCGGGGCATGGTCCTGGCCGTTTCGGAGGGCATAGGCCGTTCTAAAATCCTTTTCTGTATAAGGTTTGTAAAAGACACAGAGGCACAGAGCTTATTCTTTATATTATATAAGCTCTCTGTATCTCTGTGTCTTTGTGATTTTCCTTTTCTTTTTCTTTCATTTCATTTTTTGTACTTCATTTCTTTTTCCTACATTTGTTTCACACTTAATTGTCTGTGAACATGCTTGATTGGAACTTCATTGCCAGCCAGATTGCTACGATAGCCTTCGACATTGTTTATTTCGGTGCCATCATCGGAACGATTGTCGTCATTATCCTCGACAACCGCAATCCGGTGAAAACCATGGCATGGATACTGGTATTGATGTTCCTTCCTATCGTGGGGCTGGTGTTTTACTTCTTCTTCGGGCGTAGTCAGCGCCGTGTGCGCATGATAGGGAAGAAGAGTTACAGCCGCTTGTTGAAGAAACCTATGGCGGAATATCTGGCGCAGGATTCATGTACGCTTCCCATCAATTACAGCCGTCTCATATCTTTGTTCCGTAATACCAACCAGGCTTTCCCCTTCGATGGAAACCGGGTGGAAGTCTATACCCTGGGGCTCTCCATGCTGCAATCCCTGCTGCGCGAATTGGGGAAAGCAACGAAGCATATCCACATGGAATTCTATATCTTTGAGGACGATGCCATCGGGCGCTTGGTGCGTGATGTCCTGATGGAAAAGGCGCGTGCCGGGGTAGAGGTACGTGTGATTTATGATGATGTGGGTTGCTGGCATGTTCCCAACCGTTTTTTTGAAGAGATGCGCGAGGCCGGTATCGAGGTACGCAGCTTCCTGAAGGTACGTTTTCCGCTTTTTACCAGCAAGGTGAATTATCGTAATCATCGGAAAATAGTTGTCATTGACGGGCACATCGGCTTTGTGGGGGGGATGAATCTTGCCGAACGCTATATGCGCGGATTCTCATGGGGCATCTGGCGGGACACACATCTGCTGCTGGAGGGCAAGGCTGTTCACGGATTGCAGACCGCCTTCCTGCTCGATTGGTACTTTGTGGACCGTACACTGATTACGTCTACCCGCTATTTCCCGAAAATAGAAAACTACGGTACTTCCTTGGCACAGATTGTAACGAGTGAGCCCGTGGGCCCATGGAAAGACATTATGCAGGGCCTTGCCATATCTATTTCCAGCGCGAAGAAATACTTCTATATCCAGACTCCCTACTTCCTGCCAACCGAAGCCGTACTTGTTGCCATGCAGACAGCTGCCTTATCAGGTGTGGATGTGCGTCTGATGCTGCCCATGCGTGCTGATAATCGCTTGACACATCTGGGCTCCTGCTCTTATCTGGCAGATGTGCTCTATTCGGGAGTCAAGGTCTATTTCTATAAGAAGGGCTTCCTACACTCCAAACTGATGGTTTCGGATGATGAGTTGTCCACGGTAGGCTCCACGAATGTGGATTTTCGCAGTTTTGAACATAACTTTGAGGTGAATGCCTTCATCTATGACACAGAAACAGCGCTTCAGATGCGCGAAATCTTCCTCCAAGATCAGCGCGACTGCGTACAGGTATTCCTGAAGAACTGGGTGAAGCGCCCTTGGTATCGTAAGGCTGCAGAGAGTGTGGTGCGGCTGATGGCGCCGCTTTTGTAATTGTGATAATTATCAATTAAAGAACGTGAAGTTCACGCTACCGTACACCCTTCTCTCCACAAAGTGCGGATGTCCTTCGAAACTGTTTTTCTTCCCGTGTTCCAGAACGAAGAGGCCGTCTTCTTTCAGCAGGTTGTTTTCGAAGATAAGGTCGGGCAAAGTTTCCAGCCCGGCAAGTTCGTAGGGAGGATCGGCAAAGATAAAGTCGAATTGCTCCCGTCCGCTTTTGAGGTATTTGAATACGTCACCGCGTATGGGCAGGCACTTGTCCGTCTTTAATTCCTGCATAATCTTGCAGATGAAGGCATAGTGGTCGCGGTCTTTTTCCACGCTGATTACTTGGTCGCAGCCTCTGGACACAAGCTCGATGCTGATGCTGCCCGTACCGGCAAATAGGTCGAGGGCACGGATGCCGTCCTCAAAGTCCATGTAGTTGGAGAGTACATTGAACAGATTCTCTTTGGCAAAGTCTGTGGTGGGGCGTGCCTTGAAGGAGTGGGGCACGTCGAAACGTCGTCTTTTGTATATTCCACTGATTACTCGCATAGGGTTATGGCTTGCAGGTCAAGATTAGTGGCGGGATTCATGATGAATACCTGCCGGATGAATTTTCGCAGTTCGGGCAGTAGCAGCTCTTTGTCGTTCAGGTCACCGGTTAGGTGCAGCTCATCGCGCTCCTGCTCGAAGCCGAGTTGTTTCCATATATATAATAGGTAGTAGACACGGTCGGGTGTGCTTCTGCACTCAAAGGAATTGGCTAGAAGCAGGCGTCCGCGCTCGTAGCCGTATACGTCTACGGCATCTTTTCGCAAGTGTGCATACATTTTCCGGCTGTTGCCCAAGCGGCTCTTTGAAGAGAAGAACTCAATGAAGGGGCTGGCTTGGGAATAGAACTTGACACCGGGATACTGTTCGCGAAGGAAGGAACAGGCACTCTTATCCATGCCGAACAGTACGACAGTGTTGTTCTTATGCAGTATGTTGTATTGTACGGTTTCATTTTCCCGTTTAGGGTGGTTGTGATAGAAGATGATTTCCGTTTGTTCGTCTTCGAAGAACTCCAGGGGAATGAACGTGAAGCGTTTGTCTGCCATGAGCACATTGACACGGCGGAAGGGGCGTTTCAGCCACTCCAGCTCGCGGAAAGTCTGTTTCAGATTGGCAGTGAGGGAGAGGGACTCATCCACTTCACGGTCGTAGTAAGAAAACTCACCGTCGCCCAGAGGATTGAACACAGAAAAAGAAAATCCATCCGTGCTGAGACGGATGGATAATGTATACTGTTCCGATTTATTAAAATCAGTCGTTTCTATCATACGTTTGTCGGGGTGAGATTATTCCCAGTTACCGGCGTTGTTGTTAGCTGTTTCCAAGCTACCAATCATCAGACCGCAGTACTTGCCAAGTTTGGTTTGTACGTCCTTGATGTTAGCAATTTCCTGCTTATCCAGACCGTTCAAGTAAACTTCATACGGAGTCTTCACTTCGAGCAAACAGAAAGGAGCACCGGATTTGGCTGTATCGTTCTTGATGGCCATTTCGAATTGTGCACCGTTTCCGAAGGGAACATATCTCATTGAATCGGGGTTGAAACCTTTCGGGAAGATAGTGTCCAATACGGCTACCCACAAGGTATCACGTTTGAAGTTTTCCAATCCCCATTTCTTTACTTCATCATATTTGCCGGTCTTCTTGGCTTTATTGATGATGTTGATGGCTTTCTTTTCAGTCAGACCGTCTTCCAGCTGCTTATCGTTCAGTTCTCCTTGCTTGAAGATGAACGGAAGTTTCTGGTTTTTAACAAAGTCAATCAGAGAGTCGAAGCTTGCAGTATATTGCTGGTCATGTAAAGTACGATATTCCAATTGTGCTTTACGGATGTCAATCAGACGTGCAATGACAGCTGCATCTCTGTGCTTCTTTGCTTTTTCAAAGTTGATAGGACCCATAATGCTGGCGTAACAAATATAAATTAGCACCAAAGCACATAAGCCTAAAATGACATTAAATACTGTTTTCATGATAAATATGTTTTTTAGTTGTTATATTCGCACCGCAAAAATAAAAGAAATTAATTTAAAAACGATAGTTCCCTTTACTTTTTTCTGTTACAAAAATGATAAATAACTATTTAGAAAGGCAAATTAAGGAAAATTTTCCTTACCAACCAACTCCTGAGCAAGAAATTGCTGTAAAATCTTTATCGGAGTTCCTTCTATCACCTTGTAGCGAGGTGGTTTTTATGCTTCGTGGTTATGCGGGGACGGGTAAAACATCGTTGGTCGGTGCCTTGGTGCGGACGTTGGATAAGCTGCAACAGAAGTCGGTATTGCTGGCACCAACCGGGCGGGCGGCAAAAGTTTTTTCATCGTATGCGGGGCATCCGGCGTTTACAATTCATAAAAAAATCTATAGACAGCAATCTTTCTCCAACGAGCTGAGCAATTTTTCTGTGAACGATAATTTGACAACTCACACTCTCTATATAGTGGATGAGGCCTCGATGATTTCCAATGAGGGACTGTCCGGTTCCATGTTCGGCACGGGCAGGTTGCTGGACGACCTGGTGCAGTTTGTCTATTCCGGCCAGGGATGCCGTTTGCTGCTGATGGGCGATACGGCACAGCTGCCGCCAGTGGGGGAGGAGCAGAGTCCTGCCCTCTTTGCCGATGCCTTGAAAGGCTACGGGCTGGAAGTGGTGGAGGTGGACTTGACGCAGGTAGTGCGTCAGGAGCAGCAGTCGGGTATCTTGTGGAATGCCACCCGCCTGAGGCAGTTGATAGCGGAAGACGATTGTTACAGCCTGCCAAAGATAAAGGTTTCGGGGTTTGCCGATATTAAAGTTCTGCCCGGTAATGAGCTGATAGAGACGCTGAGCTCTTGCTACGACCGCGACGGGCTGGATGAAACCATCGTGGTGTGCCGTTCCAATAAGCGGGCGAACATCTACAACAAGGGCATCCGTGCGCAGATTCTCTGGCGTGAGGATGAATTGAACACCGGTGATTTGTTGATGGTGGCGAAAAATAACTACTTCTGGACGGAAAAAGAGAAGGAGATGGACTTCATTGCCAACGGTGAGACTGCCGTAGTGCGCCGCGTGCGCCGTACGCGGGAGCTGTATGGTTTCCGCTTTGCGGACGTGACGCTGGTCTTTCCTGACTATAACGACTTTGAACTGGAAGTGAACATGCTGCTCGATACGCTGCATACCGACTCGCCTGCGCTGCCTAAGGCAGAGAACGACCGGCTTTTCTATTCCGTCCTCGAAGACTATGCCGACATCACCGTGAAGCGTGAGCGGATGAAGAAGATGAAGGCAGACCCGTATTACAATGCTTTGCAGGTGAAGTATGCCTACGCCGTGACTTGCCACAAGGCGCAGGGCGGGCAGTGGAGGAATGTATTTCTGGACCAGGGCTATATGACGGACGAATATTTGACACCCGATTACTTTCGTTGGCTCTATACGGCTTTTACCCGTGCCACGGGAACGCTCTACTTGGTGAACTATCCGAAAGAACAAATCGTTTGAAAAAGAGAGGGGTACCGATGCAGTATTCCGGTATTTTTTGTATTTTTGTAGATAGAACAACTATAACAGAACAAGTATGAAGAAGCTATATTCTCTCTTTGCCTTGATAGCACTGCTGTTTACCGCTTCCGGTTGCGAGGACGATTACCGGAGCATGGTACTTTTCGAAGGCGTGGAGCCTATTTATCAGATTGGGACATGTGATAATCTGGTGTCTAATCTTTCTTATTATCTTTCTGAAACAAACGAAGATACAGTGCTGGGCATTGACGGTGGTGACGGTTCCTATAATGTGATTAACGAACATGAGTCGGTGGCTTCCGTGACTTTTACCGATGAGGTCAACGGTTATCAGCGTATCAAAATTCATCCGTTGGCAGAGGGAGAGACGATTGTGAAGGTGATGGATGGTTCCGGTGAGGAGACCCAACTGCGCATCACGGTGAAAGGTCGCAGGCAATATACGTTGACGAAGATGGGCTCCGAGTATGGTATCAGTAATGGTGCACTGACGGAACTGCTGAGTGATGTCTCTAAGGCGCTTGCCGAGCGTCCTTGGGTGAAGGATGGCGGGTATTATGTGCTGGTACCCGAAGATTTCTCCAATAGTATGTGGAAAGGTGTATTGGAAATCTATCCGACGGGGAAAGAGGAGGAACCGCTAATGGGAATATACGAGACAGTTCCAGTGGAAGATGAGAACGGAGATACATATGCACTGTGGCAGTTTACTTATAATGGAGAGAAGAGGCTCTTTACGCGGACGGTCTCGGGAAATGGTAAATGTGTACTTGCGGAAAATGTAACTCCTTTCTGTCCTTCCGGTTTGTTGCCCGAAGGTGCACTGGTGGTTTATCGCGAGATGTTTCTACTTCGGACGGAATGAGGTTTTAGTGAAAATCTTGTCAAGAGTAGATTTACGAAAGATTAACAGACGGGAGGCTTAGGCTTCCCGTTTTTGTTTCTGTTGTGCATCATCTGTCTGTTCTGTATGCATCATTCGTTTGCTTCGAATGTATTGTCTGTTTGTTCTGGACTAATCATCCGTTCCCTCCACTTCACTGTCCCAAACCTCAGGGCTTTTCACGGAAACCCCAGGGCTTTGGAGGGTAAATGCCAGCCATTTCACTTGCTAAGGTGTGGCATTTAGGATGGTAAGGTGTGGAGTTTGGGGAGCCGGCATGTGGCATTTCAAATGGAATACTGTGGAGGGTAAAAAGAAAAGGAGAAGCAATGCTCCTCCTTTCCCGGTAGTTTAATTTTTAAATATCTAAAAAATGACGTTACAAATATACAACATCGCAGAGGCGATGTCAAGTGTTTTGCCAATTATTTTCGATTATAATCCTGCCAATTCCAATACTTTGTCAATGGCAGCGTTCAGTCCATCAACATTCTTACCGCCGGCAGTTGCAAAGTGGGGCTGGCCACCGCCACCGCCTTGGATAAGTTTGGCGGCTTCTTTCACCAGGTTACCGGCTTTCAGTCCACCTGCCACAAGGTTGTCGCTCAGCATGACGGTCAGCATCGGCTTGCCTTCGGCTTCTGTTCCGGCCACGAAGAACAAGTTTTCCGTAATCTGGCCACGCAGCTGGAAGGCGATGTTCTTCACTGTTTCTGCCGGCAGCGGGGCACAGAACTTGATGACTTTAACGCCATTGACTTCCTGCACGTTCTTCAGCAGTCTTTCTTTCAGCTGTGCTTCTTTCTCTTTCATGAAGTCCTCTACCTGCTTCTTCAGTCCGGCGTTCTCGTCGATATACTTGCGGATGGTTCCGGCAAGGTCGGGTGCGTTGTTGAAGAGCGCCTTCAGGTCGTGCAGCGTGTCCTCGATGGTGTTCATCAATTCCTCCACGCGTGCACCCGTGTAGGCTTCGATACGGCGCACACCGGCAGCCACGGAGCTTTCGGAGATAATCTTCACCATACCGATGTTTCCGGTTGCAGCCACATGTGTACCACCACAGAACTCTACGGAAGAACCGAACTGGATAACGCGTACATGGTCGCCGTACTTTTCGCCGAACAGAGCGATGGCGCCCAGTTCTTTGGCTTCTTCGATAGGAATGTTGCGGTATTCCTTCAAAGGTATGTTGGCGCGAATCTTTGCATTAACGATGTGTTCCACCTTGCGGATTTCCTCGTCCGTCACCTTTTGGAAGTGTGAGAAGTCGAAACGCAGGGAGTCTGGTGTAACCAAAGAGCCCTTCTGCTCTACATGTTCGCCCAATACTTCGCGCAGTGCGGCATCCAGCAAGTGGGTGGCAGAGTGGTTGGCAGCACAAGCAGCACGTTTGTCGGTATCTACGCATGCCATCATCGGAGCTTCCAAATGTTGGGGCAGCTTCTTGGTGATGTGGATGGGCAAGTTGTTTTCCTTCTTGGTGTCTACTACTTCGATGGTTTCGAACTCGTTTACCAATACACCGGTATCGCCTACCTGACCGCCGCTTTCGGCGTAGAATGGAGTCTTGTCCAGTACAATCTGATATAAGGTCTGGTTCTTCTGCTTCACTTGGCGGTAGCGCAGAATGGATGTCTCGTATTCCGTATAGTCATATCCCACGAATTCAGTGGTACCTTCTTTCAGCGTAATCCAGTCACCGGTCTCTATGGCAGCGGCATTGCGGGCACGTTGTTTTTGCTGTTGCATTTCGGCGTCAAACTCCTTGATGTCGGCAGTCATGCCGTTTTCGCGGAGAATCAGCTCCGTCAAGTCAAGCGGGAAACCGAAGGTGTCATATAAAGTGAAGGCGTCCTTTCCGCTGATTTTGTTCTTGCCGGCGGCTTTGACGTCTGCCATGGTCTTTTCCAGCAGGCGGATACCCGTCTCCAAAGTGCGGAGGAAGGAATCTTCTTCTTCCTTGATAACTTTGGCAATCAGTTCCTTCTGTGCATTCAGTTCGGGATAAGCGGCACCCATGTTCTCGATGAGTACGGGGAGGAGCTTGTACATGAATGCCTGCTTCTGTCCGAGGAACGTGTAGCCGTAGCGAACGGCACGGCGGAGAATACGGCGGATGACATAACCTGCTTTGGCATTACTTGGAAGCTGTCCGTCGGTAATAGAGAAGGCGATGGTACGGATGTGGTCGGCAATCACACGCATGGCGATGTCCGACTTCTCATCGTCGCCGTACTTCTTGCCTGCTATGTCTCCGATGGCTTTCAGTATCGGTTGGAACACGTCGGTGTCGTAGTTGGAGGTCTTTCCTTGCAGTGTGCGCACCAGTCGCTCGAAGCCCATGCCGGTGTCGATAACCTTGGCGGGAAGTCCTTCCAGGCTGCCGTCTGCCTTGCGGTTGAACTGCATGAACACGAGGTTCCAGATTTCAATCACCTGCGGGTGGTCTTTGTTCACCAGCTGGCTGCCGGGTACTTTGGCCTTCTCTTCTTCCGAACGGGAGTCCACATGGATTTCCGAACACGGACCGCACGGTCCCGTATCGCCCATTTCCCAGAAGTTATCGTGTTTGTTGCCATTCAGAATGTGGTCTTTCGGCAAGAACTGCTCCCAGTAAAAAGCAGCTTCGTTGTCGCGTTCCAGTCCTTCTTCGGCGCTACCTTCGAATACGGTGGCGTAGAGGTCTTTGGGGTCGAGTTTCAATACATCCACCAGATACTCCCATGCCCAGGAGATGGCTTCTTTCTTGAAGTAGTCGCCGAACGACCAGTTGCCCAGCATCTCGAACATGGTGTGGTGGTAGGTATCGTGACCTACTTCCTCCAGGTCGTTGTGTTTTCCGCTTACGCGAAGGCATTTCTGCGAGTCAGCAACTCTTTTGTATTTCGCCGGGTGGTTGCCCAAAATGATATCTTTAAACTGGTTCATTCCCGCATTGGTGAACATCAACGTGGGGTCATCCTTAATCACCATCGGGGCCGAAGGCACTATCTGGTGACCTTTACTTTCGAAGAAACTCTTGAAAGAGTCTCTGATTTCGTTTGCAGTCAACATACTCTCTATTGATTTATCTGATTCTAGTTTGATTTATCTTCTTCTGTCGTTTTTTGTCCGTTTCTTACTACTAACTACTTGCTACTTAGTCTTAATATTCTTGAAAAAACTGTGCAAAGATAGCTTGTTTTTATTACTTTTGTCGCATTGACAAGCGAAATATTTCCTAAGATGCGCAAAGTTTACTACATTTATAATCCCCAGACGCAGACGTATGACCGTATTTATCCTACCGTGAGGCAGCGGGCGTTGAGCATTCTCCGCCGTTTGTTCATCGGTATGGGGCTGGGTGCGGGCAGTTTCATCGTATTGCTGCTTATCTTCGGTTCTCCGTCGGAGAAGGAGCTGCGGAAGGAGAACAGCAAACTGCAGGCGCAGTACAACGTGCTCTCCCGTCGGCTGGACGAGGCGATGGGAGTGCTGCAGGACATACAGCAGCGTGACGACAATCTGTACCGGGTGATTTTCATGGCCGACCCTATTCCTTCTGCCATCCGTCAGGCTGGATATGGCGGCACCAACCGCTATGAGCATCTGATGGATATGGCAAACTCTGACCTGGTTATCAATACCACCCAGAAGATGGACATGCTGACGAAGCAGCTCTATATTCAGTCATGCTCTTTCGATGACGTGGTGGAGATGTGCAAGAATCATGATGAAATGCTGCGTTGCATTCCTGCCATACAGCCTGTTTCGAACAAGGACCTCCGTAAGACTGCTTCCGGTTACGGTACGCGTATCGACCCCATTTATGGTACCAGCAAGTTCCATGAGGGTATGGACTTTTCGGCTCCTCAGGGTACAGACGTCTATGCCACGGGAGACGGTACTGTGGTGCAGATGGGCTGGCAATCGGGCTATGGCAATAGAATCGTGATAGATCACGGATTCGGTTACCAGACAGTATATGCACACTTGCGCGATTTCCGGACGAAGTTAGGCAAGAAAGTGGTACGTGGTGAGGTCATTGGCGGGGTAGGCAGTACGGGCAAGAGCACTGGTCCGCATTTGCACTACGAAGTACACGTCAAGGGAAAGGTTGTGAATCCCGTCAACTACTACTTTATGGACCTCAGTGCTGAGGATTATGACCGCATGATACAGATTGCTGCGAACAATGGTAAGGTGCTTGATTGACGGATGATTGATAAAGAAAGGATTACATCATGTTGAATACAGATAAGAATTTGAAGTTATATTACTCCATCAGTGAGGTGGCTGCCATGTTCGACGTCAACGAATCGCTGCTCCGTTTCTGGGAAAAGGAGTTTCCGCAACTCAATCCGAAGAAAGGAGGGCGGGGAATACGCCAGTACCGTAAGGAGGACATTGAGACAGTGAAACTTATCTATCATCTGGTGAAGGAGCGCGGGATGACCTTGCCCGGCGCCCGCCAACGGATAAAAGACAATAAGGAAGCTACGATACGTAACTTTGAAATCGTAGATCGCCTCAGAGCTATCCGCGAAGAACTGGTAGGCATGAAACTGGCATTGGATGAGTTTACCTACGAGGATGTGGAGAACTTGAAGGAAAATATCCAAGGACTGAAGTAGAATACCACTCCGTTTATTCCTCTACTCTCGTCACTTGTTTTATATTCTGTATCTGCTTCAGATTATTGCAGATAGTGCGCACGTCGTCCACATCGTGTACATAGAGCTGTATCTTTCCTTCGAAGATGCCATCGTTGGTTTCGATGGTCAGTTTACGGATATTCACGTTGAGCTGGCGGGAGATGACTTGGGTCACTTCGTTCAGCAATCCCATGCTGTCTATACCTTTTATATATATGGTGACGAGGAACGACAAATCCTTGTGAGTGTCCCATTCGGTGGCGATGATACGGTTTCCGTAGCTACTTTTAAGGCGGGTGGCAACGGGGCATTGGCGCTTGTGGATGACAACACGGTTCTGTTCGTCGATGTATCCCAGTACGTCGTCACCCGGAATGGGGTGGCAACAGTCAGCCATGATATAGTTCTTTGAGATGGTCTCTTCCGTCAGCTTCAGAATCTGCTTGGTGTTGATTTTCTCTTGCGGTGCTTTCTCTTCCGGTTGTTCTTTGGCATCCTTGTTGTCCTTGTTACCGAAGGAGAAGGTCAGGAACTTCTTCCAGTTGCTGTTCTGTTTTTCCTTGAACACATTCTTGTCGGCATCGCCCAGCACAACCCGCTTGTTACCAATGGCAACGAACAACTCGTCGCGGGTGTGGAAGCCGTGCAGCCTGGTCAGTTTGTCCAGAGCGGCATCATCCATACGTATATCCTCGTTTTTGAAGAATTCGTTCAGTATGGTTTCACCTTCTTTTTGATAGGCTTTTGCTTCTTTACGCAAGATGGCGGCAATCTTGGTACGGGCACGGGCGGTGGTGGCATATACTTCCCACTCCGGCTGCACGCGTTGCGATTTGGAGGTCAATATCTCTACCTGGTCACCGCTTTGCAGTTTGTGGCTTAGGGGGACCAATTTGTGGTTTACCTTGGCGCCGATGCAGTGGCTGCCGATGTCGGTATGCAAGGAGAAGGCAAAGTCCAGTGCCGTAGAGTTCTGCGGCATGGTCTTGAGGTCGCCTTTCGGGGTGAAGACGAAAATTTCCGACGCGAACAAGTTTAGTTTGATGGTATCGAGAAAGTCGATGGCGTCCGGTTGCGGGTCATCCAGAATTTCTTTGATGGTACGCAGCCATTTCTCCAGTTCGCCTTCATCTTCGCTGCCTCCGCCTTCTTTGTATTTCCAGTGGGCGGCAAAGCCTTGTTCGGCAACGTCATTCATACGCTCACTGCGGATTTGTACTTCAATCCATTGCCCGTTGTTACCCATAAGGGTGACGTGCAGGGCTTGGTAGCCGTTGGCTTTGGGATGGCTCACCCAGTCGCGCAGGCGGTCGGGGTGGGGCTTGTATATCTTGGATATGGAGACGTAGATGTCGAAGCAGTCGTTTAGCTCTTCCTCTATATTGCGAGGCTCGAAGATGATGCGGACAGCAAGCAGGTCATAGATTTCCTCGAAGGGGACATGTTTGGTCTGCATTTTGTTCCAGATGGAGTAGATGGACTTTACACGGGCAAGGATACGGTATTTCAGTCCCATTTTGTCCAGTTGCGCCCGTATCGGAGCGGTGAACTCATTGAATACCTTGTCGCGCTCTACAGCGGTGGCTTCCAGTTTCTCTTCTATCTCGTGGTACTCTTCCGGATGTTCGTACTTGAAGCTCAGGTTTTCCAGTTCTGTCTTGATTTTGTACAAGCCGAGGCGGTTGGCGAGAGGAGCATAGATGTAGAGTGTTTCGCCTGCAATCTTGAACTGTTTGTTGGGCAGCATGGAGCCGAGTGTACGCATGTTATGCAGACGGTCAGCTATCTTGATGAGGATAACCCGGATATCGTCGGACATAGTGAGCAGCAGCTTCTTGAAGTTCTCCGCCTGCGCCGAGGCACGGTCGCCGAAGATACCGCCGGAAATCTTTGTCAGCCCGTCTACAATCTGGGCGATTTTGGGACCGAAGATGTTTTCGATATCCTCTACGGTGTAGTCAGTGTCTTCCACCACATCGTGCAGCAATGCCGAGCATATGGAAGTAGACCCCAGTCCTATCTCATTACAGACAATCTTTGCCACAGCAATGGGGTGCATGATGTAGGGCTCGCCGGAACGACGCTTGATGCCCTTATGCGCCTGGTTGGCAAAGTTGAATGCTTTGGTTATTATTTCGACGCGCTTGCGGTGTTTGGTGGCCAAATAGTCGTTCAACAGTTCTTGGAATGCTTGTTCGATCATTTCCTCTTCGGCTTTTTCCTTTTCCTTCTGACTTATATTTTCTTCCATATACTGCTTTCTCCTTTCTTCACTTCACTTTTTGCAAAAATAAGCAATTTTCAACACCGGGCAAGCGTTTATGTCTTTATTTATAAATCTTCAAACGCTTTCCTGCGGAGATTCTGGTACTACGCAATCCATTCCAACTTTTTAACTGATTGACTGTGACGCCGTATTTTCGTGCAATGCTGCCGAGATTGTCCCCCTTGCGTATCTTGTAGTAAGTGACATTCCCCGTAGTGGTACTGCTTTTGCTGCTGCGTGCCGTCGAGCGTGTATTGGAAACGGCCACGACTCTGCGGTTCTTGAACAGCTCATTGCTGCGGTGGGCATAGATTGTATCTTGTTTGTCGATGAAGGCACTGATATAATTGATGGGGAGGCGTAGCGTCTGTGGCTTGCTCTCTCCGGGGATGATACTTTTCTTGAATTGAGGATTCAGACTCTTTATCTGATCCAGACTGATGCCGCATAGGTCGGAAATCTGTTCGAAATGAAGGTTACGGCTTACCTGCACCGTATCGGTTGCTTCCGGAATGTCGGTTTCCATGGGGCAGATGTTGTGCTTGCAGTAGTAGGTCATTACGTAGTTGGCGGCAATGAAGGCGGGCACGTAGCCACGTGTCTCTTTGGGCAGATAGTTGTAGATTTCCCAATAATCAGTTTTCCCTCCCGAACGACGGATGGCTTTGTTGATGGTGCCCGGACCGCAGTTATAGGCGGCAATCACCAGGTTCCAGTCTTTGTAAATGTCGTACATGTCCTTCAGGTAGCGTGCTGCCGCCCAGGTTGCCTTTATCGGGTCGCGGCGTTCGTCTACGAGGCTATTGCTTTCCAGTCCGTATATCTTCCCGGTGGCGAGCATAAACTGCCATAGTCCGCAAGCTCCAGCGCGGGATACGGCAGAAGGGTTGAGAGCGGATTCTATGATGGGCAGATATTTCAGCTCGAGCGGCAGACCGTAGGCATCCAGCGCTTCTTCGAAGATGGGCATATAGAAGTTGCAGGCGCTCAGCATGAAGGCAACTTGGTTGCGCAGGCGTCCGGTATACATGTCGATGAATTTGCGTACAATCTCGTTGTACGGCATTTCCATGACGGTCGGCATGCGCGACAACCGGTCTATGTATACAGAGTCACTGAACATCGGGTTTACGGTAGAGGTGCTGCAGTCTTTTCCCAAGTCTATGTAATTCTTGGCTTTCCAGTCATTGAGCAGGCTGTCCAGCGGATAGGTCATGCTTTTGGGCAGCTCGATGGATTCCTGGCGTTCTGTACCGTTTTCGCGGATAAGTACTTCCACGCTTTCTTGCGCATGCATGGCCGGAACGGCGAAGAGGGCGCAAAACAGAAGCGAGGAACCGAGAATAATTCTTTTCATATATATGGCCTTGTGTATCATTAGGTAATAATTTATGCTTTAATTTTCGTTTTTAGAATCGGAAACTGCATTGCACGCCGACGTTCTTATTAGAGGAACCGGTCATCTGACTGTTGATTATGGCAGGTTCCACTTTCATGCTGAGGTCGGGGGTGATGTCGAAGTTGGACAGTTCTGCGTCTACGTATGCGTCGACAACGGACAATAGATATACACCGATAAAGGCGAAGATGCTCAAGTCGCGGTATCGTCGGAAGGTGTCCTTACGCTTCCGCAGTGTCTCCGTCAGCTGGCTTTCGGTATAGTTATAGTTGGGAGGCAGCAGGTCGGTAATGGTACTGGAGTTGAAATTACCATTTACGGCATCCTTGTAGGCGGCCGAATAGTCCTTGTACATCTTGCTGTTCCACGTGAGGGCATAGGCACAACCGGCAAATCCTCCATAGAAGATGGGCAGTTTCCAATATTTGCGGTTGTAGATTTGTCCACCGCCGGGAATGACGAGGGCAAGCCAGGTGGCTTTTGTGGGGTTGGGCACCCATCGCTTGGGGTCGATGGCCTTTTGCAGGCTGTCTGTAGGTACGGGCTGTTCCTTCAAGTCGGGGCTGGCGGTCATTTCCAGCATCTTCCGTTTGTTTTCGGCCGCAAGACTGTCGGCAACAGCGAGGCTGTCCCGGTTTACCACGGTGTTGAGTGTATCGGTCTGATGCCGCTGCGCACGCTTGGAAGCGGCACGCGGACGGTCCTGACCATACATAGCAATCCCTGCCGTCTGTAAAAAACAGAGCAGCAGGGTAATGGCTAACTGATATATTCTTCCTTTTTTTCTCATTTATTTCTTCAGCGTATCAAGAATGCCGATGATACGTTCCAATTCTTCTTCGTTATTGAACGGGATACTGATTTTGCCTTTTCCTTTCTCCGAGCAGGTGAGTTGCACCTTGGTACTGAAAAAGCCCGAGAGTTGTTGTTTCAGCATATTGAATTCTTCGGGCAGTTTGGCGCGCTTGGGGGCAATCTTACGACCACCGCTTTTCACGGTTTCGCCTTCACTCAGTGACTTTACTATTTCTTCCACTTTGCGTACGGAATACCCGTGCTCCAGGATTTCCTCGAAAATCTTTACTTGCAGTTTGGGGTCGCCGAGCGTTACCAACGCGCGGGCATGTCCCATGTCTATCTGCTTGTTCTGCAGCCCCATCTGGACGGGAGCTGGCAGTTTGAGCAGCCGCAGGTAATTGGCGATGGTGGTGCGCTTCTTGCCTACACGTTCGCTGAGGCGCTCTTGCGTCAGCCCGTATTGCTCCAATAGATGCTGGTAAGCGAGAGCTATTTCTACGGAGTTCAAGTCTTCGCGCTGTATGTTTTCGATGAGCGCCATTTCCATGACGTTCTCATCGTCTGCAGTGCGGATATAGGCGGGGATGCTGGTCAGTCCGGCAAGCTGCGAAGCGCGGAAACGACGCTCGCCGGCGATAATCTGGTATTCGTCGTCGCTAAGCTTG
This sequence comes from Bacteroides sp. AF25-5LB, assembly GCF_003602965.1. Classification (NCBI taxonomy): domain Bacteria; kingdom Pseudomonadati; phylum Bacteroidota; class Bacteroidia; order Bacteroidales; family Bacteroidaceae; genus Bacteroides; species Bacteroides sp. AF25-5LB. The sequence goes on from NZ_QTMC01000009.1 coordinate 86,460, forward strand.
CGCAGGGTGATGGGCTGTATGATGCCGATTTCGGAGATGGAATCAGCTAACTCCTGCAACGCAACCGGGTCGAATTCATGACGGGGCTGGTTGGGGTTGACCGTAATCTTCGACAACTCTATTTCATTGATAGAAGAGGAGCCTTCGGTCTTTACTTCATCCATGGAGAAGAGGGCGTCCAGCCCGCGTCCTAATGCATTTCTTTGTGCCATCTATTTATTTACTATTTATTCCCTACGGTCATGACACATTTCTTATCTTTGACACATAGGTACGTTGACGATTTACAATTTACTATTTAGCCATGCGGGGTGATTTTGTTGTGTATTGTAAATATGGTATTTATCACTACCCCCTAATCATTAATCACTAACTGCTTATTCCTTATCCCTAACCGCTAATCCCTTCTTTCGTTTCTGCTTATCAGCTCCTTGGCAAGTGCCATGTGGTTCTTGGCTCCGGTTGAGTCTGCGTCATAGAGAATGGTGGGCAGGCCGTAGCTGGGAGCTTCGCTCAGTTTCACATTACGCTGGATGACGGTGTTGAACACCAATTCCTGGAAGTGGCGTTTCACTTCATCGTAAATCTGGTTGGCTTGGCGCAGACGCGAGTCGTACATCGTCAGCAGGAAGCCTTCAATTTCGAGGGCAGGGTTCAGCTTGGACTTGATGATTTTAATGGTATTCAGCAATTTGCTGATGCCTTCTAGTGCAAAATATTCCGCTTGTACGGGGATGATTACTGAATCGGCGGCAGTCAGTGCGTTGACCGTAATCAGGCCCAGAGACGGGGAACAGTCTATCAAGATATAGTCAAATTCATTCTTCAGCGGAGCGAGTACCTCTTTCAGTATCTTTTCGCGGTTTTTCAGATTGAGCATCTCTATTTCGGCACCTACCAGATTGATGTGGGAGGAGATTACCTTCAGTGTGTCTATCTCCGTGTCATGAAGGGCTTCGCGTACGTCTGCACGGTCAATAATGCACTCGTAGATAGTACATTCCGACTGCTTGATGTCCACACCCAATCCTGAGGAGGCATTGGCCTGAGGGTCGGCATCCACAACGAGCACTTTCTTTTCAAGTGTGGCGAGTGAGGCTGCGAGGTTGATCGTCGTCGTAGTCTTGCCTACACCACCCTTTTGGTTAGCCATAGCAATTATTTTTCCCATAATCTCAATATTTATTGGCAGCGAAATAAGTGATAATTCCGGATAGCGCCTACAAATTTGGAGAAAGATTGCAAAAACGGTTGATAAGTCGGCTGTTTTGTTAATAACTCACAGACGTTTACCGCTGTTTTTCTTCCTGTAAATTACTCGTAAAGCGTTCTTTCTCTGTTTAGTGGGCAAATATACGTATTTATCTTGAAATGAAGCTGTTTTTTTGTCTCGCTTGCAGAAGATTAAGATTTGTAAACCAATGGAAGACATTGGCTTGGACTATTCTCTCTACTTGCATGAGATGTACATCTCGTGTTGTTTGAGACGGGCATCTCATGTTGCTCGAGATGCACATCTCATGCAGATGGACTACTGTGTGGATGGCGGTCGGCAGATAAGTTGTTTCCGGGCGGAAGGAGAGGAGATGGTGTCAGACCAAGGCTTTGACGAACTCCCAGCAGAAGTACGCACATATGACACATTTCACTACTGTGCCCAGCAAGAATCCAAGCAGCGAGCCCAGCCCCGATTTCAAGGCCTGGTCTGTCTTGCTGCCTCCCATCAGTTCGCCGGCAAAGGCTCCGAGAAAGGGGCCGAGGATGATGCCCCAAGGCATGAAGAACAACCCTACGATGGTGCCTATGAGGCAGCCGCGCGTTCCCCACCGACTGCCTCCGCTATATTTGCTGCCCAGCATCGGGACGAAATAATCCAGTATCTGTACAAGGACGACTGCTGCCAGCCATAGAAGTAACTGCGTGGTGGAAAACTGCGCCTTGTCCGTGAAATGTAGAAGCAACAAGCCTGCATAGGCTACGGGCGGTCCCGGAATCATAGGCAGGATGCAGCCTGCCAATCCGACAATCAGACAGAGGATGCCCAAGATGATGAGAAGAATGTCCATAGGTGTATCGTTTCTGTTGGTGAAGATGACAGCGGTTGTTCCCTGCTACTCGAATCGGTTGTATATGACAATGGGGCGGGAGCGGCGTGTGCTCATCGACGGGAACCATATATCGTCGGCTGTGAGGCCGCATTGCTTGATGGCTTCGGCGCAGTATTCCAGTCGTCCGAAGTCGGCATCGACATTGTTTGTACCGAATGTGAATTTGATTCCACGTGCTTTGGTGCGACGGATAATCTCGAAACTGGGAATCCGGTAGCGTGCATTGATTTCCAGAGCGATTCCATGTTGTTGCAATACATCCAATACGCGTTCAATGCGTCCGTCCGTCCAGTACTTGTCGTAATCATTCGCCATAGTGTCGGGCAAGAAGGTAGGGTTGGCATAAATGTCGGCAGGCTCGTTGGTCAGAATCAGGACTGTTTGGTCGACAAGGTGGTCCATATACCGTTCAAGCGTAATGTCATCAAAGAGTGCTTCTTCGGCCCGGTAGATACGCGAATTACGTCCTTTGTGGTCTATGATGGTCATGGCGTCGGTAAACAGGTAATCGAAAATCCCCAAGGCTTCCTGCGAGAAAGTTGCCGTCCATTTGCGTCCCTCACCTTGTACACCGCACAGGAATGGCATCCCTTTTACTTCATTAAAATAGTCGTACACTTCTTTGTCATCGGCCAGCATACGTCCTACGCCTCCTTCTCCGGCATTGGGGGCGACACCATAGTTGATACCGTAATTCATGGACATGGCGTGTGCCATTTCCTTTGTCAGCCCTCCTTTCAAGTGAACGTGGTAGTCTATAACTGGGAAATCGCGTTGTTGTAGCCTGATTATCTCATCCGTGCGCTCGTCTACCGGAGCAAGCGTGTCGGCTTCGTTGCGTGCTTCCTTGGCAAGCCGTTCGATGGCGAGATTCCGGAATGACACTTCGCCCTGTATGCCTTGCAGGGCAATGGAACCTTGACTCAGCACTTGTCGGGCGTGCTCCTCTGTGCGATATGGGTGTTCGGGTTCGGTATAGCAGACAACTTCGGTTCCGTTAATGCAGACAATGATGTTTTGCCCGCGTACGGTTATCTCGAAGTCAAACCATTCTCCATCTTTTGCGAGTGAGCGATAGAGGTTGCGCACCGAGGCGAGTGAGCCGCTCTTGCGTGTGCCGTCGATGTCTCCGTTACGGAATATCACTTCATAACCGGACTCACCGTCCGTATGAAAGAGGAGGCCTGCTTCGGAGCCGGGCTGTGTGAGGGCTTCTCCGGTGAGTCGGAAATTTTGGTATTCTTTGTCGTTGAAAAGCTTCCGGCCTTCTGCAATGACCGGGTCTGCTGTGTGGAGCGTAGATGTCCCGTCATTCCATTGGTCAAGTGGCTCGAGAGAACTGTTCCTGCCACAGCTTGTCAGGGTTGTTAGAAACAGAATTATTGCGGCAGCTGCCGTCTCGATGCGTGCAGCAATGGTAGGATGGCAAAAAGTGTTCATTATAGCATGGATTTTATGAATGATTATATTCCGATTATTGTCGGTACAAAGTTAGCCTTTTCTGAAAATATCTTTGAATACAAAAGAATTATTATCTTTGTAGTATTCAGTTTAAAGCCTTTTTAGCTACTTTTGCACGATAATAAAAAAGAAAGTTATGGAAAATCAGAGACCTTTGATATTGATTTCCAATGATGACGGCATCATTGCGAAAGGTATTAGCGAGTTAATCAAATTCCTCCGTCCGCTGGGTGAGATTGTGGTAATGGCGCCGGATGCACCCCGCTCTGGAAGTGCTTGTGCGCTGACAGTAACGGAACCTATCCACTACCAGCTGGTTCGTAAGGATGTTGGGCTGACGGTATACAAGTGTTCCGGTACGCCGACCGATTGTGTGAAGCTGGCTTTTCATACGGTGCTCGACCGCAAGCCCGACTTGGTGGTAGGCGGCATCAATCATGGCGACAATTCTTCCGTAAACCTGCATTATTCCGGTACGATGGGCGTTGTGATAGAGGGATGCCTGAAAGGAGTGCCTTCCATCGGATTCTCCCTTTGCAACCATGAGCCGAACGCTGATTTTGAACCTGCAGGTCCTTACATCCGCGAGATAGCCCGGCTGGTATTGGAGAAAGGACTCCCTCCGTTGACATGCCTCAATGTCAACTTCCCCGATACCAAAGAATTGAAGGGTGTGAAGATTTGCGAACAAACCAAGGGGCAATGGACCAATGAATGGGAAAACTTTGCCCATAGAGGAGATGCCCATTACTACTGGCTGACCGGCGAGTTTGAGAACAACGATGCCGAAAATGAGAAGAATGACCATTGGGCGCTTGATAACGGTTATGTGGCAATCACCCCGACCACGGTGGATGCAACGGCATACGGCTTGATTGATGAACTGAAAACATGGTTCTGAATTAATTGACAATTATCAATTGATATGAAGTACTACTTGATTGCCGGTGAAGCTTCTGGTGACCTGCATGCTTCCCATCTGATGGCTGCATTGAAGGAGGAGGACTCGCAAGCGGAGTTCCGTTTCTTCGGAGGCGATCTCATGGCTGCAGTGGGTGGTGTGATGGTGAAGCATTACAAAGAGTTGGCATATATGGGGTTCATTCCCGTATTGCTGCATCTGCGCACCATTTTTGCCAATATGAAGCGCTGCAAGGAGGATATTGTTGCGTGGCAGCCGGATGTGCTGATTTTGGTGGACTATCCGGGCTTTAATCTGGATATAGCCAAGTTTGTCCATGCCAACACGAGGATTCCTGTCTTTTATTATATCTCTCCCAAGATTTGGGCATGGAAGGAATACCGCATCAAGAATATTAAACGGGATGTAGATGAGCTGTTCTCCATCCTACCGTTCGAGGTGGAGTTTTTTGAAGGGAAGCACGGGTATCCGATACGTTATGTCGGCAATCCGACAGTGGATGAAGTGACGGCTTTTCTTGCTTCCAGCTCAGAGACATTCGACGACTTTGTCCGGGCAAACGGACTTCCTACCAAACCCATTATTGCTCTGCTGGCTGGTAGCCGCAAGCAGGAAATCAAGGACAATCTGCCCGACATGCTTCGTGCGGCAGCTTCTTTTCCCGATTATCAACTGGTGCTGGCCGGTGCTCCGGGTATTTCCCCCGAGTATTATAAACGTTATGTGGGTGGGGCGGACGTGAAGATTATCTTCAACAAGACATACCCTTTGTTGAGGCAGGCAGAGGCTGCACTGGTCACTTCGGGGACGGCAACGCTGGAAACAGCTCTGTTCCGTGTGCCGCAAGCGGTGTGCTACCATACTCCGATAGGAAAGGTTATCGCTTTCCTGAAACGGCATATACTGAAAGTGAAGTACATTTCCCTGGTCAATCTCATAGCCAACCGGGAGGTGGTGAAAGAGCTGGTTGCAGATACCATGACGGTAGAGCAGGTACGCTCGGAGCTGAACCGCATTTTGTACGATAAGGAATACCGCCGTCAGATGCTCGAGGGATATGAGTATATGGCATCCCGTCTGGGAGAGGCAGGAGCACCCAAACATACTGCCCGCGAGATGGTGGCATTACTGAGAAGGAGGGAAGAATAATCGAAAAATTAAGAATTTGTTAAAATGGGAAAAGCCGGTGCAGTAAATGCCCGGCTTTTGTATTTTCTATACAGAAACAAATGAAAAGGACTTTGATTATGAAAAAGCTACATTGGTTATTTATGGCAATATGTTTGGCAGTGATGCCCGCTTTGCAATCATGTGATGATAACGACGGATATTCTTTGGGTGATTTCACCCCGCCTTTGTGGGCTACTGTGCGTGTTACGGGAAATGCCTTTTATTTAAACTGCGATGTCTGGGGGACACTCTGGCCGGTGAATACGGACATTGGGTGGTATGATGCTGTGGATGGGCAGCGTGTGATTACCATGTTCAATCCTTTGTGGGATGACTATGCAGGGTATGACCATGCTGTGAAATTGTTACGCTTGCAGAATGTTCTGACGAAAGAGGTGGAGACGCTGACTCCCGAAACAGAAGAGGAGTTCGGCAATGATTCCGTACTTATATATAAAGGTGACATTACCATTAGCGGTGGCTATATGAACATTTTTTTCATGCAGAACCTGCCGTCTTCGGCTGATAATAAACATCGCATTAGTCTGGTACGTCCGCAAGAAGATGATGCTTTGTATGGTGAAGACGGATACATCCACTTGGAGCTCCGCTATAACGACTATGATGACTTGACGGGTTATCGCAGCCCCGGTGCTGTTTCTTATAATCTGAACAGTCTGGACATTCCCTCTGAAACCAAAGGTATCAAGTTGAAACTCAATTCAGAGGAGAATGGAGAGGTGGAAGTAACCTTTGATTTGAAAACTGTGGGTACTAATGAAAAGTTGACTACTAATGTGGATTTGTCCAATATGCAGTTGAAGTAAGAAAGAGTTTGCGAGAGTATATAGTTAGAAAGAGCACCCGGGATTTTGATGTCATTCACCTTGCCCGGGTGCTCTTTTTATATTTGTTTTATGTAAGTTTGGTCATGTGAGTCGTCGTTAGAACATCGTCAAGGCATATAGATAAACAACTGCTGCAGGAATTGCCATCAGTGCACTGTCGAAACGGTCGAGCATCCCTCCATGCCCCGGCAGAATGTTACCGGAATCCTTTATGCCCAATTGGCGTTTCATGAGTGATTCGGTCAGATCGCCCCAAGTGCCGAAAATGACGACAACGATTGCCAGACCTACCCATTGCCATTCTGACATAAATGGAAAGAAGTGTGCAAAGCCAAGAGAGGAAGCGATGGAGAATATTCCGCCGCCGATGCTGCCCTCCCAAGATTTTTTAGGTGAGATACGTTCGAACAGACGGTTTTTGCCTATCAGCGAACCTACGCAATAGGCACCTGTATCGCTCAACCAGATAAATACGAAAATGGAAAGCGGTAGAATAGGGTTATAGGTTACACTGCCCGTTTCCGAGGAATTTTGAAAAGCAAGTACGTTCAGCAGGGCAAAGGGGAGTGCCACGTATAATTGGCTTAGCATGGAGTAGGCCCAGTTACCCGTCGGATTCTTTTTCTTGAGGTAAAGTTCCGTAATCATCATGTAGAGCAATAGTCCCAAATAAGGAAGGAATACCCGTGCTCCTACAGACTGCTGGGTACAGAAACTCATTAATGCAAGGAAAAGGTAGGCTCCCCCCAATGCAGTGATGGTTTTGTTAATGCTTACTTCGCCGCTTTTGCTGACTAATTGGGCAAACTCATGTACGCTCAGTGCGCTGATAATGGTGAACAGTATACCGAACGAAAGGGGGCTGTAAAGAATACAGCCCACCAATACTATGACGAATAACACGCCGGTAACGGCACGTTGGATAAAGTTATTTTTCATGCTTTTCTTCTTCTTCCTTGACTTCCTTTTCTGCTTCTATGGCTTTTTGCTCTTCTTCTTGCTCTGCTTTTTTTAGCTCGGCAGCAGTCTTGTTTGCACTGATTTCCTCCGAGCGGGAAGCCCATGGACGTTTCCCAAAGATGTGCTCAACGTCTTCGGCAAAGATTACTTCTTTGTCAATCAGCAGTTGTGCCAGCCGGTTGTGCCCTTCTTGGTTTTCGGACAATATTTTCTTGGCACGTTCGTACTGTTCGTTGACCATCTGCTTCACTTCTTCGTCAATCAGTTCCGCAGTCTTTTCGCTATACGGGCGGTTGAAGGAATATTCCTCATTATTATAGTAACAGAGATTGGGGAGTTTTTCGCTCATACCCAGATAGGCAATCATACCGTACGCCTGCTTGGTCACGCGTTCCAAGTCATTCATGGCTCCGGTGGATATTCTACCTAAGAATAGGTCTTCGGCAGCACGTCCTCCCAAGGTGGCACACATCTCATCAAGCATCTGTTCCTTGGTGGTGATTTGCCGTTCTTCCGGCAGATACCAAGCCGCGCCCAAAGCGCGTCCACGGGGTACAATGGTTACTTTAATCAGTGGATTGGCGTATTCCAGTAACCAGGAGATACTGGCATGGCCGGCTTCGTGTATGGCAATGGAACGGCGTTCGGCCTCGGTAGTGATTTTGGTTTTCTTTTCCAACCCACCCACAATACGGTCTACAGCGTCCAGGAAGTCTTGCTTTCCGACAAACTTTTTGCCGTGGCGGGCGGCTATCAAAGCTGCTTCGTTACATACATTGGCAATGTCTGCCCCCGAGAATCCGGGAGTCTGGCGTGCCAGAAGGTCTACATCCACACTATTGTCTATCTTGATGGGGCGCAGGTGTACACCGAATACTTCCTTACGCTCATTAAGGTCGGGTAGGTCTACATGTATTTGGCGGTCAAAACGTCCGGCACGCAACAATGCCTTATCCAAAACGTCCACACGGTTGGTGGCGGCTAAGATGATAACACCACTGTTGGAGCCGAAACCGTCCATCTCGGTCAGTAACTGGTTCAATGTGTTCTCGCGCTCGTCGTTGCCACCCATAGCGGCTGCTTTGGCACGGGCACGCCCTACAGCGTCAATCTCGTCGATAAACACGATACAAGGCGCTTTTTCCTTTGCTTGGCGGAACAAATCGCGGACACGGGAAGCTCCCACGCCGACAAACATTTCCACAAAGTCGGAACCTGCCAAAGAGAAGAAAGGTACGTTGGCTTCTCCGGCCACAGCCTTTGCAAGCAGGGTCTTTCCGGTTCCCGGAGGGCCTACTAGCAAAGCGCCTTTGGGTATCTTACCTCCCAAATCGGTATATTTCTGGGGCTCTTTCAAGAACTCGACAATTTCTTCTACCTCTTGCTTGGCTTCGGCAAGTCCTGCCACATCTTTGAATGTAATCTTGATGGGGGAACCTTTTTCAAACAATTGGGCCTTGGACTTTCCTACGCTGAAGATGCCTCCACCTCCACCCATGCCTCCACCACCGCTCATGCGGCGGGACATGAAAATCCAGAAACCGATAAGGAATGCAAAAGGGAGAATCTGCCACAGAATGGCACCGAAGTAGTTCCGTTTTTTTTCGTAGTTAATAGAACCGTCAAAGTGGGCGTCGTCTCTTTCCTTTTGCAGGAAATTGCCCAGGCTCTCGCGTGAAGGGGCCTCGGTCGTAATAAGCGGATTCTTACCTACGCGACTGGAGTCCTGACGAAATACGTTTCCTACGTGTTGCGGTTTGACGTATGCTTCGACAGAATTGTCGTCGTAGCCGATGACTTTGCTTATATAACCGTCTCGTACATATTGCTGGAATTCATCATAAGAAATATTTTTAGTTGCCGTACCACTTTCATTAGTCAGGTACAACCCCAGCAACATCATTGCTATAATCATATACAGCCAGTTCAGGTTGAACTTGGGCATATTCACTTTATTGGGTTTCTTGTTGGTATTATTGTCCATACGTTTTGATTAATCGAGATCAGGAATTTGAGTTAATTTGGCGTCTGCCCAGAGGTGTTCCAGATTGTAGAATTCCCTTGTTTCAGGCAGGAAGACATGCACCAATATGTCCGGGTAGTCCATAGCTACCCATTCGGCATTGCGCAGCCCGTCTACGGCAAAGGGCTTGGTGTCGGCACCCTTGCGTGTGAAGTCCCTGATGGATTCTACAATGGCTGTCACTTGGCTGGGAGAGTTTCCTTGGCAGATGACGAAATAATTGCATATTGTATCGTCGATTTTTGTCAGATCTGCGATGACGATTTTTTTTCCTTTTTTATCTTGAATACCTTCTGTTATCTGTTGAATCAGTTTTTTCGTTTCGTTCATTATACAGTATTATATTAAAACTGTTGACAAATATACGTTGATTTCTCATATCAAACACGCAAAAGAGGAAAACTCTTTCAATTTTTGATTTTTTTTAGTTATATAATCCTTTGGATTACGGTATCTTATCAGTTTTTTGCGAAAAAAATACTCGTTTTTGTTTTGATTTATAGAAATCTTTGTATCTTTGCAACCGCAAAACGGAAATAACAATAATTGGGCTATGGTGTAATGGTAACACTACAGATTCTGGTCCTGTCATTCCTGGTTCGAATCCAGGTAGCCCAACTATCAAACAGCTTATTTAAGTCAAAAAAACACTAAAATCGCAAGTTTTAGTGGTTTTTTTGTTACTTTTCAATCATGTACGAAAATTTCAGTGTAGGCATTCGGTGGCAAATTCAGTGACAAGGCTTCTGTAAGCCGGAAATATTCTGTAAATTTGTAGCATTTCAACATTAAAGCAGAATTTTATGGCAAAAGAATTAGCACTGAAGTACGGCTGTAACCCTAACCAGAAGCCGGCTCGCATTTTCATGCAGGAGGGGGAGTTACCTATTGAGGTTCTGAACGGACGTCCAGGGTATATTAATTTTATGGATGCCTTGAATGGATGGCAGTTGGTAAAGGAACTGAAAGAGGCGACCGGTATGCCTGCTGCAACTTCATTCAAGCACGTCAGTCCGGCGGGGGCCGCCATCGGTTTGGAACTCGACGAAATAATGAAGAAGATTTATTTTGTGGATAATCTTCCGCTCTCTCCGCTTGCTTGCGCATATGTGCGTGCCCGCGGTGCCGACCGTATGTCTTCTTATGGTGACTTTATCGCTTTGAGTGATGTGTGCGACGAGGCTACTGCACGTTTTATTAACCGCGAGGTCTCGGATGGCGTTATTGCTCCGGGGTATACGGACGAAGCACTGGCTATCTTGAGGGAAAAGCGTAAAGGAACTTACAATGTGATTCAGATAAGTCCCGGCTATAAGCCTGCCCCGATTGAACATAAGGATGTCTTTGGTATCACGTTTGAGCAGGGACGTAATGAGATAAAGCTGAATGGAGATGAACTCTTTGCGAATATTCCTACTCGGAATAAGAATTTCCCGGAAGCAGCGAAACGTGATTTGATGATAGCCCTTATCACTTTGAAATATACGCAGTCGAATTCTGTATGCTATGTGAAGGACGGTCAGGCTATCGGTATTGGTGCCGGCCAGCAGAGCCGTATCCACTGTACTCGCTTGGCGGGCAACAAGGCCGACATTTGGTATTTACGCCAGCATCCGAGGGTGTTGAATTTGCCATGGGTAGAGAAAATCCGCCGTGCCGACCGTGATAATACGATTGATGTCTATATCAGTGAAGACCATGACGATGTGCTGGCTAACGGTGTTTGGCAGCAGTTCTTTACGGAGAAACCTGAAGTGCTGACCCGTGAAGAAAAACGGGCTTGGTTGGATACATTGAAAGGTGTTTCTTTGGGTTCGGATGCATTCTTTCCTTTTGGAGACAATATTGAGCGTGCCCATAAGAGTGGAGTAGATTACATTGCCCAAGCGGGTGGTTCTGTACGCGATGACCATGTGATTGAAACTTGCGATAAATATGGCATTGCCATGACGTTCACGGGTATCCGTCTGTTCCATCATTGATAAGACTTAATAAAAAAATAGACCCGCCCCTACAGCTATACAGCCGTGGGGGCGGGGCTATTTTTTTTTTAAGTCTTATCTTGTTGCGTTATCCTTGATTTTTGATATTCTCGTCCACCACTTTTATCTTTTCTTTTACAAGTTCGATATCTGCTTTCAGCTTTTCCACCTTGCGGTTGATTTCTGTCAGCAGACTGTTTCCCTTTTTGGAAGAAGTGGTTAGGAAACCGAGATTGTTTTCATATGTCTGAAGCTCGTTCTTCATATTGTCGAAGGCACGTACCAGCTTCTCACGTTCCCGGTAAAGGGCTTGTGGACTACCTTCCTGAATGGAGCTGATAGTCGACTTGAAGTTGCTTAGCTTCTTGTTGGAGGCGCTGATGTTGAAGCGTTCAAACAATTTGTCTACCTGGCTGTGGTATTGCTTATAGATTCGGTCTTTCTCTTTGAAAGGTACATGTCCTACGCCGTTCCACTCTTTCATGAGGTCGCGTACCAGTTGGGTAGCTTCCTCCGTATCCATTTGGTCATCGATAACATTCAGTTTCTCGATGATGGCTTTTTTCTTTTCCAGATTTTCCTGCTCTACGCTGCGCTGTGAAGAAGTGGCTTTGTTCTTTTGTTCGAAGAAGTAGTCACAAGCGGAGATGAAACGTTTCCATACGGCATCCGAATATTTTTTTGCTACCGGACCAATGGTTTTCCATTCTTTCTGAAGTTTGGTCAGTTCATCGGCGGTTGCTTTCCAGTCGGTACTGTCCTTCAGAGCTTCTGCTTTTTCGCACAAGGCACGCTTCTTTTCCAGGTTTTCGTTCATACCTTCCTTCAGGCTCTTGAAGAACTCTCCCTTTCTACGGAAGAACTCGTCGCACGCTTTGCGGAAACGTTCGAAAATCTTCACGTTCATTTTTTGCGGAGCGAAACCAATGGTTTTCCATTTGTTTTGAAGTGCGATGACTTCTTGCGTCTTGCTCTCCCAAGAAGCAAAGCTTGTCAGTTCTTTGTAGTCAATGGCTTCTATGATTTCGCAAATTACAGTCTTTTGGTCAAGATTGTGCTGTTCCACTTCCTTCAATGCTTCGAAATGTTGCTGGTGACGTCGGTTTACGGTTGTAGAGGCAGCTTTGAAACGTGCCCAGATTTCGTCGCGTAGTTCCTTGGCTACCGGCCCTGTATCACGAAATTCTTGATGTAGCTTCTGTAACTGATGGAAAGCTGAAACTACATCCTCTTCATCCGCCAGCTTTTCGGCAGCTTCACAGAGATGTGTCTTGATTTCCAAATTCTTCTTGAAATCGTATTCGCGGAATTCATTGTTCAGTTTCAGAAGGTCATAGAATTTCTCAACATACAATTGGTAGTTTTTCCAAAGCTCGTTGACCTTAGCTTGCGGAACGAGTTTAACTTCGTTCCATTGCTGCTGTAGTTTCTTGAACTCCGTATAGCTCTTGTTGGCGTCATCTGGAGATTCAACCAGCTCCTTCAGCTCTTCGATGATGGAAAGCTTTACCTGCAGGTTCATTTCCTTTTGCTTCTCCAGTTCGGCTGTGAGTGCACTTCTTTTTTCTTTGATGACGGACATGATATTCTTGAACTCTTCCTCCACACAGTCTGTTTGTGGAACAAAGTTCTCCGCGGCGCCTCCGTTTTCAATGAACAGTTTTCTCGCCGCATCCTGCTCAGCATTGTGCAGCTTGTAGAAAGATTGCTTCAAACCGTCTATTTCAGGTTTTGCCACGTTCTCCACGTCTGCAACCACCTCTTTGAGTTTGGCAAGTATTTCCTCTTTCGTGAGCTTCAGAACTGACTCTACCGGCTTTTTTGAAACGATTTCTTCAGCGGGAGTTTCTGTTGTTGCCGGTTCAGAAACCTCTGCTGTCTTCTTTTCTTCTTCTAATTCCACCGGCTTTTCGGGGAGATTAGTGTCATGAGTGTCCGTCATTGTATTTACTTTTTTAGAAACGGGTTCCTCCCGTTCGGGTTACATTAGGCTACAAATTAATGAAATAAAATGATTACTTCATACAATTTGCCTTGATTTTTTTCTATTTTCTTGTTTTTATGACAGTAAGACTGTGATACCCATGTACAGCATCATGCCTATAATGTCATTGGTGATGGAGATAAATGGGCCGGTGGCAATGGCCGGGTCAACCTTCAGCTTCTCTAAAGTCATGGGGACTAGCGTTCCGAAGATGGAGGCGAACATGACGACTGCAAAGAGGCTGATGGAGACGGAATAAGTGACCGTAGCCGTAGCTCCGAACCGGATAAAATTATAAATGTATACTAGCAGGGAAATGATGGTTGCATTGATAACCGCCACTACAGCTTCCTTAGCTACCTGTTTGAAGATGTCTTTGGCATCCAGTGAGCTGTTGGCAAGGCCTTGTACGATGATGGCAGACGACTGGGTTCCCACGTTTCCCCCCGTACCGCCAATCAACGGAATATAAAGGGCCATTTCCGGGTGGGCGGCGAAAGTCGTGTCGAAGTTGCCCAATATCATGGAGTTGCCTATACCTCCCAGCATACCGATGAGTAGCCATGGAAGGCGGGCTGAAGTTTGGCGCATAACATTATCGTCCGTTTCTACATCTTGGGACAAACCGGATGCCAGCTGGTAATCACGTTCCGACTGTTCGCGGACTTCGTCCATGACGTCGTCTACGGTAATCTGGCCTACCAGGCGCCCGATGCTGTCTACAACAGGAACTGCCACTAAGTCATACTTTTCGATGATTTGCACCACTTCGTCAATGGGGGTATCTACATGGACGGAGATAGGATCTTTTCGCATCACATGCTTTACCTTGGAGACAGAAGGGGAAGTTATCATTTTCTTTAATGGGAATACTCCTTGCAGACGGTCTTCGTCGTCGATGACGTATACGTAGTAAATTTCATCCAGCTTTTCAGCTTGCAGGCGCATTTCCTTCAGACACTCCGGCATACTCCAGTTTTCATTGACAGTCACCATTTCCGTACCCATCAAACCACCGGCAGTGTCTTCATCATATTTCAGCAGGTCAACGATGTCACCGGCTTGTTCTATATCTTCGATGTGCGAAAGTATTTCCTCCTGCTTGTCTTCATCGAGTTCGCGCATCAGGTCTACGGCATCGTCCGTGTCCATATAATCCACGAAACGTTTGGCAATGGTCTCCGAAGGAAGAAGTTCCAGGAATTCTTTCCGGATGTCTTCGTCCATTTCAACCAGTACATCCGCTGCCGTTTCGTTGTCAAGGAGGCGGTAAACGAAGCGGGCTTCCTCCAAGCCGAGGTCATTGCATAGTTCTGCAATATCCGCCGGATGAAGGTCGGTCAAAAGTGTCTTGACGTTTTCCGCGTCTTTCTGTTCTATCAGGCTTTTGACTTTGTCTATATATTCTTCGTCTATTTCCATGATTATTCGTGTTTAATCACTAACCATTAATCATTAATTGTTCTCAATGCCTGCTCCACTTGGTTGGTCAGCTGAATAAATTCCTTTACGGACAGTTGTTCCGGGCGTTTATTAAATAATACGTCCTCCGTCAGTGGACAGTCTTTGCCGAGTATCGGTTTTATGGAGTTCCGCAGTGTCTTGCGTCGTTGGTTGAACGTGGTTTTCACTACTTGCTTGAACAATTTCTCGTCGCAGCCTAAATCGTGCGTTTCATTGCGCATCATGCGGATGACGGCACTTTTAACTTTTGGGGGCGGGTTGAAGACATGTTCGTGTACCGTAAACAAGTACTCCACTTTGTACCATGCTTGTATCAGTACACTTAGGATTCCGTATGTCTTGCTGCCCGGCCCGGCGGCTATGCGCTCGGCTACTTCCTTTTGTATCATACCCGTACAGCAGGGAATCAGATCCTTATATTCCAGCATTTTGAAGAATATCTGGCTGGAGATATTATAAGGATAGTTTCCCGTCAGCACAAAAGGTTGCCCGCCAAACAACCGTTGCAGGTTCATTTTGAGGAAATCGTCCTCAATGATGTTGTCTTCCAGTTGCGGATAGGCTTCCCGTAGGTAGGCCACTGACTCGTAGTCCAGTTCTACTACTTTGACGTTGCGTTCTTTGGGCAGAAGAAACTGGGTCAGTACTCCCATTCCCGGACCAACTTCGAGGATGGGAATTTCGGGACAGACATCTACCGTGTCGGCAATGTCTTGTGCCACTTTCAGGTCTTTCAGGAAGTGTTGCCCGAGAAACTTTTTAGGTTTAACTACTCTCATGTATCAACTAAATCATTACTTTTGCTCCGTAAACGTAGGCTGTAGCGTGAACAACAACCTATCTTTACACGGAGCAAAGGTAGTTCTTTTCAATGAAGAATGAAGAATGAAGAATGAAGAATTTGGGAATATCGTATGAATAAGCTGCTAAAAAAAACGTTGAAAATCATCTTACCCATTTTATTGGGTGGTTTTATCCTCTATTGGGTATATCGTGATTTTGACTTTTCAAAGGCAGAAGAAGTTCTACTTCATCAGACGAACTGGTGGTGGATGTTGTTGTCCTTGTTCTTCGGTGTGATGAGCCATGTGTTGCGAGGCTGGCGTTGGAAGCAGACTTTGGAGCCACTGGATGCTCATCCCAAAACAAGCGATTGCGTCGATGCCATTTTCGTATCTTATGCCACCAATCTGGTACTGCCCCGTGTGGGAGAGGTTTCACGTTGTGGAGTACTTGCCAAATATGATAATGTTTCCTTTGCGAAGTCCTTGGGGACGGTGGTGACAGAGCGGTTGGTAGATACGCTTTGCATTCTGCTGATTACGGGGATTACTTTTTTGGTGCAGATGCCCGTTTTTTTCCGTTTTTTTGAGGAGACGGGCACCAAGATTCCATCACTGATGCATCTTGTGACTTCTCCTTGGTTTTATGTGGCTCTTTTTTCTATTATTGGTGTTCTGGTACTTCTCTATTTTCTGTTGCGTATGCTCTCTTTTTTTGAAAAGGTGAAGGGGGTAGTCTTGAATATATGGGAAGGTGTGATGTCGCTTAAGAATGTGAAGAATGTGCCTTTGTTTGTTCTTTACACTTTACTTATTTGGCTATGCTATTTTTATCATTTCTATATAACTTTCTATTGCTTCCAGTTTACAGAGCACCTTAGTTTCCTTGCCGGAATGGTGATGTTTGTCGGAGGAACGTTTGCAGTCATTGTTCCTACGCCCAACGGGGCAGGTCCCTGGCACTTTGCTGTCATCACTATGATGATGCTTTATGGGGTAAATGCTACGGATGTGGGTGTCTTTGCGCTGATAGTGCATGGCATACAGACGTTGCTGGTGATAGTGCTGGGCATCTACGGGTCGTTGCACCTGGTGTTGGCGAATAGGACAAAGAAATAGACGTTTCTTGTGGTGAGTTCCTATATTGTTATTTCTTATGTTAGAGGACAGAAACAGTTATTTATAGAGAACCACTGTAGTACTCCTTTAAAAGTACTGTAATACTTCTTTGCAATAACTTCGGCATTTCCTTATATGTACTGGAGTCGTAAAGGTTGTTGGAAGATTGGTTTCTTTAAACGATATTGTTGCTTGTATATGGAAGCGGGAGAAATTCCTAAATGATGTAAAAGCCATATTTAAGATAGCCGATGATTTAGTACTTTAGAAAAATCCCGGTTTATTGTACTTTCCGAGAATAAACCGTTATATTTGCGAAAACTAACTTTTTAGAATTATGAGTACAATCTTACAGTTAGCTCCACAGAATGTATGGAAGCACTTTTATTCACTGACCCAGATTCCCCGTCCGTCAGGACATATGGAGAAGATTACCAAATTCCTTATTGATTTTGGAAAAGGCTTGGGGTTGGAATCATTTGTCGACGAGGTCGGCAATGTTATTATTCGTAAGCCTGCCACTCCGGGTATGGAAAACCGCAAGGGCGTCATCCTTCAGGCGCATATGGACATGGTGCCCCAGAAGAACAACGATACTATCCACGATTTTACAACAGATCCCATTGAAACCTATGTTGACGGTGATTGGGTGAAAGCCAAAGGAACCACGCTGGGGGCAGATAATGGTTTGGGAGTGGCTGCCATTATGGCGGTACTTGAAGATAATAACTTGAAGCATGGTCCATTGGAAGCTCTGATTACTAAGGATGAAGAAACGGGAATGTATGGTGCATTCGGCTTGAAACCGGGAACTATGCAAGGGGAAATTCTGCTGAACCTTGACTCTGAGGACGAAGGAGAACTCTATATCGGCTGTGCCGGTGGTCTTGATATTACTGCTACTTTGGAATATAAGGAGGAGATGCCTATGGTCGATTTCGTTGCTCGTAAAATTACGTTGAAAGGTTTGCGTGGCGGTCATTCCGGTTTGGAAATCAATGAAGGGCGCGGTAATGCCAATAAATTGCTGGCACGTATCGTACATGATTTGCTGATTGAGTTTGACTCCCAGCTGGCAAGTTTTGAAGGTGGCAATATGCGTAATGCTATCCCTCGCGAAGCACATGCGGTATTGGTGTTCAATCCTGAGGATATGGACGGTTTGGAAGATTATATGAAGGAATACGAGGCACAACTGAATGACGAATATGCTCCGATTGAAAGTGGTATTACTCTGAGTGTAGAAGAGGTGACTCTACCTGCTGCCGTTGTTCCCTCAGAAATCCAGGATAATATGATTAACGTGTTGATGGCTTGCCAGAATGGTGTGATGCGTATGATTCCTACTGTTCCCGATACTGTAGAAACCTCCTCTAATTTGGCTATCGTAACCATTGCAGATGGTAAGGCCGAAGTTCGTATTTTGGCGCGTAGTTCTTGCGATACAATGAAGGATTTCCTGGCAGACAGCCTGACAGCTTGTTTCGCTATGGCAGGTATGAAGGTGGAATTGAGTGGTGGTTATTCCGGATGGCAGCCCAATGTGGATTCTCCTATACTGCATGCCATGAAGCTGTCCTATAAGCAGCAGTTTGGTGTGGAACCTGCCGTGAAGGTTATTCATGCAGGTCTGGAATGCGGTATTATTGGTGCCAATTGTCCAGGACTTGATATGATTTCTTTCGGTCCCACTTTGCGTTCTCCGCATTCACCGGACGAGCGTGCGTTAATTCCTACTGTTTCCAAGTTCTATAGTTTCTTGGTGGCTACATTGGAGCAGACTCCTGAAAAGTAGAGAATACTTTATGTTATGAATAGGGGCGGGGTGCTTTATAAGTATCCTGCCTTTTTTTGTCTGTGACAGTTTGTCCTCTTTCTGCCAGAATGTCTCGGACTTATTACAATGCATGTCAATATCCTTTCACTTTCTCCTTGAAAATTGACTTAAGTCAAGAAATATGTTATAAAACATGTTTTTTATCCATTTTTTGCTTGTTATCTTGAACAAAGGCTCTATTTTTGTGTTGTAAAACATGAAAACAATAGAAAACTAGTAGATTTTTTAAGGATAACAAGATTGATTTTAGGAGGATAACAAAATGAAAGTGTTAAAGAGTTTTTTTAAGCATGTCGGCGAAGCCGATAAGAACATTTGGGGGTATGTAATGCTTTAAGCATTCCTCCCCTTTCGTGAAGTATTGAATTTTAGTTTTCAGGTATTGGTTTAATTTTTTAAGATTATGAAAAAGAAGATTGCAAATTCATTTAAGCACATTCTTACCGCCGCTGGTAAGAATTGGATGGAGGCAATGAGATATTATAGCCTCCAAATGTGAGTACACTAACATTTAAGTATAGAACAAGGGATATGTTTGCAAAACATATCCCTTGTTTTTTTGTAGGAGTAGAATAAGATTTTTTATATCTAAAAGTACATTTGTTTGAACTTTATTCACTTCCTTTGTTATTAATACAAAGACTAACAAACGAATAATCATGAGAGTAATTCAAAGAATTTGTAGCATATTGTTGCTGCTGGTTACATTTGGGGGGTCGGCATTGTATGCGCAGACGTACGATAAGTTGTGGAAGCAGGTGGAGCAGGCTCAAAAGAAAAGCCTGCCTCAAACAGTGATAAAACTGGCTGATGAAATCTATCGGAAAGGTCGGCAAGAGCAGAATGCTCCGCAAATGTTGAAAGCCTACATTTGTAGGGAGACTTATCAAGAGGGGCTGACTCCGGACAGCCTTTACTCCAGTCTGAAATATATGGAATCTTGGGCACAATCGGAGAGGAATCCTGTGAACAAGGCTATTCTACACTCTTTGTTGGCATATGAATATGTTGACTTGATGCGGAAGAATCGCCGTGTCTTGCTGTCACGTACTCTACTGGCTGTTGACGAGGTCCCGGAAGATATCCGTGAGTGGAGTATCAGCCAGTTTGTGGATAAAATAGATAGGTGTAACCGTGCATCCTTGCAGGATTCCATCCGCTTGCTTGATACATCTGCAGAAAAATATGTGCCTTTTGTGGTGTTGGAAGACGGTAGCCGGTTCTATGGGCACGATATGTACCATCTATTGGTAAGCCGTGCTGTTGATGCTTATCGGCAGCTGGATGGTTTCAGCGTAGATTCTTTGGTACAGACCCGTATCGAAAGGATTTATCTGGATATGATGAATGCTTATCGACATCGTGCCGGTTCGGAAGATGCTATGTTGCTCTGTTCTCTTGATTATTGGAGCTGGAAGCTGACCGGTGGTATCAGCCAGCAGCCTTATCCTACTTTCCGAATGCGTCAGGAAAAGGCTAATCGGGAATATCTTGAGGTTTTGGATAAATTGATAAAGGAATACGGTTCACGAGAGGTTTGTGCCGAGGTTTACATTCATAAAGCCAACCACCTGCGCCGTTTGGAACCGAAACGCGCTGATGAGGCTCTAAAAGTCTGTGAAGAAGGCTTGAAGCGCTATCCTGCGTATAAGCGTATCAATGAGTTGAAAAATATCCGTGAACAGATTTTGCAGCCTGAACTCATTCTGACTATGAATGAAAGCGGTTATCCCGGCGATTCGGTAAATATGAGACTGCATTATCGTAATGTCGGGGGCTTCACTCTCAACTTATATGCCACTACTTTAAGTGAAGTGCCTTGGATGGACCATGGTATAAATAAAGATACTTATAGAAAGTATGCCCGGAAGTTTTCTTCCACGCATTTTGGCTTAAAGCCGTTGCCAGGCAAGGATAAATTGCCTGAAGATGTCCCTTATCTTGCCTCGGACACTGTATTTAAGTTCATGATACCTCGGGAAACGGGAGTCTATATTCTTCAAATAGTACCTGATGCTGAAACGGCCCGTACAGATGATAAATTTTTGGTATCTACTCGCTTCAAGGTGCTGACATTGGATTTGGGTGACGACCGTATGGAAGTGGTTACATTGGATGCCCGTAGCGGACAGCCGATTGCTGATGCCAAGGTGAGTTTCTACTCTTCTTATGATGAGAAGAATAGAAAAGTGATGGCAGAGGTACTGACTGATGCCGGGGGGAAAGCTGTATTACCCTGGCAGAGTGGAATCCGAAGTTATGTGGCGCGTAAAGGCAGAGACACAGGTATGATGCCGCAGAATGTTTATATGAATCATTCTTATTACGGTATAAAGGATACAGATTGGAGGCAGATGGCATTGCTGACAGACCGTTCGCTTTATCGCCCCGGGCAGACCGTCCATGTAAAAGGAATAGCTTACAAACAGAACAGTGATAATGCCCAGGTGCTACAAGGAGTTGATTATGAGCTTGTCTTGTTGGATGCCAACCGAAAGGAACTTGCCACTAGGAAGGTGCAGACCAATGATTTCGGCTCTTTTGCTACGGAGTTTGTACTTCCGGCAGCTTGCCTGAATGGCATGTTCAGTATACGGACTAAAGAGCCTCAATCTACCGTCACTTTTAGGGTAGAGGAGTACAAGCGACCTACGTTTGAGATTGCCTTCACTCCGGTTTCGGAAGCTTACCGACTGGGGGGCAAGGTAGTGTTGAAAGGAAATGTCAAGGCTTTCAATGGCATGATGGTACAGGATGTGCCATTGGCATATACGGTGACTCGCCGGAATCCGAGACCTGGCTATTGGAGCAATGCTGATAAACCATTACTGTCTGACACCATACAATTGGATGCCAACGGGGATTTTTCCATACCCTTGACTTTAGAGGTTCCGGTTGTAGATACAGACGGGTATGGAAGTGTGTATACTTATCATGTGGAGGCGGTGGTGACGGATGAGGCTGGTGAAACGCAGTCCGCTTCGTATAACTTGCTGGCAGGCCCTAAGGCTTATTCCTTTGATGTCCGCCTGCCTCAATATGTTTGTAAGGAAGATAGCATGCTGTTCACTTTTAGAGTGAATAATATGATGAATGTTCCTCAAGATATGAAAGGCTCCTATTATCTGTATCCATTAACAGAACGGGATCGGGGGAGGAATATAGGAGACTCTGACCCTTTGACTGATGTAATATTAGAGGGGGACTTCATGGCCAATCGGCTCCAGGATTTTTCGGCTTGGAACAAGCTTCCTTCAGGTAACTATCGTTTGAAACTTTCCGTGCGTGATAGTTTGGGACGTGAAGAGAATAACGGGGCATATGGCAGTGACAGTTTCATGCTCTTTTCAAAGAGTGACAAGTGTCCGGCTGCGTTTACAGATTTCTTTTATTATAAAGAAAATGAGGAATTTGATGTACAGCACCCTGCCGCTTTTCTGTTGGGGACTTCTTATCGGGATGCATATGTGCTGATGGATGTATTTTGTGAGAGAAAACGCATTGAAAGCCGTGTGTTGCAGTTGAATGATACTATTATCCGTATGGAATTCCCTTATAAGGAAGCATATGGCAAGGGAATCACCGTTCTTTTCAGTTTTGTGAAAGATGGTGAGATGTATAACCATCAGGTTGAACTGAAGAAGCGGCAGCCTGAACGTGCTCTCGGCATGAAATGGGAAGTGTTCCGTGACCGTTTGCATCCCGGACAAGAGGAAGAGTGGAAGCTCGTCATAAAGACGCCTCAAGGTATGCCTGCTGCGGCTGAAATGCTGGCTACGATGTACGACGCTTCACTGGATAAGATTTATAAGAGTAACCAGATACTACGGGTCTTCTATCCGGATAATCTGTATGGAGCATTCCGTGGTGCGAGCCGTTATAATAGCAATTACTTCTCCATTTATTTCCCGTTGAAGGCTTGGAGGGTTCCGGTGTGGTCGTTTGACCACTTCTGTTCTCCTTATATGGATGGAAGGATGCGGATAGTGATGGTAGAAGACAATGCGCTTTTGGAAGAAGTAAGTGTTGTGGGATATGGGACTACCCGGAATGGCTCTTTGACCGGTAATCTTAGAATACGTGGTGCCAACCAGCCGATGCTTGCTTCTAAAGCAGAATCTGGGAATGCCGTTGAAGTGAAATATGTTCCTGCACAAGTAGTGGAAGATGTTGTTTTTGAATCGGAAACGATACCGGTTGGCGAGGCCTTGCAACCTATTGAGGGACTTCGCACCAATTTTGCCGAAACAGCCTTTTTTTATCCTCAACTTCGTACCAACGAACAAGGGGAGCTTGCATTTTCCTTTACGATGCCGCAGAGTTTGACCCGTTGGAATTTCCGTGGTTACTCACATACTAAGGATATGCAGACTGGGATGTTGGATGCTTCTGTTGTAACTGCCAAGGAGTTTATGCTGACTCCGAATATGCCTCGGTTTGTCCGCGTAGGAGATAAAACACAGATAGTCGGAACAATAGCCAATCTGACGGGTAAAGCGGTGAAAGGAACAGCTGTATTCACACTGTTCGACCCTATGACGGAGAAAGTTATTGCTACTCAGCGTCAGAAATTCTCAGTAGAAGCAGGAAGAAATACTGCCGTCAACTTCCATTTTGATGTGTCCGACTGCTATGATTTGCTTGGTGTCCGTATGGTCGCTGATGGAGGCGCGTTCAGCGATGGCGAGCAGCATCTGTTGCCCGTATTAAGTAATAAGGAGTACATTACGGAAACGCTTGCTATGCCTATTCGTGGCGAAGAGACCCGTACGTTCTCATTAGACAGCCTTTTCAATCGTAATAGCCGTACAGCGACAGACCGTCGTCTAACTGTAGAATTTACCGGGAATCCGGCTTGGTATGCTGTACAAGCGTTGCCGGCATTGAGCCTGCCTGCCAATGATAATGCCATTTCTTGGGCTACAGCTTGGTATGCCAATAGTCTGGCAGGCTTCATTGCCAACAGCCAGCCCCGCATTAAGACTGTATTTGACAGTTGGAAGGCTGCCGGTGGTACGAAAGAAACCTTCCTCAGCCAGTTGGAGAAGAATCAGGATGTGAAGAATATCCTGCTCAGCGAGTCTCCGTGGGTACTGGAAGCTACTACTGAAGCCGAACAGCAGGCACGTATTGCCACGCTGTTTGATATCAACCAACTGAATAACCGCAATCTTTCCGCTTTTACCAAATTGAAAGAATTGCAGGGTGAAGACGGTGGATGGAGCTGGTATAAAGGAATGCCCGGTAGCTGCTATATAACTGGCTATATTACAGAATTACTTGTTCGTCTTCCTTTGCTGACGAAAAATGAGCTGCCTGAAGAAGTTGCCGCCATGCGGCAGAAAGCTTTCGGCTATTTGAATCGGCAGGCTTTGGAAGAATATCGCAATATCCGTAAATCTGAGAAAAATGGCGCTAGAATTACTGTCAACTCGGAAGCTGCCATGACGTATCTGTATCTGATTGCTGTCAGCGGTGAAAAAGTACCGGCTGCAAACCAGGATGCTTACCGTTACTTCTTGTCGAAAGTTGGGG
Source organism: Bacteroides sp. AF25-5LB (assembly GCF_003602965.1). Classification (NCBI taxonomy): domain Bacteria; kingdom Pseudomonadati; phylum Bacteroidota; class Bacteroidia; order Bacteroidales; family Bacteroidaceae; genus Bacteroides; species Bacteroides sp. AF25-5LB. The sequence continues at coordinate 110,655 of NZ_QTMC01000009.1, forward strand.
CCAATCTTAAAGATGGAACAATGAGCAGCAAGGCGCAGTCTGCCATCATTCTGAAAGCGGTAGGGCGTACAGCCGAGGCGCATGAATTCATCGCCTCTCTCAAGGAACACTTGGTACAGACGGATGAACTGGGTGCATACTTTGCTTTCCAGGCAAATCCGTACAACTGGGGTATGCTACCCATCCCTGCCCATGTAGAAGTAATGGAAGCCCTGCGTATGGCAGGTGGCAACGATGCTTTGGTGGAGGAAATGAAACTCTGGCTGCTGAAACAGAAGCAGACTGTCAGCTGGAATTCTCCGGTTGCAACGGCTGATGCTGTTTATGCATTGCTTTGTCAGGGCACTAACCTGCTGGAAAGCCGGGGAGACGTACGTATTACGTTAGGCAACGAAGTTCTGGAAACATTGTCGCCTGCAAAGACCATAATCCCAGATTTAGGTTATGTCAAGGAAACTTTCATTCAAGGAAGTCCGGAGCTGAAAGCTAAAACCGTTACAGTAGAGAAACGGGATGCAGGCATTGCCTGGGGAGCTGTTTATGCCCAGTATCTGTCACCCATATCCGATGTAAAGCAGCAGGGTGGTGAATTGAATGTAGAGAAGAAACTTTATGTAGAGCGTATATCGGCCAGTGGCGGCAAGTCCTTGCAACCGGTTGCGGAAGGGACCGTATTATCCGTCGGTGATAAAATAGTGGCCCGTTTGACTATCCGCTTGGATCGTGCTATGGATTTTGTTCAGTTGAAAGACCTGCGGGGTGCCTGCTTTGAACCTATAGGCTCGCTTTCCGGTTATCGTTGGAGTAATGGCCTCGGTTATTATGCAGAAGTGGAAGATGCCGCAACCAATTTCTTCTTCGACCATTTGGGCAAAGGCGTTTATGTCTTAGAGCACAGTTATCGCATAGCCCGTGGCGGAACATACGAAACGGGGCTGGCCACTATACAATGTGCGTATGCTCCGGAGTATGCTTCGCATTCGGCGGGAGGGATAATTGTAATAAAGTAACAATAGAGTATGGAGCGCAATTTGTACAAATTGCGCTCCTCTATTTTAGGTACTCTCGCTAAAAACACCTATTTTTGTCCGGCTAATATTGAATAAGAGTAGCAGAATTAGGAAATCTTGATATTAAAAAATAGATGAAGAGGATATTGATCACTTTATATGTGCTTGCAAGTGTGGCATTGGCTGCCGTAGCGCAAGCTCGTTTTACCTCGAATACAGAGATGTACAGTTTCGGCCAGATAGAATGGAAGCATCCCGTGACTGTGCAATATACCATCACCAATACGGGTGACCGGCCTTTAGTGCTTACAGAAGTGGAGCCGGATTGTGCCTGCTCCGTAGCTCAGTGGACAAAAACGCCTATTGCTCCGGGGGCAAAAGGAACGGTGAATGTGACTTTTGATGCTAAGGCATTGGGGCATTTCCAGAAATCCGTGGCTATTTACAGCAATGCGCAACCCAATCTGGTCTATTTGAAATTCAATGGTGAAGTAGTACAGGAAATCAAGGACTTTACCAAGACGCATCCCTATCTTATCGGTCAGATACGTATTGACAAGAACAGCCTCGATTTTCCCGATATTCAGCATGGTGAGCAGCCGGTGATTCATATCGGCGTGGTCAATCTTTCCGACCGTCCTTATGAACCGGTACTGATGCATCTACCCCCTTATTTGCAGACAAAAGTAGAACCTAATGTATTGCAAAAGGGAGAAAAAGGAGTGATTACACTTACATTGAATTCGGAAAGACTGACTGACCTCGGACTGACTCAAGCGTCGGTCTATCTTTCTCGCTTCTCCGGTGACAAGGTGGGCGATGAAAACGAAATTCCCGTTTCTGCCATTCTTTTACCGGATTTCTCCGGAATGACGGAAGTGGAGAAGGCTAATGCTCCTGCCATCAACCTTTCTACCAAAGAAGTTGATATGAGTGCGATATTGGCCAAGAAGTCAAAAGCACGTCAAGATATTACCATTACCAATACCGGGCGTTCTCCTTTACAGATAAACAAGCTCCAGGTATTCCACCCGGCAGTGGGAGTTAACCTCAAGAAGAGTGTATTGCAACCCGGTGAAAGCACTCGCCTGCGGGTAACGGTAGTGAAGAAGAATATAGGCAAGAAGCGCCGTCATCTGCGTCTGCTGATGATTACCAATGACCCGATGCAGCCGAAAGTTGAAATCAACATCAAGTAATGTTCTAATGTGAGGAATGTGCCAATATGCTAATGGAGATAGTAGAGATTGTCATAAAAGCCTATTAATATATTCAGCACATTCCTCATATTAGCACATTAGCATATTAACCATATTAGCACATTAAACCATGGAACATCCCGAAAATAATGAAGCATATAAAGGCTTGGTTGTCAATGCAGGCATTGAGCAACCTTCATCGGTCAATCCTTACTTGAAGAACCGTCCCAGGCGGAAGAAACGCGAGCTTTCCGTATCAGACTATGTGGAGGGCATAGTGAAAGGTGATGTTACGGTACTCAGCCAGGCTGTGACGCTGGTGGAAAGTGTGAAACCGGAGCACCAGACTGTGGCGCAGGAGGTGATAGAGAAGTGTTTGCCCTATTCGGGAAACTCTGTTCGTGTGGGCATCAGTGGTGTGCCCGGTGCTGGTAAAAGTACCTCTATTGATGTATTTGGCTTGCATGTACTGGAGGAACACGGAGGCAAGTTGGCCGTTCTTGCCATTGACCCGAGCAGCGAACGCAGCAAAGGCAGTATTCTCGGTGATAAGACGCGTATGGAGAAGCTCTCCGTTCATCCCAAGTCCTTTATACGTCCCAGTCCCTCTGCCGGTTCGCTGGGTGGCGTGGCACGCAAGACGCGTGAAACGATTGTGCTTTGTGAGGCTGCCGGTTTCGACAAGATATTTGTAGAGACAGTAGGGGTGGGGCAGAGTGAGACTGCCGTACATTCTATGGTAGACTTCTTCCTGCTGATACAGCTGGCGGGTACGGGCGATGAGTTGCAAGGCATCAAACGCGGCATCATGGAAATGGCCGATGGCATTGTTATTAATAAGGCTGATGGCGACAATCTGGAGCGGGCCAGACTGGCAGCAACGCAGTTCCGTAATGCGCTGCACCTCTTCCCGGCTCCGGAGAGCGGTTGGACACCCCAAGTGCTGACTTATTCCGGTTTCTATAATCTTGGTGTAAAAGAAGTGTGGGATATGGTCTACAAATACATTGACTTTGTGAAAGATAACGGCTATTTTGAATACCGCCGCAACGAGCAAAGCAAATACTGGATGTACGAGACCATTAACGAACAGCTGCGTGACAGCTTCTACCACAATCCGCAGATTGAAGCGATGCTGACTGGCAAGGAAAACCAAGTGCTACAAGGCAACTTGACTTCTTTTGTGGCTGCCAAGAACTTGCTGGACACCTATTTTGCAGAACTGAAGAAATAAGGGCATATCCCTTTCTCTATATCGATGACTAAGGAAAACAACATGGAAGTGGCGCGGCGGTTTACCCGCCGCCTTCATGAACTCCCTTCTGAGGAGCTGGAGCTCATTGCCGGTTTGTTTGTACGCCGTGAGGTGCACAAAGGAGAACTGTTGATTAGTGAGAAAGATATAGCCAGGGATATTGTTTTCGTAGAGAAAGGACTGCTTCGCCAGTTCTATTTCAAAGAAGGCCGGGACATTACAGAGAACTTTGCCTGCGATGGTGACGGCGCCATGTGTATCGTCAGCCTTTTCACCGGACGCCGTAATTGCCTTCAGCTGGAATCCCTGGAGGAAGGCGTCATCTGGAGCATTTCGTATGCAGGACTGGTCGAACTCTCTGAGCGCTATCTGCATATAGCCCGTCTGCTTCGTCATTTGTTGGAGGGGTCTTTAATGCTTTCCCAATATAAAGCAGACTCTTGGCGTTTCGAAACCTCACGCGAACGGTATGCGCGTTTCGTCAGAGATTATCCGGAGATAGCCCGGCGTGCCTCAGTCAACCACATAGCATCTTATCTGTTAATGACTCCCGAATCTCTGAGCCGGGTACGTGCCGGTGTGCTGTGACGGCGGAATGGCTGTCCTATACGGCTTTCCCTTCTTTCTCAAAGTCCTTGCGTGACTTGCTTTGTGTCACGATGTACACTCCCAGGAATACCAGGGCTATGGCTATCCCCTTTTCCAAATTGAACACTCCCAAGCCTAAGATGATGGCAACGGTTGAGGCCACGATGGGCTGCATGTAGTTGTACATGCTCACCACAGTGGGGCGCAACAGTCTCTGCGCACTCATTATGAAGATATAGGCAAGGAAGCTTCCACCCACAACCACATATCCCGCTTGCAGCAGGGCGGCTGTGGAGATGCTGCTCCACTGTATGGAAGCCACGTCGTGGTAAGAGAACGGGATGTAGCACATGGAGGCATAGACAAACATCCATTTGTTCAGGGTGATGGGAGAGTATTTCTGCGACAACCCCTTGAATACGGTCAGATAAATGGAGAAGCTGATTTGGGCGAGCAGGCAGAGAAGGTCTCCGATAAGGTTGCCATTGCCGGCACCGGTGGTCTGGCTGCTCATGATGAGTATAAATGCTCCCATAGCCCCTACAAAGATACCCAGCACTTTCTTGTTGGTGACCGGTTCTTTCAGATAGATTGCAGCTACTATCATGGTGACGATAGGCAGCGTGGTTGTAACGATGGAGGCGTCTATGGGCGAAGTCATGGAGAGGCCGAAGATATAGACACCCTGATTGAATACCAGGGCGAAGAGTGCGGCGAAGAATATCTTCAGCATGTCCCGGTGGTCCACCTGTTCGCGTTTGCAGAACAAGGAAAGGAGCCAGAAGCAGGCGGCTGCGCCTACCATGCGGAATGTGGTTACTGACAACGCGGAAAACTCCACCAGAGCCGACTTGCCTATAGGTGCCATCAAGCCCCATAAGATATTTGCGGTAAGGGCGAACAGATGCCCTTGAATGTTCTTGTTCATACTCTTTTGTTTTTTGCGGGTGCAAAAGAACAACTATTTTCTGAAAAGAGAAAATCTTTCATTATATGATTTTTCTGGTTCGTGGGCGTAGAAATAAGAGATTATCGTGTATATTTGCTTTTAATTAAAGCAAGAAACCATGGAAGTACAAGCCAATTACATCAAGCGTATCGAAATACACGAATTGTGGCATCGGTACGATATTGCCTGGGACCTGCGTCCTGACGTCAATATACTTTCCGGCATCAACGGAGTGGGGAAGACCACTATCCTGAACCGTTCGGTCAACTATCTGGAACAGACATCGGGTGAAGTGAAGAGTGACGAGAAGAACGGCGTACACGTCTACTTCGACAACCCCGCAGCCACCTTTATCCCTTATGATGTAATCCGTAGTTACGACCGCCCCCTTATCATGGGCGACTTTACGGCACGCATGGCCGATGCCAACGTGAAGTCGGAACTGGACTGGCAGCTCTATCTGCTCCAGCGCCGTTATCTGGACTACCAAGTGAACATCGGCAATAAGATGATAGAGCTGCTCAGTGGTGATGAAGAGCAGCGCAGCCTAGCTCCCTCCCTTTCCCTCCCGAAGCGGAAGTTCCAGGATATGATTGACGAGCTTTTTAGCTATACCCATAAGACGATAGACCGCAAAAGCAACGACATCGTTTTCTATCAGAACGGCGAGCGCCTATTGCCTTACAAATTGTCTTCGGGCGAGAAGCAGATGCTCGTCATCCTGCTGACCGTGTTGGTGCGTGACGATGACCACTGCGTACTCTTCATGGATGAGCCGGAAGCCTCCCTGCACATCGAATGGCAGCAGAAGCTCATCGGCATGATACGCAACCTGAATCCCAATGTGCAGCTTATTCTCACCACCCATTCGCCTGCCGTCATCATGGAAGGCTGGCTGGATGCCGTGACCGAAGTGAGCGAGATTTCATCCCTAATCCCTAATCCTTAATCCCTGGATGCGTGGCTACTTCCCTAAGACATAACCTTACTTCCTCCTATCTGGATGCCGCCCGCAAGTTGTCTCCCAAGAGGGCACGCAGGCGCATAGTGGCGTATGTGGAAAGCTATGATGACATCGCTTTCTGGCGGACGCTGTTGTCCGAGTTCGAGAACGAGGAACGTTATTTTCAAGTGATGCTTCCCTCGGCCACCTCTCTGGCAAAGGGCAAGAAAATGGTACTGATGAACACGCTGAATACGGCAGAGCTGGGCCGCAGCTTGATAGCTTGTGTAGACAGCGACTACGACTTCCTGCTGCAAGGTGCCACCAAGGTGTCGCATAAGATAAACAAGAATCCCTATATCTTTCAGACTTATGGCTATGCCATCGAGAACTTCCACTGCTTTGCCGACAGTCTGCATGAAGTCTGTGTGCAGGCCACGCTGAACGACCGGCATATCCTGGACTTCCCTGCTTTTCTGAAGCGTTATTCTCAGATTGCCTATCCGCTGTTTCTGTGGAATGTCTGGTTCTACCGCCAGCACGACACACACACTTTCCCGATGTACGACTTCAACGCCTGCGTGCGTTTGCAGGAGATAAGCCTGCGTCATCCTTACCGTAGTCTGGACGAGATGCAAAAGACGGTGTCGGCAAAGCTGTCCGAACTGCAAGCCCGTTTCCCCCACTACATCGACCGGGTGGAACAGCTGGGCACGGAGTTGGAACGTTTGGGACTGACTCCGGACAATACCTATCTTTATATCCAGGGACACCATATCATGGATTGTGTAGTGCTGAAAATCCTTATCCCGGTATGTACCGTCTTGCGTCGCGAGCGCGAGCAGGAGATAAAGCGCCTGGCAGAGCATAACGAACAGTTCCGCAACGAACTGACGGGGTATGAGAACAGTCAGGTCAATGTATCCGTGATGCTGAAAAAAAACAGCGGCTACAAGAACCTTTATCTTTATCAGTGGTTGAAAGAAGATATCATGGAGTTCCTTGAGCGGGAGGAGCAGTCGCGTAGATAAGATTGCCGTTATGATAAACATATGATTATGGAGATATTGAAGAAGATAGACGACCTTTTAATCGGGTGGGGCATATCCCCTTCCCGTGCCGACATGTTCGACCAGTTCATAGCCTTCGCACTGATACTTGCCGTTGCTTTTCTGGCGGATGCCCTATGCCGGAAAATTCTGCTGAAAGTAGTGGCACAACTGGTGAAGAAGACCAAAGCTACATGGGACGACATCGTATTCGACCGCAAAGTGATGGTGCACCTCAGCCGCATGGTGGCTCCCGTCATCATCTATCTGTTTGTCCCATTGGCATTTGTCGAAGTCGGTTCATCGGCAATGGATTTTATCCGGCGTATCTGCCTTATTTACATTATCATTACTTTCCTGAGCTTCGTCAACTCCTTCCTGAAAGCCGTTTATAGCGTATACAGCGAGAGGGAGCAGTTCCGCGACCGCCCTTTAAAGGGGATGTTGCAGACCATGCAGGTCATTCTGTGGCTGGTGGGTGGCATTGTGGTTGTGGGTGAGCTGATAGGCCGCGACCCGCTTTCGCTGCTTGCCGGATTGGGTGCTTCGGCAGCCATCCTGATGCTGGTGTTCAAGGATTCCATTATGGGCTTTGTCTCCGGGGTGCAGCTTTCGGCGAACGACATGCTGAAGGTGGGCGATTGGATTGCCATGCCCAAGTATGGCGCCGACGGCACGGTGATAGAAGTGACACTGAACACCGTAAAAGTGCGCAACTGGGACAATACCATTACCACCATCCCTCCTTACCTGCTTGTCAGCGACTCCTTCCAGAACTGGCGCGGCATGCGCGAGAGCGGTGGGCGGCGAGTGAAGCGCAGCATCAATATCGACATGACCAGCGTCCGTTTCTGCACCCCGGAGATGCTGGCAAAATATCGCAAGATACAACTGCTGAAAGATTATGTGGAGCAGACGGAGGAAGTGATTGAAAAGTACAATGCAGAAAACGGCATCGATAACTCCATCCTCGTCAACGGACGCCGCCAGACCAATCTGGGTGTGTTCCGGGCGTATCTGACGGCTTATTTGAAAAGTCTTCCCGATGTAAATCAGGAACTGACCTGCATGGTGCGCCAACTCCAGCCTACCGACCGCGGTATCCCGATAGAGCTTTATTTCTTCTGTGCGCTGAAGGATTGGGTGCCCTATGAAGGGGTGCAGGCGGATGTGTTCGACCATGTGCTGGCAATTATCCCCGAATTCGATTTGCAGGTATTCCAGTCTCCGTCCGGCAGAGATTTCCAGCGGATACTGCCTGTTGCTTCCGAAGAAAAAGGAGCTTGATTCCGACCATCAAAAAGACCTATATCTATTGTATTTCTCATAGGGAGTCATTACCTTTGAACCCTATACTGAAAGGTCAGAACATCCCTATCTTTTCTCCCAAAACATCCCCATGTTTTGGGGTATTACATCCGGGTGTTTTGGGTGAAAACATCCCCATGTTTTGGGGCAATACATCCGGGTGTTTTAGGTATTCAGTTATATAGTGAAAGGTATTCGGTCACGGAGTCTTTACCGTAAGGTATAGGCTTTGTGTGCGTAGGCTGTAGATGTGTTTCACGCCGGGTGGGAATATCTTTCGTTTTTTTGCTAACCTAATTAAAAGAAAGATTGGTATGTCAATGAATTATGTGGTCCGCAAGAAGGTGGACAAGAGTGGAGACAAGGAAGTGGTGCGCTACTATGCGGCATCAAAAGTGCTTCAGCCTGAACCGGTGAGCAACGATGAACTTGCCAAGAGACTGGCTTTTGTCAGCTCCCTGCAGGTGGGCGATGCCCAGTCCGTGCTGGTGCAACTGCCGGATATTATAGCGGACTATCTGGCCAGTGGACGCACGGTGAACATCAAGGGACTTGGAAATTTTTTCCCCTCCATCACCAGCGAACCGGTGGAACGGATAGAGGACTGCACGGCAGATAAAGTGCGCATTTCGCGTATCTGCTTCAGGGCGGCAGGCAGTTTCATGCAGCGCGTTTGCCGTCGTCTGGACTTGTTCAGCTTTCAGGTTCAAGAATTGAAGAAGGAGCTGAAGAAGAAGTAAACGGTATTTTTAGTTTCTTTCTTGAAACAGCACGTACCCCTTGAAGCAGGAAAGGCATTCGAGGGGCACGCTGTTGAAGAAGTTGTGTGTTTTTTTATAGTCTTGCGAGTGCTTCTTTTTTTACTTCACCCAGCTTCCGTTCATCCAGCTGCATTCTTTCCTGATGTCCTCGAAAGAGCTGTAGCTCAGGTTGGCGTTCACCTTGTTGCTTGTCACGGCGATGAAGTCGGCATGGGTGTAGATGCCTTCTTTGCTGCTCAGCTCGGCGGTGAGGGTGATGTTGGTCAGCTTGGAAGTGCCGTTCTTTAGGGCGTTTTCGGTAAGGGCGGTTTCCACGGTCAGGGGTTGGCCTTTGCCGCAGATCTTGGCGTTGTCTATTTCCACTTCCGTGCCGGCACGCAGACGGATGCCTTGCTTGCTGCCGCCGTTGCCGACGAGGATGAGGTTCTTCAATACGGGGTGGGCAACGGGAGTGGCGGCGTTGTTGCTGCCGTTGTTGTCGCACTCCATCAGGCAGTCGCAGTCGTAGCCCAGTGTGGATTCGGCTTCTTGGTAAGCCACGAGGTTGGTGCCTTTGCCGTTCCAGCCTTCGGTCCAGTCGAAGGAGTCGTCGCTACAGCTTACGGCTACGAGGTTGCTCACGTTTACCGAGCCGCCGAAGAACTCAAAGCCGTCGTCGGAACCTTTGTAGGCTTGGCAGTGGTCCACGATGGTACCGTTGCCTACGCCGTAGAAAGAGATACCGTTGGCTTCATGCTCTTCATCGAAGGCAAAGCCGGTGTATTCCAGACGAATGTATTGCAGCGTGCCCGAGTTGTCGGCATCATCGTTGCCGCCGTAAACGGCGCCACCTATTTCAGAACTTCCCTTGCCGCCTTCGGCATTGGTGTGGGCGCGTCCGCAGATGTGGATGCCTCCCCATGCGCCCGGTTCTTCTTTTTCGCTGGTCATTACGATGGGTTTGTCCGGCGTGCCTACGGCGTTGATTTTACCGCCCTGTTTCACGAGGATGTAGTCTGCGATGTCATCGTAGACGGCGATAATCTTCACGCCTTCCTCTATGTGGAGCGTGGCGCCTTCTTCTACGATGTATTCGCCGCTCAGCTTGTAGGTGTTTCCGGCAGCCAGGGTCACGTCGGAGGTGATGGTACCTTTCAGTATCGTACCGTTTTCGATTTCATTGCCGTTTCCGTTGCCGTCATTGTCGTTGTTGTCGTCGCTGCTGCAAGCGGTGAGGATAGACATTCCGGCTACAAAGGCCAGAGAGTAGAATTTCCATTTCATTGTTTTCATAATTCAATTGTTTTAGTTGTTATATCCAATTTATCTATCTGTCATTCAGATTGATTCTCTTAAATCAGCTTGTTTGTCAAAGAGTGTTCTCCGTTCTCTTCAGGGGGAGGGTGGGAGACTTTATAGGTTGTAGCTTATTCCCACCTCAAAGTTCGTTCCCTTGTGGTAGCGTTCCACTTCCATTTCCTGCCCCGTGGTGGGCACATCTTGCTTGAAGATGACATCGCGGTTCAGCAGGTCGTTCACTTGCAGCTTCAGGTTGAAGTGTTTGTTTAGGCTATATCCGGCGCTGAAGTTCAACGTGTGCAGCGTCTGTTGCCTGACATCGCCCAGACCCGACACGCCTACTGCATGGATGCGGCTGCCTTGCAGATTGTAGAGCAGGGCGAGGTTGAGTTGCCTGTCTTCACCGAAGCGTGTCGAGTAGGTGAGGTCGGCATTGGCAAGGATGGGCGATGCACCTTGCAGCGAACGTTCCTTGTTGGTGTAGGCACCGCCTTGGGGCAGCTTCACGTTGGTGTACATGTAGCTGATGTTGGCACCCAGGTGCAGGTCTTTGACGAGCCGTTTGCGCATCTCCAGCTCCACGCCGGCAGCCATGCCGTTGTCGGCATTCTTGAAACTGTGCAGCGTGGCGCCGCCTTGCAGGTCTTGGATGCGTTCGATGGGGCTGTCGAGGTATTTGAAGTAGCCTGTCACGGAGAGCATGTCGCCGTCCTTGCCGAAGCGTTCGTAACGTAGGTCGAAGTTGTAGTTGTAACCGTTCTGCAACTCTTCGTTACCGCGGATTTGTGCCGAACCGTAGGACTCTTGGTAGAGGAAGGGTGCCATCTCGATGAACGAGGGGCGGGTGACGGTGCGCGAGGCAGAGAAGCGGATGCTGTTGGCGGGGTTCACCGCATATTTCAGGTTCAGGGCGGGGAAGAGGTCGTTCTTGTCTAAATTGCGTCGACGGGAGTACCAGTCGCCGCCGTCGCTGGCGTAGCGCACCCATTGCTTGCTCATTTCGTAGCGCAGGCCGAGGTTCACCAAGAGGGCTTCGGTGGGATAGAAATCGGTCAGCAGGTAGGTGGAGTAGATTTCGTTTCCGGCACGGTAGCTGTCTTTGGGCTGCATCACACGCTGTACCACGATTTGTCCGTCGGCAATGTTCTGCTGGTTGAGGAAGCCGTCGGTGTTGTAGATGTCGGTGATGACGGGGTTCAGTTTGTTCAGGTTGTAGTAGAAGCGGGTAGCGCTATAGTCGCGGTTCTTGTCCTTGTAGTTGAAGCCGAGCTTGAGGTGGCTGGTGTCGTTCCACTTCCAGCGCATGGCGAGGTTGGCGTTCCACTCTTCTTCGTCCAGGCTGCCGAAGTAGCGCATGGTCTCTTGGCGGTTCAGCTTGAAGAGCCTGAGGCTGCCGTCGTTGTCCCTGACGTACATCACTTGGCGGCGGTCGGGCTCTTCACTGCCGGTCTTGCTGTACGAGCCTCCCCAAGTCAGTTGCCACCTGTCGCTCTCGCCGAAGTTATGGATTCCGTTCAGTTGATGGTTTTGCAGGGTGTATATGTGCATGATGTTGTTGCTGCCGGTCAGCTCGTGTCCTTCGGCATCAGTACCTTCGCGGCGCTGATAGGTGTCGATGGCGTTGCGGGCGTAGAAGAAAGTGTAGCCTATGCGGTCGCTCCGGCGCAGGGTATAGCCCAGGTAGCCGAGGGCGGCGAGCTTCAGTTCCTGCGCAAAGCTGTCGTAGGAGAAGTCGTCCTGCACGGTGCCGGTGGCTTCGAGTGTCTTGTAGAAGGCATCTTCCATGTTCTGGTAGCCGTTGCTGGCGCTGAAGGAGGCAAGCAGGCTGAGTGTCTGGTTGCCTATACCGAAGTTCTTGCCGAAACCGAGGTTTCCGCCCAGTTCGGGCAACGAACTCTTCTTGCTGGCGGCAAAGGAGGTATCGAAGATATTGTGGGTCTTCACGTATTTGTCAAACTCCATCAAGGGCATGTCGAGGGCGGCCGCGTCTACGCCGGGTGTCTTCAGGAGCGAGCCGCTGCGGTCCATCTGATAGCGGTCTTTGCCTAAGGTGTTGAACTTCCCACCCGTGTTGAGGCTCAGTTGGAAGAAATCTTCCGGTATGTTTTCTTTGGTGCTGATGTTGATGTGCGCACCGCTGTAGTCGGCAAAGGCGGCTGCGTCATACACTTTACTGACAGTGATGTTCTGTACGGTGGACGAGGGGAACAGGTCGAGTGGCACCAGCTTGTTGTCCGGGTTGGGCGAGGCGATGGGCAGTCCGTTCAGCGTGGTGGTGCTGTAGCGGTCACCCAGTCCGCGGACGATAAGCTGTCCGGCGCTGGCGATGGAGATACCCGTTATTTTCTTTACTCCTTCTTCCACATTGCCGATACCTTTGAGGGACATCTCTTTGGAACCGAGGTTTTCGATGGCGAGGGTCGCTTTTTGCCGTTCCATTTGCAAGGCGCGTTCGCCTTCGAGGTTCTTCTTGGCGGTAACCTGCACTTCGCCCAGGGTTTGCGTGTCCGGCTCCATGTCGAAGTTAAGCACGGTTTCACCCTTTATCTCTACGGCTTTTATCGTCATGTCTTTGTAGCCGATGTAACGGACGGTGAGGGTATAGGTCCCGTTTTTCAGCTCCAGTGTATAGTTACCATCCAAATCGGCGACGGCGCCTTGTACCGTTCCGCTCACTTGCACGGTGGCTCCCGTCAGCGGTTCTTTGGTTTGTCGGTCGGTGATTGTCCCTTTGATGGTTCCCGCCGTGGCAGCCATGACGGAAAGTGTGAGGAATAAAATAAGGAAGAAAATCTTTCCCAAGTCTAATTTCATGCTCATCTCTTTTTTTTGTACGTTTTTTTAATCCGCTGCAAAGATGAGGCAATGACGTTACACCGGTGATACATGGAACATACGTTTCATTTTCAAATCTATTACGATTCGGTTACCGCACATTTTTCCGGATTGTTTGTTATCCTTATATATAGGCTGCTTGGGACGAAAAAAGTTTCTAATGGTTGCTTATTAGAGTTTTATGGCTATTTTTGTATCTCAAACCAATATTGATAAATATATGGCTGTTCATCGTGACGATAGTGAACGTTTCCGGCGTCTTTCCATCCTTGGCCGGATAGGTTGGTGGGAGGCTGATTTTTCTTCAAGGCAGTATCTCTGTTCCGAATATGTCTGTAAGTTGTTAGGCTTGGAAGGGGAATACCTGAGCTTTGAGGATTTCGGTAAAATGATACGCGAAGACTATCGGGCGCGTATCAGCCGGGAGTTCCTTGCCATTCAGAATATGGAGGTCTATGAACAGACGTTTCCCATCTATTCTACCGAAGGAGTGGTCTGGGTCTATTCGCGCGTGGGATACAAGGAGTATTTGCCGGATGGTACGTTGAAGGCTTTCGGAGTGTTGCAGCGCGTAGAGATGCCGAAGGAGGAGGCTGCGAAGCAGGCTTTGCAAAGAGTGAACGATTTGCTTTATCGGCAGACCTCAATATCCCATTCCCTATTCCGCTTCCTGAAAGACGAGGATATAAGCGCGGGCATTTACGACATATTGAAAGATATTCTTGATTTCTTTCGCGGCGGACGTGTCTATATATTCCAATACGATGAGATGTGCCGGTACCAGAGCTGCACATACGAGGTGGTGGCTCCAGGAGTGGCTCCTGAGAAAGAAATGCTTCAGGGAGTCCAAGCCGACAGCCTGCCGTGGTGGACGTCACAGATTATGGCACAAAAGCCCGTTCTGCTGGAAACACTGGGGCAACTGCCGGAGCACGCCTATGCCGAATATGAAATTCTGGCGAAACAGAATATAAAGTCCTTGATGGTAACTCCGCTGGTTGCCAATGACCAGGTATGGGGATATATGGGCATTGATTTGGTAGACCGTATCCGAATGTGGACTAACGAGGATTACCAATGGTTTAGTTCGTTGGCAAATGTCATCAGCATTTGCATAGAGTTGCGCAAAACGAAGGATGAGGCTGTGCGCGAACGTACTTTCCTCAGCAACTTGTTCCGCTATATGCCTTTGGGGTATGTGCGGATGTCCATTGTCTGTGATGAAAAGGACAACCCCTACGGGTATTATGTGACAGATGCGAATTCTATCTTTGCCGATTTTCTGGGAAAACCCGCGTCGGCGTTTATCGGCAAGACTGCCTCGTCTTTTTCAAGGGAGGCGGCCCCCAGACTGGAATATCTGCTTGAGATAGTGAACACCGGGACACATAAGGAAATGGACATGTGTTTTGAGCTCACCAACAAGCACTGCCATGTGGTGATATACTCTCCGGAAAAGAATGAAGTGGTGGCGTTATTCCTCGATACGACAGACTCGGTACAGACTCATCTGGCTTTGGACCATAGCGAAAAACTGTTCAAGAATATCTTTGCCAATATACCAGCCGGAGTGGAAATCTATGACAAAGACGGATTCCTGGTAGACATCAACAATAAGGATATGGAGATATTCGGGGTCCGTGACAAACAGGATGTCATTGGAGTGAACTTATTCGAGAACCCGAATGTGTCCGCCCAATTGGCAGAACGTATACAGACCGAGGATATGGTCGACTTCCGCCTGAATTATGCTTTCGACCGGACTGAAGGGTATTACTCCACTTCCAAACAGCCGAAGGATGTGATACATCTTTATACGAAAGTGAGCAAGGTGTATGACAGTAAAGGTAACTTTACCGGCTATGCCATGATTAACATTGACAATACGGAACGGATTGATGCCATGAGCCGTATCTGTGATTTCGAGAATTTCTTCTTGCTTATATCGGATTATGCGAAGGTAGGTTATGCCAAGCTGAACTTGCTTGACCGGAAAGGCTATGCCATCAAGCAATGGTATAAGAATATGGGAGAGGACGAGAATACCCAGTTGGCGGATATTGTGGGGATATATAGCAAGATGTACCCCAGCGACCGCAGAAGGATGCTCGATTTCTTCTGTAAGGCCCGTGTGGGTGAAGCCAAACATTTTCAGGGAGAGATGCGTATTGAGCGTCCGGGCGAGAAGGGGAAATGGAATTGGGTACGTACCAATGTGGTCGTCAATCTGTTTGAACCGGAGAACGGACAAATAGAACTGATAGGAGTCAACTATGATATTACGGAATTGAAGGAGACGGAAGCTATGTTGATTGAAGCCAAAGAGAAGGCAGAAACCGCCGATCGTTTGAAGAGTGCCTTCCTTGCCAATATGAGTCATGAGATACGTACGCCTCTGAATGCGATTGTCGGTTTCTCCAGTCTGATGGGAGAGACCGGGGACATGGAGGAAAAAAGGCGGTATATGGCGATTATCGAAGAAAACAATGACTTGTTGTTGCAGCTGATTTCCGATATACTGGATTTGTCCAAGATAGAGGCCGGGACATTTGACTTTGTGAAAAAAGAGCTGGACGTGAACGTGCTGTGTGAGGACATCGTGCGCTTCATGAAGATGAAGGCTAAACCGGGGGTGGAAGTTCTTTTCGACCGTCATCTGCCGGAATGCCGGATTGTCAGTGACCGTAACCGTTTGAATCAGGTCATAGCCAACTTTGTCAACAATGCCATCAAGTTCACCACTGCGGGAAGTATCTGTGTAGGATATGACAAGGTAGATGAAACTCGTTTACGTTTTTATGTGGCCGATACGGGCATTGGCATCGAGCCGGAAATGCAGGATCAGATATTCGGTCGTTTTATAAAGCTGAATACGTTTGTACATGGTACGGGTCTGGGGCTTTCTATCAGCAAGAGTATTATAGAACAGTTGGGTGGCACAATCGGTGTGGACAGTGAGCCGGGGAAAGGCTCATGCTTTTGGTTTATGCTGCCGGTTGTATAGTATGAAAATATGCCCAAATACACACTCACCACAGATTATGCAGATTAATATAACTCAAAGCTCTTGATTATCAGAACTTCTAAAGATAATTTGTGTCAATCTGCGTAATCTGTGGTGAGTGATGATACCCTCCGGTTATAATCCGAATGAGAACTTATCGATGGATTGATATACCACACTTGCAATGCTCAGTACCACAATACCCAGCGTGCAAATGGCCAGGCTGGCACGTGTATAGTTGTCGCTGCGGAATGCTGCAATCGGTTCGTCGCTCTTGTTGATGTACATTGCCTTTACAATCTTCAGATAGTAATAAAGCGAGATGATTGTATTGATAAGGGCAATGAATACCAGCAGATGGAAGCCGCCTTCGAAAGCTGCCGCAAAGATGAAGAACTTCGAGAAGAAGCCCGCAAACGGCGGGATGCCTGCCAGAGAGAACAGTGCCAGCGTCATCAGGAACGCCAACTTCGGATTAGTGGTATACAGCCCGTTATAGTCTTCAAGTGTGAACTTGCCTGCCCGCAGTGCCACAATCGTGATAACGGTAAATACGGCAAGATTGGCGAACATATATATCAGCACGTAGTATACCAGCGACGTCATACCTTGTGCGCTTCCGCTGATGACACCCAGCATGATGTAACCTGCTTGCGAGATACTGGAGAAAGCCATCAACCGCTTCAGGTTCTGCTGGCGCAGGGCGAAGAGGTTGGCGATTGTGATGGAGGCGATGATAACCCAGTACAGCACTTCCTGCCATTGCTCCACCATCGGAGCGAATACCTTGATGAGGATAGTCATCAGTACGAAAGCGGCAGAGCCTTTAGAGATGACACTCAGATAGGCTGTCACCGTGCTTGGAGCACCTTCGTAAACGTCTGCTGTCCAAAGATGGAAAGGCACCAGTGATATTTTGAATCCCATGCCAGAGAAGAAGAATACGAATGCCATAATCTGCAACGGGTCACCGGTGAGGCGTGCCGGTATGTCGGCAAAGTAGAGAGTGCCTACCGTACCGTAAATCAAAGATAATCCGTATAGCAGCAATCCGCTGGAGAACAGTGCCGTGAGAATATATTTGGCACCTGCCTCGGCAGAGTGATGGCGGTATTTGTCGAAGGCAACCAATGCTGCCATTGGGATACTTGCCGTTTCCAGGCCGATAAAGAACATCAGGAAGTGGCCGGCGGAAATCATGAAGTACATACCCAGCAGGGTGGAAAGTGTCAGAATGTAGAACTCACCTTGTTTGATGGCAGTGTCCGGACGGCGCATCCATTCGTGGGCCATCAGGAATACAATCAGTGTACCTATACTGAGGATGGATTTCACGATGCTTTGTATAGGCTGGTTGTGGTACATGCCGCCAAAGGCATCGGCCATAGGACCGGGAACGATGGTGATAAGTGTATGTATGGTCAGCAGAACAACTGGCAGCATTGTGTTCAGCACCGGTTTGCCGTCATTCTTGTGTGCATCCGGACTCATGAAGAGGTCGGCGACAAAAAGGATGACGATGACCAATATCAGCGAAAGCTCTTCTTTGAGCAGGAGGAATTGAGAATAATCCATGACTATGTATTTATTGTTTTACAATTTTCTATTTACAATTTACAGTGCATTAACTATCGGCAATACGCTGTCTCCAATCATGCCGCTAATCCACCATGGTGCCATACCAAGGGCGGCAACGCATGCTATGAGGATAATGACCGCTGTGCGTTCATCCCAGGTAGCGTCGCTCAAAGTGAGGTGATGTTTGTTAGTGCAGGTGCCATAGAGAATCTTTCCTACCAGTCGCAGGATATAGACTGCTGTAATCACGATGGAACTGCATGCAATGACTGTCCACACGCGGTGGAACGTATCGGGATGCTGGAACGAACCGGTGAAGATGGTCATTTCGGCAATGAAACCGCTGAGTCCGGGTAATCCCAGATTGGCAAGACCGGCGATTACATAGCAGACAGCCAGGAAAGGCATAATCTTCATCAGACCGGAGAGTTCGCGGACGTCACGCGTATGGGTACGTCCGTATATCATACCGATAAGGGCGAAGAACAAGGCTGTCATCAGTCCGTGAGAGAGCATCTGCAGAACAGCACCCGTGCAAGCTGTTTGGTTCATCATCAGAATGGCGAACAACACCAGACCGCAATGGCTGACGGAAGAGTAGGCGTTGATATACTTCAAGTCGGTTTGTACACAAGCGGAGAATGCGCCGTATACTACGGAGATTCCGGTAAGAATCAGGAATATCCATCCCAGTTCCTGTGCAGCTTCGGGCATCAGGTACATGGCTATGCGGAAACAACCGTAACCTCCCAGCTTCATCAATACACCGGCATGGAGCATGGATACGGCAGTCGGTGCGGAGGCGTGACCGTCGGGGCTCCATGTGTGGAACGGGAACAGAGCGCCCAGCACACCGAAACCGAGGAAAGTGAGCGGGAACCAGATACGTTGCTGTTCGATGGGAATATTGTGCATCTGTGCTATTTCCAATAGATTCATAGAGGTGGCTCCGGCACCGTAGTAGATACCCAGGATACCGATAAGCAGGAAGGCGGAGCCGCCCATCAGCATCAGTGTCAGCTTCATGGCAGAGTACTCCTTGCGTCCCGACCCCCATACACCGATAAGCAGATACATGGGAATGAGGGCTACCTCGTAGAACATGAACATGGTGAACAAGTCTATTGAGATGAAGAACCCGAACACACCGATGGAAAGGAAGGTGAACCAAAGGAAATATTCTTTAGTCAGCGGTTGCAGCCTCCAGGAGGCGAATGTTCCGGTAAAGACAATGATGGCCGAAAGCAGCAGCATGGCTACCGAAATACCGTCTACTCCTACCGAATAGTGGATGTTGAGTGCAGGATACCAGGCCATGTCGGCACGGAACAGCATTTCATCCGTGGCACCGGCGTGGCGTGCATTGAGGTACATTACGGTCAATGCTGCAGAAAGAACCAGCAGAGCCGATGCACCGGTCACCATCACCGCACGTATTTGTGCGATGTTGCGGCTGAGCCAAAGACCCAGCAACATCAGCAAGGGGATGAGTACAAATAATGATAAAAAGTTCATCTTTATATTTACGATTTAACGATTTACGATTTACGATTGAAAGATCTCGGGTTATAGCAATAGTAGCAGTATCAATGCCAGCGTGCCCAGCAGGAATACAAATGTATATTGCTGGATGCGTCCGCTCTGCAGACCGCGTATCTCGTCACTGGTAGCCTCGGCACTCCAGGCAAGGAAGTTGAAGAAGCCGTCGACCACGTGGCGGTCCCACCAGGCGATGGGGCGGCAGATGCAGCCGAAGATGATGCGGTGGGTGATGAACTGGTAAACTTCATCCAGGTAGAAGCGGTGGTAAGCTGCTGTCCATAGGCCTTTGAAACGGCGTGCCAGTGCGTTGGCAACGGGCTGCCGGCTACCTGCATAGATGTAGGTGGCAATGGCTATGGCAACCACTGCTACGACGATACTTGTACCTGCCACACTCCAATCAAGATGGATGCTATATGCTTCACCGTTGGAACTGATGAAGTGTCCGAAAGGAATGAAACCGGCAACTATCGTAACAACAGCCAGGAGCATCAGGGGCAGGGTCATCGCCAGTGGACTCTCGTGGGGGTGAGGCACGTGGCTGTCGCCCCCATCACTTGCCGACTTTTGTCCCGGCTCTGAGCCGGCCCAAAAGATACCATAATAAAGACGGAACATATAGAATGCTGTCATACCTGCAATCACTGTCATAATCCATCCCATAGTGGGGCTGAACTGGAAGCATGCCGTCAGGATTTCATCTTTGGAGAAGAATCCGGAGAACGGCGGGATACCTGCAATGGCAAGGCAGGCGATGAGGAACGTGATATGCGTAATGGGCATATACTTCCGCAGTCCGCCCATGGCAGACATCTCGTTACTGTGTACGGTATGGATGATGCTACCCGCTCCGAGGAACAGCAATGCCTTGAACATGGCATGTGTGAACAAGTGGAACATGCCTGCCATGTAGCCCAGTCCCCCTTCGTGCGGGTCGGCTGATGTACATACACCCAGCGCCACCATCATGAAACCGATTTGGGAGATGGTGGAGAATGCCAGTACACGTTTGATATCACTCTGCACACATGCCACACTGGCGGCATAGAATGCCGTGAAAGCTCCTACGTATGCCACGATGTGCAGCACGCTGGGAGCATACTCTATGAACAACGGGAACATGCGTGCCACCAGATAGACCCCTGCAACCACCATCGTGGCGGCATGAATCAGTGCACTGACTGGCGTAGGACCTTCCATGGCATCGGGCAGCCAGATGTGCAACGGGAACATGGCACTCTTTCCGGCGCCACCGATGAACATCAGTCCCAAGGCAAGCGGAATCATGGCCGCACCGCCCTTTGCCAGCGCCATCTCATTGGGGCTGAAGGTGTATGTGCCGGCATAATATCCATAGACAAGGATACCTATAAGGAAACCTAGGTCAGCAAAACGGGTAACGATAAATGCTTTCTTCGAAGCAGCAATAGCTGCGGGTTTCGTATAGTAGAAACCAATCAGCAGGTAGGAGGACACGCCCACCAACTCCCAGAAAAGATACATCTGGAAGATATTCGTAGCCACTACCAGTCCGAGCATGGACATGGTGAAGAGCGACAAGAAGGCGTAGTAGCGCTGGAAACCGCGTTCGCCCTTCATGTAACCGAAAGAGTATATGTGTACTAGCAGCGAAACGGTGCTGATGACTACGAGCATCATGACCGAAATCGGGTCAAGCAGAATGCCCATGTCGATACTGAGGCTTTCTGTGAAGGGCAGCCATTTGAAGTTATAGGGCATCAGCGTCTCGTACGTACCGTCAGCAAGGCGGGGAGCGCTGAAGTACATTCCTGCGGTGAGATAGGAAAGCACTGCGACCAGGCCCAGTACTGCAGTTCCGATAAGGCCGGCAATGCGGTGCGACATCCATTTACCTCCAAGTCCCAGGGCGAGGAAAGAGAGGAAAGGGAGCAGAAGGATTAATATTGTATATTCCATATATACTATGTTTATCAATTATTACTATTCAAGAAACATCGTTTGGCGATTTTGGCTCTTACCATTTCATCTCATCCAGTTTGTTCACCTGGATGCTGCGGATGTTACGGTAGATGTTGATCATGATGGCAATGGCTACAGCCGTTTCGGCCGCCGAGATGGCAATGGAGAATAAAGAGAAGAAATATCCTTCCAGTCCTCCAGGGAATAAGAAACGGTTGAACACCGCAAAGTTGATGTCCGTGGCATTCAGAATCAGCTCGATGCTGATAAGTATCGCCAGTGTGTTGCGGCGGGTAAAGAACCCATAGATGCCTGCGAAGAACATGATAGCCGAAACTATCAGATAATATTCCATGTGTATCATAATTCTTATCTTTTACGTGCTATTAATAATCCGCCTACGATACATGCCAATAATAAAATGCTGACAGCTTCGAAGGGAAGCAGATAACCATACTTGTCACCGCTCAGCATGTGGTGACCGATGGTCTTGATGTTGACTTCCAAAGGCTCCACGTCGGTAGTGGCAATGAACTTATGCTTTAAAGTGATGAATACTACGATGATGGCACCGCCCACGGTGGCACCCAGTCCGGCAAGGAATCTGCTACGCTTTAACTTCTCGATGACATCGCCTTCGCCACTGGTAAGCAGTATGGAGAAGACGTAGAGTACCACGATACCGCCGGCATAGACCATAATCTGCACGGAACCGAGGAAGGTGTAACCCAGCAGAAAGTAGATGCCTGCCGTACCGAAAAGCACGAACAGCAGGTAGGTGGCCGAGCGCACCATGCGGTGGGTCGTTACCGTCAAGATGGAAAATACGGTGATAAAGGCCGCAAGGAAGTAGAATACTACTGTTTCAAGAGTTATTTCCATGTTGTTTAATTACAAGTTACTATTAACGAATTACTTTGTTGTCTCTTCTTTGGGAGCAGCGGGTTTCTTTTTTTCTTCTACATGGCTGCCCGGACGGTTCAGCGTCATGACCAGTTTCGTGCGGTCGAACACAGCATGCTCAAAATCCTGGTCGAACGTGATGGCATCGTGAGGGCAGGCATTCACACAGAGTTGGCAGAACATGCACGAACCGAGGTCGTACTCGTACTTAGCCAATATCTTCTTTTTCTTGCCGTCTTCCGTTTCAATCATCTCGCCGGTCACCTTGATGGTGTCGTTGGGACAAGCCATCTGGCACAAGCCGCAAGCCACGCACCGATGTTCATTTTTGTCATTATGGGGCATGGTCAGCGTGCCACGGAAACGGTCGGAGAGTTTCAATGTCGAGCGGTTTTCCGGATATTGTTCGGTAGTCTTTCGTCGGCAGAATACGGTCATGGTTGTCTTCATACCCGTCAGCAGAGAAGTGACGCCGTGTATGAGTCCGCCGATATAAGAGTTCTTTTCTTTCATTACTTTTGCCTTTATTAAAATTATCCGCAAGGAAATCTTGCTCCGGCGCTACGCCGGTTAGAAATGCAATTTAAATACTACAATTAATACCATCAAAATCAAGTTCACCATAGAGATGGGTACCAGGTACTTCCACTCCAGATTCAGAATCTGGTCAATACGCAGGCGGGGGAAAGTCCACTTTATCCACATCAGCAGGAAGACTACGAAGAAGGCCTTTCCGAAGAACCATACAAAGCCCGGAATGTAATCCATCACTGCGTTGAAGCCGTCCAGACCTACGATGTGTAGCGGCATCCAGCCTCCCAGGAAGATGGTGGCTGCCACGGAGGCTACGATAAACAGATTCAAATATTCCGCCAGATAGAAGAATCCGAAGCCCATACCGCTGTACTCCGTATGGTATCCGGCAGTCAACTCGCTTTCGGCTTCGGGCAAGTCGAAGGGACCACGGTTGGTTTCCGCATTTCCGGCAATGAGGTAGATGATGAAGGCTATCAATGCAGGGATATGTCCCTTGAAGATGAACCAGCCGTCAGCTTGTCCTTCTACTATTTCGGAGAACTGCATGGTTCCCATCAACACTACCATTGTCAGTATGCTCAATCCGCAGGACAACTCGTAGCTGATAATCTGCGCACCGCTTCGCATGGCTCCAATCAGCGAGAATTTATTGTTGGAGCTCCAGCCTGCCAGCAGGATACCCACTACGCCGATACTCGATGCAGCCAGCAGGAAGAACACTCCTACATTGAAGTCCAATACCTCCAATCCCTTGTTGATGGGCAGGCAGGCAAATGTCAGGAAAGAAGCGATGATTACCATGAACGGTGCCAGATTGTAGAGGAACCGGTCAGAAAATTTCAAATCAATGATTTCCTTCGTCAACATCTTGATGACGTCGCAGGGCACTTGGAGCAATCCCCATTTCCCCACGCGCATCGGACCGAGGCGGCATTGGAAGAAGGCGCATATTTTACGCTCCATGTAAATCAGGATGATGGCAAGCACGGCATACATCAAGATGATGCATACGCCAATCACCACGCATTCGAGGAATATTGCCAGACCTTCCGGCATCAGGGAAGTCAGCATCTGGTGTATCCAGTTGGTTACTATACTAAAGTCAAACACGTTGTTCATTTACTATTTACTATTTACAATGTACAATTTACGAGGCGCTTTTTGATTTACAATGTACAATTTACAATTTGGCTGCGCTGTAATTCCGCATGGTAAATTGTGAATTGTCAAATCGTAAATTCTTTTATCTATCAATATCTGGTACTACATAATCTAATGTTCCGCCAATGGCTATAAGGTCGGCGATTTTAGCTCCGCGGCAAATCGTGTTTACGGTCGATACCAATGGCAAACCCGTACTGCGGAAGTGCAGGCGGTAAGGCGTTTTGTCACCGTGGCTTTCGAGGAAGACGCCGAATTCACCGCGGCTACCTTCTACGGCTGCATAATAAGTGCCTTCCGGTACGCGGATAATAGGTTTCATCTTTTCCTGGTAGGCTCCTTCCGGGATGTTGTCTATCAGTTGCTCGATAATCTTCAGGCTCTCCAAAATTTCATCCATACGGATAAGGTAGCGTGCCCATGAATCACCTTCGGTGCGGATGACTTCTTTAAAGTCCACCTTGTCATATACGGCATACGGCATACGCTTACGCACGTCGCAGGCCCATCCGCTGGCGCGTCCGGTGCCTCCGGTAGCTCCAAAGGCGATGGTATCTTCCCGTGAGAGTATACCCACACCTTTCAGACGTTGCTGGGCAATGATGTTTCCGGTGAATACGTCGTGATATTCGTGTAGGATACCGCGGAGGTAGGGGATGAACTCCTTCACTTTCTTTACGAAGCCGGGAGCAATGTCCGCCTGCACGCCACCGATGGTGTTGTAGTTCATGATGAGGCGTCCGCCACA
Source organism: Bacteroides sp. AF25-5LB (assembly GCF_003602965.1). Lineage (NCBI taxonomy): Bacteria > Pseudomonadati > Bacteroidota > Bacteroidia > Bacteroidales > Bacteroidaceae > Bacteroides > Bacteroides sp. AF25-5LB. The sequence continues at coordinate 135,244 of NZ_QTMC01000009.1, forward strand.
AGTTTCCTCAAAGATGTCGAGTATCTTTTCGCGGTCGCGGAAACCGTAGAAGAAGGCCGTTAATGCACCCAAGTCCATAGCAAGACAAGAGTAGAACAGCAGATGAGAGTCTATTCGCTGCAACTCGTCCATAATGGTACGTATGTACTGCACGCGTTCACTAACTTCCACGCCCATTGCCTTTTCGATACACATGCACAAGGCATGGCGGTTCTGGTGTGCACCCAGATAGTCCAGACGGTCGGTCAGAGCCAAAGTCTGCGGATAGGTCAGGCTTTCGCACATCTTCTCGATACCCCGGTGGATGTAGCCGCAGTTGGCATCAATCTTGTCGATGACTTCACCCTCCAATGATACACGGAAGCGCATTACGCCGTGGGTGGCCGGATGTTGGGGACCGATGTTCACCACATATTCTTCATCACCAAAAAGTTGCATCTCCTTATTTTTGATGCTACCGTCGGGATTCAGCTCCAACTCCATGGTGGTGTCTACCGTTTCTTCGTTGTCCATACGTAACGGATTATCTTTTTCCGGTTCATTGTCCTTACGCATGGGATAGCCTACCCAGTCATTGCGCAGATAGAGTCGGCGCATATCCGGGTGACCGATGAAAACGATACCGTAAAAGTCGTAGACTTCGCGTTCGTTGAAATCCGCAGCTTTCCAGATATCGCTGACGGAAGGGAGTTCGGGATGTTCCCGGTTTAGAGTGGCGGTACGTACCGCTATCCGTTCGCTGGTAACGGTAGATTCCAACAGATAGACTACACCGAGTCCGCGGGGAGTGTCCGGTGTGTCTTTCTCGTCGGGTATTCCCCAATCCATACCGCTGAGGCATTCCAGAAAGTCCATCTGTTTCTCTTTCCGCAGACGCAGCATTTCGTCGTGCAGGGCTGAGGGCTCTATGTATTTTATTTCCATATATTTAAGTGCTGATTAGTGGTTTTCTTCTTTTCTGTTTACTCCACCGAAGTATTTTTCTATTTTCACTTTACGCTGCAATTGCATCATGCCGTAGTAGAATGCTTCCGGACGCGGAGGGCAACCGGGAATGTAGACATCCACCGGCAGAATCTTGTCCACACCGTTCACCACATGATAGGATTTCTTGAACGGGCCTCCGCTGACGGCACAGCCGCCTACGGCTACTACATATTTTGGATCGGCCATCTGGTCGTAAAGACGTTTCAGAACGGGAGCCATCTTGTTGGTTATTGTCCCGCAAACCATAATCATATCTGCCTGGCGCGGACTGGCACGGGCTACTTCGAACCCGAAGCGCGCCATATCATAGCGGGCTGCGCCGAGGGCCATGAATTCGATACCGCAACAGCTGGTTGCAAACGTAAGAGGCCACAGTGAGTTGCTGCGTCCCCAATTGACGAAATCGTCCAGTACGCCAAGGGCAACATTGGCGCCTCCGGCATTAAGTTCCCGAACCAGTTTCTCCAACGTTTCGTTGTCTGTAAACTCCTCATAAGGGATAGATTTAATTTTCGGCTTCTTTGTTACTTCCATTCCAAAGCTCCTTTCCTCCAGGCATAAGCAAGACCCAGAATCAATATAATCAGGAAAAATAAAACACTGAAAAGTCCTGCCACGCCAAGTTCGCGGGTGATGACTGCCCAAGGGAACAGAAATACCGTTTCCACTTCGAACATCAGGAACAAGATGGCAAACAGATAGTAACCTACCCGGAATTGCATCCACGATTTACCGCGGGTAGGGATGCCACACTCGTACGGTTCCATCTTCTGTGCATTGTACGAACGGGGTGCTATCGCATTGGAGAGCGCGATGACGATACCCACGAAAGCGATTGCCGTCAATAAGACGACCACTAACAAAGTAAAGTTCATAAACCTGATAAGATTTTAGATATATAATAATAGATACATCGTACCAGAGGACAAAAAACTGAATGTTGTCCGGGGCGAGGTCAAGGGGCAAGCATTTGCGCTTGCAGGCCTTCTAAATGATAATCTTTCTTAGTCCGAACACATAATAGTTTGCGTCGGGTACGGGATGAGGAGACAGATTTAACAAACGGTCGCATTCCGGTGCATAAGCATACTGCTGCATCTTGTAGATGTACATGCGCAGGAGTACGTTTTTATTGGTTGGTACTTGCGTATGATCCACATGCTCTATGCAGAGGGAGTTTGGTGAAAACAAGTCGTAGAACTTCTGGACTACTTGTTGGGTGGTAGGAGCTTGTGACAGCGTACAGCATTCTGCTTGTCGGGTGGCAGGAACACACAAAATGTCCGCAACTCCTATTGCACTGTCGTGCAATAGGGCTGCAAAGATAATGATTAAACAGTATTTGATGCATTGCTTCATACCACAAATCTCTCTTTCAAGGGCGCAAAGATATAATAAGTCTTGCTCATTTTGCTATCCCCGCATAACAAAAATGGTTATTTTTACACTTTTTATCCTAAATCAATTTCGTTTCCAGAAATCAGGTGTGAAAAGCAGTAGTACGGTGAATAACTCAAGACGTCCCAGAAGCATTAAAAGGGATAATAGCCATTTAGCTGCATCGGGCAGGGCATTCCACGAATAGGCAGGTCCGGTTTCACCCAATCCGGGTCCCATATTACCGATGCTGGAAATAACGCAGCCTATTGACTCTTCAGCTCCGACTCCCATAGTCATCATAAGCAGTGTGCTGATAACTATAATGGTGATATAAATAAAGCAAAAAGCCAGTACGGTGGAGACAATGGAGGAAGATATGACTTGCTTGTTTATTCGTACCGGAAGTATGGCATTGGGGTGTAGGATGTGTTTGAATTCGTTCCGTGATACTTTGGTAAGAATTACCATACGTATGCATTTCAAGCCTCCGGTGGTACTGCCTGCACACGCTCCCATCAGCATGATGATGGTAAGCAGGCCCCATAGGACGGGCGACCATTGCATGTAGTCATCCGTTGCAAAGCCGGTGGACGTATGAAGGGAAATTACCTGGAACAAGGATTTGCGGAAGGATTCTTCCATCCCCATGGGACTGGTATAATAGAGCGCGATGGCTATGACTGCAGTGAAAAATACGACTGAGCTGAAATAGAATTTCAGCTCGGCGTTGCTGATGAATTTCTTGAATTTCCGGTTGACGAACAATAATACTAAAGTGAAGTTGATACCGGAGATAAACATGAAGATGGAGATGACATATTCTATATAAGGAGAATTATAGTAGGCAACGCTGGCCTGCTTGGTAGAGAATCCACCGGTGCCGGTAGTGGCAAATGCATGGCAGATGCTGTCGAACCAGTCCATGCCTCCAAGCATCAGCAGGCAGACAAGTAAAGTGGTTATGCCGGTATAGATGCTCCAAATCCACTTGGCGGTGATACCGATACGCGGATGAACCTTGTCATGTGTGGGGCCGCTTGCTTCGGCTGCGAATACCTGCAGACCACTGACTCCGAAGATAGGAAGCACTGCAATGGTGAACATGATGATTCCCAAGCCGCCAATCCACTGTGTCATGCTGCGCCAGAACAGTATTCCATGAGGAAGTGACTCGATGTCGTCCAAAATAGTGGCACCCGTACTGCTGAAACCGGACATGGTCTCGAAGAATGCATCGGCAATGTCGGGTATGTATCCGCCTATATAGAAAGGCAGCATTCCGAAAAGAGAGAATGCCACCCAGGCAAAGCTGACCAGTACATATCCGTCACGGCGCGTCAGTTGCCGTTCACCTCCTTTACCGAGAGCTGCCAGCAATAAGCCTATCCCTGCTGTGATACCTCCTGCTTTCCAGAAATCGAGCATATCGCTTTCTCTGTAGTAGAAAGACACGCTCGAACAGACCAGAAACATGACTGTTTCCAGCAATAGCAGAATACCGATAATCCGTATGATTGTCTTGAAGTTAATCATTTACCAACGACTCATTCTCTATTAGTTAAAGTATTTTTCGATTTTCTTAATCATCATGTTTAGACAGAATACCACCACATGGTCACCCGGTTGTATCAAGGTATTACCCATAACCACGACGCCTTCCCCCTGACGGATAAGTCCGCCGATGGTGGTTCCTTTCGGGAGGCCGAGGTCTTTTACCGGATGTTTGGTAATCTTTGAGCCGGCCTTAACGGTAAATTCCGCTACATCGGCATTGGCAAAGGTCAGGCATTTCACATTGCTGACGTCCGCATCCAGCATCATCTGATAAATGTGGCTGGCGGCAATCATCTTTTTGTTGATGACAGTGCCGATGTCAAGGCTTTCAGCCATGCCTATGTAGTCTATATTCTCCACTTCTGCTACGGTTTTGCTGACTCCCATGCGTTTGGCGGCAAGGCAGGCTAGAATATTGGTCTCCGAATTGCCGGTCAAGGCAACGAAGGCTTCCGTGTTTTTCAGTCCCTCTTCCACAAGTAAGTCCATATCCCGCCCGTCGCCATTGATAATCATGGTGCGGTCGTCAAGCAACTCGGTCAGACGGTTGCAGCGGTTCAAGTCGTTGTCCACGATTTTCACCTGCATGTAGTCCGGGACGTATTGGGCGGTGCGTACGGCAATTCGGCTTCCACCCATAATCATTACGTTGCGCACATCAGCATAATCTTCCTTGCCAGCTATTTTGCGGATGTAGGGGACGTATTTCCTGATGGTGGTAAAGTATACGATGTCATGTAGCTTGATGGTATCGTCACCGCGGGGAATCAGTGTCTCGCTTCCCCGTTTGATGGCTACCACGTGATAGGGCAGCTCCGGTCCGCCCAGTTTGTGGAGAGGGATGTCCAGTATCTCGGCTTTTTCGCGTATTTTGGTGCCTATCAGTATCAAGGCGCCTCCGCAGAATTCCCACCATTGGCGTACCCAGCTCATGCGGATGGAGGATACGATCTCTTTGGCGGCAAGCATTTCCGGGTAGATGAGTGAATCGACACCCAGCTTCTGGAAAAATTCCTTGTTTTTGGGCAGCAGGTATTCGTAGTTGTCAATGCGGGCTACGGTCTTCTGTGCTCCCAGATTGTTTGCCAGCATGCATGCGGTCATGTTCCGGCTTTCATCAGGGGTGACGGCTATGAACAAGTCGGCTTCTCTCACTCCCACTTCTTTCAAGCCTTTTATGGATGTAGGGGAGGCCGTAGCCGTCATTAAGTCAAAGTTGGAGTTTAGGGTGCTCAACTTTTCTTCGTTGTCGTCCATCAGAATGATGTCCTGCTTCTCGCGGGACAGCAATTTAGCCAAGTGTGTGCCTACTGCGCCGGCACCTGCAATAATTATTTTCACTTTTAATTAGTTGATAGTTGATAATTAATAGTTGACATATGGGGTAGATACTTAAACGGTCAATTTTCAACTATCAATTATCAATTGATTATAGATTCCTTCTTCGTCCATTCCGCAAAGATGATGCAACTCTTGTATGGTGCCGTGCTCTATGAAGGCATCGGGTACACCGATACGTCTGATATGGGGGATATAGTCATTGTCTGCCATGAACTCCAGTATGGCACTGCCCATTCCTCCTTTTTTGACACCGTCTTCTATGGTGACGACATGCTGGAAGTTGAGTCCTACCTCGTGCAGCAAGGCTTCGTCGAGCGGTTTGAGAAAACGCAGGTCGTAATGGGCTATGGAGATCCCTTTGTCTTTCTCTGCGCGCTCTATGGCACGTGCGGCTACGTTGCCTATGGGCCCGAGGGTGATGACTGCCAGGTCTTTACCTTCCTTCAGTTTACGCCCTTTACCTACGGGGATTTCTTCCAGCGGACATTTCCAGTCCAGTAATACGCCGCGTCCGCGGGGATAGCGGATGACGAACGGACCTTTGTCCGACAATTGTGCCGTGTACATCAGGCGGCGCAATTCATGTTCGTCCATCGGTGAAGATATGGTCAGGTTGGGAATCGGACGGAAATAGGCCAGGTCGAAAACTCCGTGGTGGGTCGGTCCGTCTTCTCCCACCAGTCCGGCGCGGTCCAGACAAAGTACGACGGGGAGGCGGAGCAGGGCGATGTCATGGATGACATTATCGTATGCCCGCTGCATGAAGGAGGAGTAGATGTTGCAGAAAGGCTGCATTCCTTCTTTTGCCATACCGCCCGAGAAAGTGGCTGCATGTCCTTCGGCAATACCCACATCGAAGGCACGGTCGGGCATGGTGTCCATCAGCTTGTTCATGGAGCAGCCAGTGGGCATGGCGGGGGTTACTCCGACGATTCTCGGATTTTCCTTTGCCAGTTCTACCAGTGTTTCCCCAAACACGTCTTGATAAAGCGGAGGCAGGTTGCTGGTATCTGCCTTGAGGCGTTCTCCGGTTTTCGGATCGAACTTGCCCGGTGCATGCCAGATATCGGGATTCTTCTCGGCAGGTTCGAATCCTTTTCCTTTTACAGTGTGCAGATGCAGTATTTTCGGTCCCTGCATATCTTTGATGTCCCGCAGGACACGGGCTATGTTTTTCACATCGTGTCCATTGATAGGACCGAAGTAGCGTATGTTCATCCCTTCAAAGATATTCTGCTGCTGGGCGGCCATTGATTTCAGACTGTTGGCGAAGCGAATCAGCGCTTTGCGGCGGTCCTCGTTCAAAAGTCCCATTTTGAACAGCAGTCTGGATGTCTTGAAGCGCAGCTGGTTATAGCGGTTGCTGGTAGTCAGGTTGAAAAGGTACTGCTTCATGCCACCTACACTTCTGTCTATCGACATGTCATTGTCGTTGAGAATGATAAGAAGGTTGTTGGGGGTGGACGAAGCGTTGTTCAGTCCTTCAAAAGCTAAGCCGCCGCTCATGCTTCCGTCGCCGATGATGGCCACTACATGGCGGTCCTTCTCGCCTTTTTCGGCAGCGGCAACAGCCATGCCAAGGGCGGCGGAGATTGAATTTGACGCATGTCCGCAGGTGAATGTGTCATAATCGCTTTCCTCTGGTGAGGGAAAAGGACGAACTCCCTTGAATTTACGGTTGGTGGAGAATGCTTCACGGCGTCCGGTCAGTATCTTGTGCCCGTATGCTTGATGGCCTACATCCCAGACTATGCGGTCGTACGGAGTATTGAATACGTAGTGCAAGGCAACGGTCAGCTCTACCGTGCCCAGACTGGCTGCGAAATGTCCGGGGTTACACGAAACCTCCTTTATAATGTCTTGCCTCAATTCTTTACAGACTTCAGGAAGCTCTTCTACGCTGAGTTGGCGTAAATCCTCGGGAAATGTAATGGTGCTAAGCAAGTTATATGTTGTTGGTTCTGTTCTCATTTCTAATCTGAAGATTACAAAATGCAAAAATAGCAAAAGAAAACGGATGACGGGAAGTTTTAGAAGGAAAAAAAGCCTCTTTTGTTCACTTCTGTTTTTACTTTCTCTGTATAAATTGCATTTCTTGTTCTGCCTATAATTAAGGAAAAAGATGCCTGATGGTAAATCGTTCCTCCATGGAGAAAATATTGTTCCATCCTGGTAGAAAAATCGTTCCACCATGGTGGAACGATTTTTTCTCCATATAGGAATGATTTAGTTTTGGCAAGCAAAGATATTAATCCTTTCAAAGATTGACTTGTACTCTCGTATGTGTGCATCTATGATAAGAGATGCTTTAAACTTAACACTTGTTGAAAAATGCAACTTTGTAAACTATTTATTGCAACTTTTTTAGGAGCTTGGACTGTTGTTAATATAATATTATCTATATTTGCAAAGTAGAATATGTCCTATTTATCAATATGTTATACGATTATGAATTGTACATGATGGCATTCTTAGTTGTAATATGTGCCGGAATGGGGCGTAACCACGAATTGCTAAATGAATAAACAATGAATGATATGAAGAAAAAGTTTAACTTTGGAATTTTGGCTATTGTGAGCGTAGTGTTTTTTTCCGCTTGCGGTTCTGATAGCGATCTGTTCGACCCGGAAAAGGCGGTGGCTAAGAAAGAGGCACAGTATGCATCGGCTTTCGTGCGGAAGTATGGAAAAATTGCAGTTAATCAGGATTGGGGATTTGGGGTAACACCGACAACGCGTGTTGCTAACACTAATAGCAATCAATGGAGAGATTTTGCGGAAGTACCGGGGAGTGTTACGGCTATAGAAAAAGAAGTGGTTACGAAATGGTTTGAAACACATCAGAATCCACAATCCATTGGTGTGGATTGGACCGACTTTTTTGTTCAACATGTAAGTGGCTCACGCTCTGATATGGATTTTTTGGTTGCGGCATCAGATGATCATATCAATAATTTTAATGCTGCTGAGGGAGCTATAATGCTAATGCAGAATAGTGGGACGTCTTCTTTTGGCTATAGGGCTTCTCTGGATAGTAAAATGCACTATAATTATACTATACAATATATTGAGGGTGCTTATTATGTGGGATTTGACTTTGAAGCTACCGGCCAGAACCCAAATCAACAAGTAGCTGCAGATGGGTATTATAGTGATTGGATTGTAAAGATCTCTCCGGCCGTATATACAAATGCGTACAGAATCATAGCGGAAGACCTTGGAGACAGTGACGATTTTGATTTCAACGATGTCGTGTTTGATGTAGCGACCAATGGAGGAACAACTATCATTACCCTGCAGGCTGCGGGTGGTACTTTGCCTTTGTATATTGAGGTAGGCGGTGATAGTCGTGAAGTTCATGAGATCTTTAGTGTTTCTAGTACTACAATGATAAATACGGGTGCTGGAGCAACTAAGGCTCCGGTGATGTATAGAGTTAACGGTACTGGTGCCGTAAATATCAAAGTGGAAGGTCAAAATGCTGAAGTATATACACTGAAAGCGGAGGTAGGCAAAGCTCCGCAGAAGATACGTGTAGAGACAAGATATGACTGGACTTCTGAGCGTCAGGCTATTAATAATAAATATCCAGATTTTGCAAATTGGGTGGCTGATCCTACGGTTAATTGGTATTAATGGAATATATAGTATTTAAGGTAGGTGATATAATGGAAGGTTATATTACCTGCCTTTTTTATGTTTCGACCGTTATATATTGAAATTTCGTATCTTTGTGGCGTAGCAAGTAGGTTGGTACATCCTTTTTCCCGAATGTGAATGTTTTTTTATTCCGAGCTTATGAATCTTTATACGCCTGTAGAAGTAGTTTCCGGTATGCCCCTTCTTTCGCAAGAGAATAATCTGTTGCTGATGGGTTCTTGTTTTGCATCCGAGATGGGACAAAGGCTGGCGGATGCCAAGTTCTGTTGTGACGTCAATCCTTATGGTGTGCTTTATAATCCTTTTTCCATTTCTGTGGCATTGCGTGAAATCATTGCGGGCAAATGCTACAATGAAAACGACATTTTCCTCTTTCATGGACTTTGGCACAGTGCCATGCATCATGGTAGCTTCTCCTCAGTCTCTGCAGAGGAAACATTGGCAGGTATTAACGGACGTTTGAAAAGCGCCCATGAAAGATTGGATCGGTTGGATTGTCTGCTACTGACTTTCGGCTCTGCTTGGGTATATGAAAATAAAAAGACGGGAACTATAGTTGCCAACTGCCATAAGCAACCTGAGTCTTGCTTTACTCGTCACATGCTTTCCGTCAGTGAAATAGTGTCTGACTACACCTCTTTGCTTTCCGGTTTGCTGGCGCGGATTCCCCGGCTGAAAATATTGTTTACCGTCAGCCCCATCCGCCACGTGCGTGACGGAATGCATGCCAACCAGCTCAGTAAAGCTACCTTGCTGCTTGCCGTGAATCAGTTGCAAGCCACTTTCCCAAAACATGTTTTCTATTTTCCGGCATACGAGTTGTTGCTCGACGAGCTTCGTGACTATCGCTTCTATGCAGAAGACATGGTGCATCCTTCTGAAATAGCCATTCGCTATATCTGGGAAAGGTTTATTCGGTCGTGCATCTCTGCCGATGCGTTACGGATTATGGAAGAAAGTGAAAATATCCGTAAGATGTTGTCGCATAAGCCATTTTATCCTGCTTCAGAAGAGTATAAGCGTTTTTTAGGACAAATTGTGTTAAAAATAGACCAACTTAACGGAAAATACCCGTACTTAGATTTCCAAAAAGAGAGAGAAATATGTCGTATTCGATTGAAAGCATAACCGAAAGTATTGGCGCACGGCGTGTGGGAAACGTGCCGGCTACCATAGACTGGCTGCTCACAGACAGCCGTTCCCTGAATTTTCCTGAGGAAACATTATTCTTTGCCTTGACCACCAAGAGGAATGACGGTGCGCGCTATATCGCAGATTTATATGCCCGTGGAGTACGTAATTTTGTGCTTAGCGAAGAAAGCTTTAGATTAATTGAGCATGGAGAATTGAAAATTGATAATGATGCGCAGCAACCCGCTATCCATTTTCAATCTTCCACTGTCAACTACCTTATTGTTTCCAATCCGCTGAAAGCCCTGCAAAAACTGGCAGAACAGCATAGGAACCGGTTCCAGATACCAGTCATCGGTATTACGGGAAGCAACGGAAAGACAGTTGTGAAGGAATGGCTGCACCAGTTGCTCAGTCCGGAACGTGCCATTATCCGTTCTCCCCGTAGTTATAACTCCCAGATTGGAGTACCTTTGTCTGTGTGGCAGATGAACGAACAGTCTGAACTTGCTATTTTTGAAGCCGGTATTTCCGAACCGGGGGAAATGCGCGCTTTGCAGAACATCATTAAGCCTACCATAGGCATCCTGACCAATATAGGAGGGGCTCACCAGGAAAATTTCTTCTCGTTACAGGAGAAGTGTATGGAGAAGTTGATGCTTTTCAAGAATTGTGATGTAGTGATTTATAATGGTGACGATGAGTTCGTCAGCAACTGTGTGGCGAAGTCCATGCTTTCTGCACGTGAGATTGCGTGGAGCCGGAAGGATATGGAACGTCCTTTATATATAAGTAAAGTGGAGAAACAGGATGACTGTACTGTCATTTCCTATCGTTATCTGGATATGGACAATACGTTTACCTTGCCGTTCATAGATGATGCTTCCATCGAGAACTCGCTGAACTGTCTGGCCGCATGCCTCTATCTGATGCTTCCTGCCGAACGGATTACGGAACGTATGGCAAAGCTGGAACCCATCGCCATGCGTTTGGAAGTCAAGGAGGGAAAAAACAACTGTCTGTTGATTAACGACAGTTATAATTCTGACCTTGGCTCATTGGATATTGCACTCGATTTTCTTTACCGCCGTTCGCAAAGTAAGGGATTGAGGCGGACCTTGATTCTTTCGGATATATTGGAGACCGGTCAGAATACGCCGACACTTTACCGACAAGTGGCACAGCTGGTAAACAGCCGCGGCATTGAACGCATCATAGGTGTAGGAAATGAAATCTCTTCCTGCGCTGCACGCTTTAATATAGAGAAGACCTTTTATCCGGATACGGCAGCTTTGATACGCACTATCCAGCGTGGGGAACTGCGCCTTGAAAACGAAATTATTCTGATTAAGGGTGCACGTAAGTTCGGTTTTGACTCCTTGACGGAAGTATTGGAGAAGAAGGTGCACGAAACTATCCTGGAGGTTAATCTTGGAGCGATGATTGCCAATCTGAACTATTATCGTGGCAAGTTGAAGCCGGAAACAAAGATGGTCTGCATGGTGAAAGCCTCCGCTTACGGTGCAGGTTCTTATGAGATAGCCAAGACTTTGCAGGAACATCATGTCGATTATCTTGCTGTGGCAGTTGCCGACGAAGGCTCCGAACTCCGCAAAGCGGGTATCACAGCGAACATCATTATCATGAATCCTGAGATGACTGCTTTCAAGACCATGTTCGATTACAAGCTGGAGCCCGAAGTATATAGCTTCCATCTGCTGGACGCTTTGATTAAAGAAGCGGAAAAGGAAGGTATCACAAACTTCCCCATCCACATAAAGCTGGATACCGGTATGCACCGCCTGGGGTTTGCTCCGGAGGATATGCCCCGGCTGATAGAACGGCTGAAGGGACAGAATGCCGTGATTGCCCGTTCCGTCTTCTCACATTTGGTAGGGAGCGATTCGCAGCAATTCGACAGTTTTACACGCCGGCAGATAGAAATGTTCGAAAAAGCGTCCATGGAATTGCAGGGAGCTTTTCCGCATAAGATACTTCGCCATATCTGCAATTCTGCAGGTATCGAGCGTTTCCCGGGGGCGCAATTCGATATGGTGCGTCTGGGTATCGGTCTTTATGGTGTCAATCCCATAGACAATTCCATTATGAATAATGTGAGCACGTTAAAGACTACCATCCTCCAAATACGTGATGTTCCTGAAGAGGATACGGTTGGGTATAGCCGGAAAGGGCATCTCACCCGTCCGTCACGTATAGCGGCTCTTCCCATTGGTTATGCCGACGGTCTGAATCGCCATCTTGGAAACGGACATGCCTATTGTCTTGTAAACGGCCAACGGGCTGTCTATGTAGGGAATATCTGCATGGATGTCTGTATGATTGATGTAACGGACATCGATTGCAAGGAGGGTGACAGTGTGGAAATTTTTGGTAATCATCTGCCTATAACCGTTCTTTCCGATGCGCTTGCAACTATTCCTTATGAGGTGTTGACAAGCGTTTCTACGCGGGTAAAACGTGTTTATTATCAAGACTGAAGATAGGGGGCAGGGATTAGGGGATGGAGATTACAATAAAATTAATCCTTAATCCTTAATCCCTAATCCTTAATTTTTCTATCTTTGCATTATAATTAATCAGATATAACTATGATAAACTTACTTTTATTAGGCTTTCTGCCCAGCGGCTCCGAATGGATAATTATTGCATTGGTCATCTTACTATTGTTTGGCGGTAAGAAAATTCCCGAATTGATGCGTGGTTTGGGCAAAGGAGTGAAGAGCTTCAAGGATGGTGTGAATGAAGCCAAAGAAGAGATAAACAAGGCTCAGGAAGATTTGGATAAACCAGCTGAAAAGAAATAAAAGGATTTACTATTTGACTATTTACGATTTACTATTTGATACTCTGCAAATTGCAGAAGTATGGGTAGACTTGTTATCTTTCATTCCACTGCGTAGCCCAAATAGTAAATCGTAAAATAGTAAATGCATTGGTGTTTATGGCAGAAAAAGAGCTAACCTTTTGGGATCACTTGGACGAGTTGCGCCGGGTACTGTTTCGTGTGCTTGGTGTGTGGTTTGTATTGGCTATCGGTTATTTTATTGCCATGCCTTATCTGTTTGACAACGTGATACTGGCTCCTTGCCATAACGACTTTGTTTTCTATGACCTGCTCCGTTGGATAGGGCAGAAATTGGATTTGAAGGATGAATTCTTTACTCAAGAGTTTCATGTGAAACTCATCAATATCAATCTTGCCGCACCGTTCTTTGTCCACATGTCTACCGCTTTCTGGATGTCGGTGGTTACGGCTGCTCCTTATATATTCTATGAAATCTGGCGCTTTGTAAGCCCTGCCCTTTATCCAAACGAGCGTAAAGGGGTGAGGAAAGCGCTGGGTATAGGTACGGTGATGTTTTTCATCGGTGTGTCGCTGGGGTATTTTATGGTCTATCCACTGACTTTGCGTTTCCTTTCTACTTATCAATTGAGTGCAGCCATCGAGAATCAAATTTCCCTGAACTCGTACATTGACAATTTCATGATGCTGGTGCTTTGCATGGGGCTGGCATTCGAACTGCCGCTGGTGACATGGCTGCTTTCCCTGCTGGGACTGGTGCACAAGACCTTTTTGCGGAAATACCGCCGTCATGCTGTTGTCATCATTGTTATTGCCTCGGCCATCATTACTCCGACCGGTGACCCGTTTACCTTGACAGTAGTGGCGGTGCCGCTTTATCTGCTCTATGAGTTGAGTATCCTGATGATAAAGGATAAAAAAACTGATGATGAAGCGGAAGAAGTGGAGACAGAGGAATGACGGATTGTGAAGTAAAAGAATATTTTAGTATATTGCAGGAAGCCTGCCACGTTGAGGAAAGCTCCCTGGATGTGGCCTATCGGCAATTGCGCGAATTGCTGGAGCGTTTGTGCCGTACACAGATGCCCGACGGAAGCTTGCAGATGACGGACCTTTCTGCACGTATCAGTTTCGTGGCTTCGAAGGCCGGACTTTCCACCGTGGAACAGAACCGTCTGCATACCTTCCGGCTGACCTCCAATGCTATTCTGAACCGCCAGACGGAACCGCAACGTGAACAGTTGTTGCGTGATGCCAAGACACTGGCATTCTTTGTCAAGCGCTTGACAGGGGAGGAGATACCTGCCGGGCTTTATCGCCTGCTGCCCCGTGCGGATGCCACCTATATAGTGGCGCCGCCCGCCAAAGAGCAGATAAAGCGCATGCGCGTCTGTTTTCAGTATGCCGATGATACTTACTTATATGTACTGCCAGTAGACACTGTGGCCGATGAGCCGTTACGTGTCCGTTACAATGTACCTCAGATTAATGAAGAGTTTGCAGAAACCTGCCGGATTCTGTGGCGGCATGCCCAGGTCAATCTGCTGGATGTTACGGTGGACGAAGCCGGCATACTTACTCCTTCCTTTATTGTACTTGAGCCCGATTACTTGATAGACATCAGTTCGCTTGCCGAATGCTTTAAGGATTACGGACATCATCCTGCCAACTATATCCTGGCACGGCTCCAGTCGCCGGACAATACCCGTCCGTTACTGTTGGGTAATATTGCCAACCTCTTTCTGGACGAGTGGATTCATGCCAAGGAGGCACCCGATTATTTGGCATGCATGAAGAAGGCCTTCCGTTCTTATCCCATTGAGCTGGCAGCATGTGCCGACCTGCGCGACCGGGAGAAGGAAGCCGAATTCTTTTCCGATTGCAAGCGCCATTTCGACAATATCCGCCGGACGGTGACAGAAACATTCCGTGCATCCGGCTATGAACTCGATAGGACTGATGCCGTGCTGGAACCCTCTTACATCTGTGAAGCATTGGGTTTGCAAGGGCGTCTGGACTACATGCAGCGGGATATGACCTCGTTCATTGAAATGAAGTCCGGTAAGGCGGACGAGTATTCCATCCGTGGTAAGGTGGAGCCTAAAGAAAACAATAAGGTACAGATGTTGCTCTATCAGGCTGTGTTGGAGTATTCTATGGGAATGGACCATCGACGTGTAAAGGCCTACCTGCTCTATACCCGTTATCCGTTGCTTTATCCGGCACGTCCTTCGTGGGCAATGGTGCGCCGTGTGATGGATGTGCGTAACCGGATTGTAGCCAATGAATATGGCATCCAGTTACGGAACAGCCCGCAGTATACGGCAGAGCGCCTGAAAGACATTCATCCGGACACCTTGAACGAGCGCGGTTTGGACAATACCTTGTGGAAACGTTTCCTTTACCCTTCCATCGATGCCGTAGCGCAACGCATCCGTTCGCTTTCGTCGTTGGAACAAAGCTATTTTTATACGCTCTATAATTTTATAACCAAGGAACTCTATACCTCCAAATCTGGAGATGTGGATTATGAAGGACGTACCGGCGCTGCCGCCCTCTGGCTTTCCACACTGGCTGAGAAATGTGAGGCAGGTGAAATTCTGTACGATTTGGCTATTTGCGAGAATCATGCGGCAGATGCGCATAAACCGTATTTAAGCCTCTCCCCCCGTACCCCCTCCCCGGTAGGGAGGGGGAGGGAATACTCCGCGGAGCCGGGAGTAGGGGGGAGTTTGCCCAATTTCCGTCAGGGTGATGCGGTGGTTCTTTACGAACGGAATACGGATACCGACAACGTTACCAACAAGATGGTATTCAAAGGTAATATAGAGCGCATATCCGATGACGAAGTCTGCATCCGTCTTCGTGCCACTCAGCAGAATGCGGGTGTATTGCCTGCTGCTAGCCTTTATGCCATAGAGCACGACTATATGGACACCTCCTTTCGTAGCATGTATCTGGGACTTTCCGCTTTTCTTTCTGCCACCCAAAGACGACGTGACTTGTTGTTGGGGCAGCGCCCTCCCGAGTTCGATGCTTCTTTGGATACCGGTATTGCGACCGCTCCGGATGATTTTTCGCGAATTACTCTGAAAGCGCAGGCTGCCCGCGACTATTTCCTTTTAATCGGTCCTCCGGGTACCGGCAAGACCTCCCGAGCGCTACGGGGCATGGTAGAAGCCTTTTACCGGGAGGGGAAACAGATTTTGCTGCTTTCGTATACCAATCGTGCCGTAGATGAAATCAGTAAGGCGCTGACCTCCATTGAGCCTGAAATAGACTTTATCCGTTTAGGCAGTGAGTTGTCTTGTGATGAGTCATTCCGCCCGTATCTGATTGAGAATGTGTTGGAACCTTGTGCCACTCGGCGGCAGGTGCAGGAGCGCATTGCCCGTTGCCGTGTTTTTGTCGGTACGGTTGCCACGCTTTCTTCCAAGACCGAGCTTTTCCGGTTGAAGACTTTTGATGTAGCGATTGTGGATGAGGCTACTCAAATCTTGGAACCACAACTGCTGGGACTACTCTGTACCCGTAATCCTGCAGGCGCGGATGCCATCGGCAAATTTATTTTGATAGGTGACCATAAGCAGCTGCCCGCAGTGGTCTTGCAATCGTCCGAGCAGTCGGAAGTGTGTGACGAAGCTTTGCAGGCCATCGGATTGTATAATTTGAAAGATTCCCTTTTCGAACGCCTTTATAGAAACCTCTCCAGGGAGAGCGCCAATCGCCAGACATCAACCTCTCATCCTTCATCCCTTATTCCTCATCCCTCCTATGACATGCTCTGTCGTCAGGGACGCATGAATATCGAGGTAGCTTTGTTTCCTAACCGGGCTTTTTACGGTGGTCTGCTGGAGCCGGTTGGCTTGCCGCACCAGCAGGGTGAGCTGACCCTTGCTCCTGAATTGTGTGATTGTGAGTTTGCCGGCTTGCTGACTCGTCGTGTCGCTTTTCTGCCTTCCGCAGTCGAACCGTCGGCACAGTCGGCCAAGATGAACCTTTCGGAGGCGCGGATTGTGGCACGGTTGGCAGCGGCTATCTATCGGCAGTATGCGGCTGTTTCCGGTTTCAACCCGGCTGTCACTTTAGGTGTCATCACTCCTTATCGCAGTCAGATAGCCTTGATTAAGAAAGAGATTGCCGCTTTGGATATTGCTCCTTTGGAGGATATATTGGTAGACACCGTGGAGCGCTTCCAAGGTAGCGAACGGGATGTCATTATCTACTCTTTCTGTGTGAACCGGGCTTATCAGTTGAAGTTTCTGGCAAATATGACGGAGGAAAACGGTACTCGGATTGACCGGAAATTGAATGTTGCCCTTACTCGTGCCCGCAAGCAGATGTTTATGACAGGAGTGCCGCAACTATTGAAACTTAACCCTATTTATGCCGAGCTCTTGTCTGTAGTTTGCCATTCGTAACCGTCTTATTAGTAAATCTTAAATATTCTCTGCTTCTTTATAGAGTTTATTAATAACGCTGTGTGGGATAAACCATTATCTTTGCATTACGTTTTTTTCATAGAGATTTAGATTTAAGGTTAGAAGAATTGTGGAAGTCGTGAGACTTCCCTTTTTTTCATCTTAAATTGTGTTCCATTTACAGTTTTTTGTTTTTGACTGTAATTGAACAAAGAAAAGCCATTTCGTGAGAAAGGGCTTTTTTTGTGCGGAGTTTGCAAGGCATGTAATGCAGTTTGCAAACTCCGCATGATTTTGAATATCTATAAAGAGACTTCTGATTAGTCCACTATAATCGGTTTGTACTTCGGAACCAGTGCCTTCATGATGCACCAGCCTATCAGGTAGGACACTGCACATATACAGAAGATGATGAAATATCCGGCAGGCTTGCCCTGAAATCCGAGAAATACCATTTGTGTCTTGTCGGCATAGTCGAACAGCAAACCGGAACTCATGTTGATGAGGAATGAGCTGATACCGCCCGCCATACCTCCGATTCCCACAATGGTGGCAATGGTGCTCTTGGGAAACATATCACCTACCACAGAATAGATGTTGGCCGACCAGGACTGATGGGCAGCGCCTGCAATACCTATGATGATAATCGGGAACCAATAGGCTTGTTCGCCAAATACTTCCTTGTTGCCCAATGGCTGTGCAAACAATGCCAATAGCGGGAACAGTGCGAAGATGAACATGGCCTGCATGCGTGCGGCGTAGGGGTTCTTGCCGGTCTTGTTGATAATGATGGTGGGCAATTTTCCGCCATAGACGGACAACATCGTGATGGCATAGAGCACAAAAATAAGCATCTGTGCCGTGGGAGTATCTGAAGAGAATCCGTAAACGTCTGAAATGTATGCGGGTGCCCAGAAGAGGAAGAACCACCATACACCGTCAGTCATGAATTTGCCGAAAAATACAGCCCAAGTCTGCGGATATTTGAAACATTGTAGGAAAGAAATGCTCTTTTCGTCCTTGGCTGCCGGAGTAGTCGCCTTTTTATCCTCCTCTTTGTCTTGTTCTATATATGCCAGCTCAGCTGCGTTTACGTGTGGATTTTCATCAGGTTTCTTGTACATGAACATCCATAGTCCCATCCAGATGAAACCCAATCCGCCGATAACGATAAAAGCCATTTCCCAGCCGTTGCCCACGCCCATGCGTTGGAAGTAGCGGGCCAGGGTAGGGATACACAATGGGGCTATCAGTGCTCCGATGGTAGAGCCGGCATTGAAGATGGAAGTGGAGAAGGCACGGTCTTTCTTGGGAAAATATTCGGCGGTAACCTTGATGGCGGCAGGAAAGTTTCCTGCTTCACCGATGCCCAGTATGATACGGGCGGCAATGAAGTAGTAAACACTGGTGATGGCTATGGTAGAGGCCAATGCACCGGTAGCGCTAATCATGTTGGCGGCATCTTCAATGCCGAGGGTCACTTCTGTGGCAAGTCCGCAAAGGGCGTGTATACAGGCGCCGGTGGACCATACGGCGATGGCCCATAAATATCCTTTCTTCGTTCCCATCCAGTCGATGAAACGTCCGGCAAACAGATTGCCTAAGGCATAGACGATGGAAAAGATTGCCGTGATGTAGCCGTAGTGTGTATCGGTCCAGTGGAATTCGGGGGAGATAAAATCTTTCCAGGTCAATGAAAGAACCTGGCGGTCGAGGTAGTTGACGGTTGTCGCGAAGAATAGCATGGCGCAGATAATCCAACGGTAATTGGTCATCCGCCCTGCGGTGTTTTGAAATGTACTCATGATAATAGATTTATATTTTGATACAAATGTAGGTTTGTGTGTTGTTCGAGGTGTAATATTGGGTAAATTAGGATGCTGAAAATGACAAAAATAGGCATGGATTATTTAAGTCCATGCCTATTGGGCGCTACAGGGCAACTTTATTTCATATCGATGTATTTGATTTCGTCTTTGTCGCTGTATTTCAGGTTTTCACCGCCCATACCCCAAATGAAAGTATAGTTGCTGGTTCCGGCAGCAGCGTGGATAGACCATTCGGGAGAAGTGATGGCTTGTTCGTTGTGCAGCCATATCAGACGTTCTTCCTGCGGTTCGCCCATCAAGTGACAGATAGCGTTGCCGGGTTTCAGGTTGAAGTAGTAGTAAGCTTCCATGCGGCGAGTGTGTGTGTGGGCAGGCATGGTATTCCATACAGAACCGGGAGCCAGTTCCGTGAGTCCCATCTGCAACTGGTTGGTACCACCGTCTTTCACTCTTTCCAGTACATCTTTCACAATCAGCTGGTTTACGATGCGGTCGTTACTGTCCTCCATTTTTCCATAATGGTCGGAGATGCCCAGTGCATATTTCTTGGGGTTGGCTTTCTGAAGCTTGGCATCGGTGGTAATCAGCTGAGTAATATAGGGCTTGTAGGCCGGAGCCGAGTTGATGTAGAACTTGGCGGGATTGGTAGCGTCGTTGCTCTTGAAGGTTACTTCCTTATTTCCGCAGCCTACGTAAAGGGCTTCCTTATACTTCATGGGGTATTCCTTGCCGTCTACAGTAACCACTCCGTCACCGCCGGTATTGATGACACCCAGTTCGCGGCGTTCGAGGAAGTAAGTGATTTCCGGACCCAGTTCACGGAACACTTCCAATTTCAATGTCTTGTTCACCGGCATGGCGCCACCGTAAATCAACCGGTCGTAGAGGGTGTAGGTTACGTTGATTTCATCCGGAGCCATGACTTTGTCCATCATGAATCTGCTGCGTAGAAGTTCCGTGTCATAATGCTTCACGTCCTGCGGATGGCAGGCGGTCTGCACTTTGTAATTCACTTGGGCATTGGCTGCCATGGCAGCTGCTCCCATCATAAATGCAAGTACTAACTTTTTCATAATCCGTTACTATTTAACTTTTAATTTTTGATTGATTTCTGGTATTTGATAATGGCACGACGGTTCATAATCATCAGGAACAATGTGCATAATACAAGGATACCGGAGCCTATCCATTTCAACGAGTAGGTCAGGTGGAAAATGACCCAAGCGAAGGGGCTGGATGCAAAGTCCAGTGCGCCGCCTTCAAAGCCGGCAGGGATATTCACGGCAGCGTCTTGTGTCTTCTCGTATACATCGTGAGCTGCTTGTGTGAAATAGGGGGCAAGGTCTGTTACGAAATAAAGACCGATGGTCAGTACAACGAGTCCGATGATGAATGTCTTTACTACATTTCCTTTCGTGATGGGCAGTACCAGCGGGAAGAGGTAGAACATTCCGGCCAGCGACGCCAAAGGCAGGAACTGGTTACCCGGCAGGATGACAGCCAGTAGTATGGTTACGGGAATCAGCAGCAGGGAAACCACCAGCGTTGCAGGATGGCCGATAACCAATGCGGGGCTCATACCGATGTTTAAGCCGACAGCACCTTTGAATTTTTGGGCAATCAGCTCGCGGGTAGCATCGGAAATAGGTTTCAAGCCTTCGATGAACAAAGCGGTGATACGCGGAATCAGCTCCATTACGGCGCCCATCTTGATACCCAAACCTAATATATAAGGTATCTTGTCTACCAGTTCCTGACCGTTCTTGCAAGACAAGGCACCGATACCGCAACCGACCAGAATACCCAGGAACAGAGGCTCACCCAGCAAACCGAATTTCTTTTTCATGCCTTCCGCATCGATGTTCAATTTGTCAAAACCGGGGATTTTGTCCAATGCTTTATTGATGACTACGGCAAATGGTACGAAACCTGCGCAGAAAGGCTGGGGAATGGAGATACCCTCCATTTTGTCGTAGAATCCCTGGAATTTGTCGGCGGTATAGTCGGCCATAATCAGGGTAATGATGTAGCAGATGATAGCGGCGAAGAAGCCCCACCAGATATTGTCGCTGGCAAAATAAACGACTGCGCCGATAAATGCGAAATGCCAGTAGTTCCAAAGGTCGATATTGACCGTACGGGTCGTTTTCGTTAATAACATCAGAAGATTTACTCCCAAACATACCGGAATGATGAATGCACCTACCGATGTGTTATAGGCTACAGCAGCAGCTGCTGGCCATCCCATGTCGAATACTTTCAGCTGAAGACCATAAATTTCAACGACTTGGCTCAGAGCAGGACCGAGGCTGCTGGTCAACAATGCAGTGACAACTGACAGACCTACGAACCCGACACCTACCAGCAGACCGCTCTTTAATGCCTTACTGAATTTAATACCGATGCATACTCCCAAAATTGTAAAGATTATAGGCATCATCACTGCTGCTCCTAAGCCGATGATATAGCCGAAAACTTGTTCCATTCTCTTGTGATTTAATTAGGTAATTGAGCTTGTTTTTGCAATAGTATGAATTAAAAACCGGGTCAAAAATAAGACCTTTTCTCAATTAATCAAACTTGAAAAGCATAATTATTAGTAAATGGAACAATTTTGGACGAAATTGGTCGTTATCGTGCACAAAATTGCTCGTTTTCGTACACGAAAACCAAATAATACATCTTCTACGTTGAAAACTACATATCCGTTTGGAAAGAAAGCATTACTTTTGTTTTGGGAAATAAAACTGTTCTAATACAAAAAATGAATGATTGCATGAAGAAAGATTCGATTTGTAAATTTATTGTATCTGCATGTATTTCGATTAAGAGAGTCGGGGGAGGAAACTAATCCTCGTGTACGTGCCTTTTTCTCCAAATTCGGGTGGAGTGAACTTTCATACCGTTCGCAGTGTTATTATAAAACATTGAAACAAACCGGACTATAATGATATATTTGATTTTTTTATTGGCAATAGGACTATTGGTCGGATGGAGCTTATGGAAAGCTCCATCTGATATTGATTTATGGGGAAAAGATGTGGAGGATTGATAGTTATATTGGTTATATTCTGAAAATTTACGGGCATGCCTATCTTGTGATGGGGGGAGATAAAGGTGTGATGTGGGAATTGTTCTGACCCTACATATCTTGGGTGATAGTTGTTGTCATCACTTCCTGTTCCTTATCACCTCGGGGAGGGAGTGCCCTCTCAAAGAGCGGAGATAACGGCAATGTCCGTAGCATTGTCTACGATATGTGCCGGATGAAACTCTTCCAGTTCTGTACGGGGACGGAATCCCCAAGTGACTCCGCAGGCGGTGACTCCGGCATTGGCGGCCGTCTGCATATCCACTCCGGAGTCTCCTACATATAGTACGTCTTCACGGGATATCCGGGTGATGTCCAGAATGTCATGCACCACTGTTGGGTCGGGCTTCACGTTGACCCCTTCCCGCTGTCCGAAGACGGCGGTAAAATGTATATTGGGGAAATAATGTGAAATCAATTTTACGGTAGCCGATTGATATTTGTTGGAAGCCACTGCCAATACCATACCTTTCTTTTGTAACTGTTCCAGCAGTTCGGGGATGCCGGGGTAAGGGCGGCTTTTATCTGCATTGTGCACGTCATAATAAGGCACAAACTCCTTGCGGACACGCAGGACGTTTTCTTCGCTCTTTTCCCCTTCCGGGAGGGCGCGCTCGAACAGTTTGTTGATTCCGTTGCCAACCATGAAGTTATAGGCCGATTCCGGGTGGGTGGGATAGCCGAGCGCTTGCAGGGCATGGTTTGTACTTTGTGCCAAATCGGCTATTGTATTCAGTAAAGTGCCGTCCAGGTCAAATATAATCAACTTCTTCATTGCTTTCTCTATTTTTTAGTTTGCTGCAAATATAGGGCTTTTTGCGCTCATGTTCAAATGCTGTCTCGGGTTTCATCAGGTATTTGCAGAATAGGAAGCCCTGGGCTGATAATCAGTGCATTATTACTGCATTCCTGTTGCATGCGTTTTGCAGTAGTACTGCAGATGGGGTGCAGCGTTACTGCAAATATGTTTGCAGTGATACTGCAACTGTTTTGCAGTGTGACTGCAACAGTATTGCAGTGGCACTGCACAAGCGTTGCAGTAGTTTTGCAGTGGGTGATCGGTGTATTTTTTGCCGTTCTTCCCTTTTCTTTGCACACTTTCGGGCTTTTTATGCAAAAACTTCCTATCTTTGCAGCCGAATTTTACTAAAAATAGGTATGAGTTACAATTTGTTGAAAGGAAAAAGAGGCATTATTTTCGGTGCTCTGAATGAGCAGTCCATTGCCTGGAAAGTAGCAGAAAAAGCAGTAGAAGAAGGTGCGACCATCACTTTGTCGAATACGCCGGTTGCTGTACGTATGGGCGAAGTGTCCGCTCTTTCGGAGAAACTGAACTGCGAGGTGATTCCTGCAGATGCTACAAGTGTAGAAGATTTGGAAAATGTATTCAAACGCTCTATGGAAGTATTGGGTGGCCCGGTCGACTTCGTGCTGCACTCCATTGGTATGTCTCCCAATGTGCGTAAGAAACGTACATATGATGATTTGGATTACGATATGTTGGAAAAGACGCTGGATATTTCCGCTGTCTCTTTCCACAAGATGATACAAGCTGCCAAGAAGCTCAACGCCATTGCTGACTACGGCTCAATCCTGGCTCTGAGTTATGTGGCTGCGCAACGTACGTTCTACGGTTACAACGATATGGCAGATGCCAAGGCACTGCTGGAATCCATTGCCCGCAGCTTCGGTTACATCTACGGACGCGAACACCATGTACGTGTCAACACCATTTCCCAATCTCCTACGATGACCACTGCCGGTTCCGGCGTGAAGGGTATGGACAAGCTGTTCGACTTCGCCAACCGCATGTCTCCGCTTGGTAATGCTTCTGCCGATGAATGTGCCGATTACTGTATCGTCATGTTCTCCGACCTCACTCGCAAGGTTACTATGCAGAACTTGTTCCACGATGGAGGTTTCTCCAGCGTAGGTATGAGTCTTCGCGCCATGGCTACCTATGAGAAGGGTTTGGATGAGTATAAGGACGAAAACGGAAATATCATCTACGGCTAATGGAAATCGCACTTTATCTTTTGCCTGTCACCTTGGGCGATACGCCTATTGAAGCAGTGTTGCCTCCTTATAATAAGGAGATAATACTGGGAATCCGTCATTTCATCGTGGAGGATGTGCGCTCGGCACGTCGGTTTCTGAAGAAGGTGGACAAGGGAATAGATATTGATGCGCTGACATTCTATACGTTGAACAAGCATACGTCGCCTGAAGACATCTCCGGCTATCTGAAGCCGCTGGTGGAGGGGCAGCCGATGGGCGTAATCTCCGAAGCCGGTTGTCCGGCTGTGGCCGATCCGGGAGCGGACGTAGTGGCTATTGCACAACGGAAAAACTTGAGAGTGGTCCCCTTGGTGGGACCTTCTTCTATTATCCTCTCTGTTATGGGTTCCGGTTTCAACGGTCAGAGCTTTGCCTTCCACGGTTATCTTCCCATTGAACCGGCAGAGCGTGCCAAAAAGCTGAAAATGCTGGAACAACGCGTCTATAATGAACATCAGACCCAGCTTTTCATTGAAACGCCTTACCGCAATAATAAGATGATAGAGGATATTCTTCATAACTGCCGTCCGCAGACCAAGCTCTGCATTGCGGCGAACATTACTTGTGAAGGGGAGTATATCAAAACCAAGACAGTGAGGGAGTGGCAGGGAAAGACTCCCGACCTTTCTAAGATTCCTTGTATTTTTCTCTTGTATAAATAATAGCTTCCAGGTGCTCGAATTCATATTCCAGGCAACTGCTGAAGAAGTTCCGTCCCAGGTTGTGTTCCATTTGCTGGAACGTCCATAGCTTTCCACCCTTGAAATTCTTATTGCATAAGATGGAGTCATCGTCCAGGTCTAGCGTGAAGAGATAGACCAGGCGGTCGGTGGCTTCATTCTCAAAATGATACATGAAGTTGAAGTGCAAATGGTCTAATGGGGCGGTGGGAAGCGTTTGCCGTAAAATTCTGTGTGCGCCTTGTTCCAATGTTTCTCCATATATCAGGTAACCCTCCATCAGTAAGTCGATTTTGTCTTTCTCGAAAACGTTGCATTTGGGGCGGGGGAGGAGAAACAGCATGCCGTGTGAGGCAACGGCAATCCGGATGACCGGATTGATATAGTCGTTTTTCCGGTTGATGGCTTCTGAAGCGATGGCTTTCCCCATGACATCTCCTTTGGTGTTGACTATCGGTACGAAAACCGTGTGGTTCATCACTATATTGAAATAGAAGATACCGAATTGGTTGAACAGAATGCCTAATATAAAGACGAGGGGAGGCGCCACATAAAACAGAATGTGGCGGGTAGTATCTCCCAAAGGGTAACTGACCAGAATCGCCAAGGAGATAATCAGAAAATGCAGCAGGCTTATGATAAGGATTACGCGTGAGGATACGATGGCGGCTTCTGCCCCTTGTGCAAAAAGCTGCTTGCAGCATTTCTGTGTCTGAGACATGTGGTAGTCCAGAAATTTTCTCCTATTGAGGTAGATGACGAATGGGGGAATGATAGCGCTGATTTCCAGTGTGAACGGAAGCATAAAACGTGGACAGTAGTTTACGAGGAATAGGGTTGTTACCGATAATAGCAGTAACATTCCGGTAGTGCAGTAAAGTATGATTTGTGGAACATGAGTCCCTCTATGCCTCACCGAATAGATGCTAAAGAAGAGTCCTACACCTGTACCGATGTAGATGGACATGTCCTGCGTTATAAACTCGCATAATATGATGGATATTATAACGGGGATGAATCCCAGCGACATATTGAATCTTGATGATAGAATTCTTTGATGATTCATTATCCGTATTATGATTTTGTCGTTTACATCATAACAACTGGGAGATTTAAATGTTTCCTGTTTTACTTCTTTTTTGTATAAAATGAATCTGTTTTTCTGCATGATAGGAGGAGCGTACCAATGGGGCGCTTTCCACTTGCTGAAACCCTTTTTCCAATCCTTTCTCTTTGTAGAGTGCAAATTGTTCGGGAGTAATATATGCCGCTACCGGATAATGTTTGTGTGTGGGTTGAAGGTATTGCCCTATGGTCAGTATGTGACAGCCCACTTGGCGAAGGTCGTCCATCAGTTCTTCCACTTCTTCCGGAGTCTCGCCCAATCCCACCATAATGCCGGACTTGGTGGTGGTATTGCTTTCTGCAATCTGCCGCAACACTTCCAGGCTTGTCTCATACTTGGCGGCACTGCGCACGAGGGGGCTGATGCGGCGGACAGTCTCCATGTTGTGCGAAATGATTTCCGGTTGTGCATCGATAACTTGTGCCACGAGCTCCTTTCTTCCCTGGAAGTCGGGAATCAGCACTTCGACGGTGGTGTCCGGATTGAGCCGCTTGATTTCCCGGATGGTACGTACCCAGTGCGATGCGCCTAAGTCGGGCAGGTCGTCACGGTCTACAGAGGTGACAACTGCATGGGAGAGTTTCATCAAGGCGATGGATTCTGCCACATGTGTAGGCTCATCGGCATCCAGCGGCAAGGGCTTCCCGCTTGCTGTGTTGCAGAACTTACAGCACCGGGTGCAGATATTTCCCCCAATCATGAAGGTTGCGGTGCCTTTCCCCCAACATTCCCCCATATTGGGGCAACGGCCGCTGCTGCAGATGGTATGGAGGCAATGCGACTCGACAATGCGTTTGGTCTCGGTATAGCGCTCGTTGGCACCGATGCTTATTTTGAGCCATTCAGGCTTACGTACTCTTTCAGGCATTATTTCAATTCTTTGTTGAAGAAGTTGGTCAACCGCGTATATAGGTGTAACCGGGTATTTCCTCCGTAGATACTGTGGTTGCGGTTGGTGTAAACCTGCATATCGAACTGTTTGCCGAGCTGTACCAGTTGTTCGGCATATTCGGCACAGTTCTGGAAGTGTACATTGTCGTCTGCCATGCCGTGTACTAGAAGCAGGTTGCCGTGCAACTTGTCGGCACGGGTAAAGGCGGAACTGGCCTTATAGCCTTCGGCGTTTTCTTTCGGTGTGCGCATAAAGCGTTCGCCGTAAACGGTGTCGTAGTAGTTCCAGTCGGTAACGGCAGCTACGGCTACTCCGGCCTTGAATACCGGTGTTCCTTCACTCATACTCATAATGGTCATGTATCCACCGTAACTCCATCCCCAGATTCCGATGCGGTTTTTGTCCACATAAGGCTGGTTGCCCATGTAGAGGGCGGTTTCCACCTGGTCTTTGGCTTCCTTGATACCCAGGTTCAGATAGGTGCATTTGGCGAATTCGGCACCACGTCCTCCGGTGCCACGCCCGTCTACGCAAACCACGATATAGCCTTGCGATGCCATGTAGGTTTCCCAGCTTACACTGAACTTGTCAAGCACTTGCTGTGAACCGGGGCCGCTGTACTGGTACATCAGTACCGGGTATTTCTTGCCGGCGGAGAAGTCGGCAGGTTTCATCATCCAGCCATTCAATGTGGTTCCGTCGGAAGTCTGGAAAGTGAAGAATTCCTTTCGTGGCATGTCATAGCCACTGATTTCCTGCTTCAATGCCGCATTGTCCATCAGGGTGGCAAGAGTCTTGCCCGTATTGTCGTTCAGTGTAATGACGGTCGGAGTATCCAGATTGGAATAACGGTTCATATAGTACTTCATGTTCGTACTGAACTGCGCACTGTTTGTTCCGGCTTGTGACGATAGCCTGGTCTTTTTGCCTTTCCGGTCAATCTTGTAGATGGCACTGCGCATGGGGCTTTCCTCGTTGCTGCTGAAGTAGAAGCTTCCTTCTTCGGGGTCATAACCCAGGAACTCCTGCACTTCATATGGTCCGGCTGTCACTTGTTTCAGCAGATTGCCACCTATGCTATACCAGTACAGATGGTTGTATCCGCTCTTTTCGCTGACAAAGCTGAAATTTTCCGGATAGAAGACGATGTTGTCGAATACATTCTCGCGGATATAGGTATCGCTTTCATCACGCAGAGCCAGTTTGGCTACCGTGCTGCGAGGGTCGGCAAAGTATAGGTCGAACCGGTTCTGATGGCGGTTCAGTGTCATGACGGCAAGCTTGTTGGGGTCTTGGGTAAAGCGGATGCGGGGAATATAGCCGTCTGCATCTACCGGCACGTTTATCTTGCGGGTCACTTTCGACTTGATATCGAAGGTGTGTACGGACACTTTGGAATTTACTTCTCCCGTTTTAGGATATTTGTAAGTATACTCTCCCGGATACTTCTCGAAAGGGGTGAAGTGGGGGGCTTGTCCGGCAAAAAGAGGGAAAGAGTAGGAGGGAACATCTTTCTCGTCGAAGCGGATGAAAGCCAGCATCTGGCTGTCGGCACTGAATTCCAGCGCACGGTTGAAGGAGAACTCCTCTTCGTAAACCCAATCGGGAATGCCGTTCAGCACCTCGTTCTGTTTTCCGTCTTCCGTCACCTGGCTTTCGCTGTTGCCATAGAGCAGTTTCACAAGGAAGATATTGTTGTCGCGTACAAAAGCCACCTGGTTGCCGTCCGGTGAAAATACGGGCACCTGCTGCGGGCCGCCGTCCGAAAGTTTTTCCACAATATTGTTGATTTTACCGTCCAGATTGCGCTTCAGGCTGTAGATGTAATGCACAGCCGTATAGGAATGGCGGTAGATGGGAGTTGTTTCGGTGGCAATGAGCAGTTTGCTGCCGTCCGGAGCAAAGCTGTAGCTGTCAAATGTCTTGAACGTGCATTCGCGTGCGGTAGCGGCATCAAACAGCACTTCCACGGGTTTTCCCGTTTTGAAGGAGTATTTGATGATTTGTGTCCTGTCCGCATTCATTTGCGAATAATGTTCTCCGTCTCCCGGGATGGGGATAACGCCGGAAATGTTCTTCGGAGTGAACTTGCCCGATATGATTTCTTTCAAATCGAGCGCCTTGCCACCTTGGGCGAAACCTGCCAGCGTACAGAGGCAGAGGAGAAGTGCGATGCTTATCTGTTTCATATCTATCTTTTATGCTTATCTGTTTCCATCTTTTTTCTGGGGAACAAATATACAACAAAGGGAAGATTTATCGAAGCAGTGGGCCGATTTTATTCTTTTTGAACAGAAAAAGCCCGTCCTGCTCCTTGGGGGCGAAGCAGGGACGGACGTCCGTCACTCATAGATGATGATTGGATGAGATGATGATTGGAATATCTTTCGTTACAAGCACTTGACTTTTCTTTGATATTCTGCAATGGCTGCATCCAGTCGTTCGTGGGCGGTTGTGTCACCCGGAACGTTGTGCGACGGATGGATGTACAAGTGTACGCCACGGTCGGCAAGGATTTCGGCAACGGTAGTGATGGTCATCCATACCATGGTGACGAAACTCAATGTAGACAACGGACCTACCTTGTCGAAGTGGTTCTTCAAAGGTACGGAGGCGTCTACCAGGGGAACGCAGGAATCCACTACGATATCTGCCAACTGGAAGAGGTTCTTTCCGCTGGAGTGGCGGCTGGCCTTGTCGCCCGTTTCGCTGGCCGAACCGTATACAATAACTTTCATGCCGCGCTTCTTGGCTTCCAATGCCATGTCTATATTGACGGCATTGATACCGGTATGTGAGAAAATCCACATACAGTCTTTGGAATCAAAATCATAGTTCTTCATAATTTCCTGGCCGTAGCCTTCTGCCCGTTCCAGGAAGAGGAACTGATGAATACCCATCTGGCCGATAATCTGCGTGAAGAATGTCAGAGGCAATTCGCAAAGCGGGTGGAATCCTACAAAGCTGCCGATACGCGGATACATTTCCTCTACGGGAATCGTTGCGTGGCCGCAACCAAACGTGTGGACCCAACGACCGGCTTCGATGGAATCTGCCATAACAGTGGCTGCTTTTTTGATGTTTTCCAACTGGGTAGCCTCCAGTTTTTCCATAATGCCATGGGCATTCTTTAACCATTCGAGTGCTAACATAACTTTTTTGTTTTTTAAGAAGTTAATAAATTTATTTGAGTGAGCGTTTATACAAAAGGAGCATGACGGCAAGTGAGGCAATCATCAGATAAGGATAAAGCCCGATGCCATTGGTGTATTGGGAAACCATTCCCATCAGGCCGTTCATTGCAGTCTGGCCAATGAGGGCTATGGCAAGCGCCACGCTGAATGCTGTTCCCGATAAGGACGGGTACCGGCTTCCAAGAATGCTGAGTATCACGGGATACGTGGCCGACAGCCCCATACCTACCAGCACCATGCCGACTGCCGCGCGTGCAAAACTCGGCGAGAACATAAGGAAACAGAATCCTATGGCAGTGATCGTAAGGCTGTAGGGCAGCACGGTTTCCGGTTTTATCTTCTTGAATATCGCAACTTGCATCATACGTGCTACGGTCAGTCCCGCTACCATGCAGGTCAGTGCAATCAATGCCTGATTGGCCGGAATATCCGTCATCTGCCCAAAGTAACTCGTGGACCAGTTGTTGCAGACACCCTCGATGCCGCTTTGGAAAAAAAGAATGAAGCTGAGTAGCAGTAAGCTGCTTTCTTTCAGCAGTCCCAATCCCTCTTTTACCGGGAAACCTTGCGCCTGCTTAGGGGCGGGGAAGCGTACGGGGATACAGAATATAATGCCCGCAAGCATCACTACGCCAATTCCCAGTAAGATGGTTTCGAATGAATAATGCCTGGAAAGGGAGCCCAGCAACATCGGTATGCCCAATGCGCCCAGTCCGTAGAACATGCCCAGAAAACTGAGGCGTGAGCCTTTTTCGGATTCTCCTGAGATGTCGGATACCAATGCATTGGTTTCTCCGTTGAGGATGCCTCCGCCCAGGCCGATGCCGACGATGGAAGCTTGCAGCAGTGGTACGCTTTCAAAGAAGGCAAGTCCTTCCATCCCCAGCAGTACGATGATGCAGCTGGGCACCAGCAGGGCTTTATGTCCGAACCGGTCTACGATGGGACCGAAAATCAGGGAACCGGCCAGCATGCCCAGAGGCAGGAAAGTGACCAGTGAGGTTGTCTGCAACCCGCTCAGATTCAGCTTGGCTATGAGGGATGGCAACACTGCTCCCAATGTAATCATGGAGACTCCGAAGAAACACATCCCGATGCACGCTGCCGTGAATACGAGATTCTTGTGATAACTGTTACTCATACAAGTGATTTTTGATGGCAAGAAACGCTGCTCCTATCAGTCCGGCATTACCGGACAACTGAGAAGGTACAAATTCCACCTGCTTGATGCTGAGCGGTTGCGCCCATTTGCAGGCTTCCTTGTAAATGTCATCTATAAAGATACCGGCAGGGCCGAATACGCCTCCGCCCCAAATTATCTTCTGCGGGTTGAGCAGGCTGACCAGATTTGCGGAAGCCATGCCCCACATCTCGACGGCTTTGTGCAATACGGAGATGGCGATAGGGTCTTTTTCATTATAGGCACTGAACACATCATAGGCCGATATGCGGCAGATGGGTTTCTGGCGCAGTTTCCCTTTGTATGCCTTGTTGGCGCGTACGGCATCGCGTACCCGTGCCCCGATACCATTGCCGGAAGCGTAATATTCGAAACATCCGCATGCGTCATACTCTTCCCGATAGGGAGGTTGCAGGGCCATCCAGCCGGTGGCGCCGATAATGTCGTTGGCTCCGTGCAACACGTGCCCGTCGATGATGATGCCGGCACCGATACCGGTTCCCACAGCAATGAATATGGCACTGTGACATTCTTTGGCGGCACCTTGCCACATCTCTCCATACATATAGCAGGTACGGTCGCTGTCGATGTATATTTCGATGCCCGGAGGCGTTACACTGCGCAGCTCCTCATAGAGGGGGTAGTTATCCCAGCCCGGTATGTTGGGGGCCCATACCCGGTTGGTTTGGGAGTAAACGATACCGGGGATGCAGACACCTATTCCGTCGATGTGTATACGGCTTCTGCGTGCTACGGTAAGAAGTTTGGCGAGGATATCCGCGGCGAGCTTGCCCACTTCGTGACCGGTTCTTCCTTTCAGGAGCCGTTTGCGGTTAAACATCATGCTTCCGTCCGGAAAGAAAATGGCGCTGGCTATTTTTGTGCCGCCTATGTCCAATGCGATTGTTGCCATGGTGTTATAGTATTTATAGGTTGATTCATTAAGGTTGTATGCAAAGCTATGAATTTATTTCATTCTTGAGGAGTATAAACTGAGGAAATTGTGTGTAAAAAGAGTGTCTAATCACTAAATTGTGTTTAATGTAATTGAGCTTGGATGTACTCTTTCTCAATTAATTAGTTATATATCAGTAGATGAAACATTTTTTAGTGCAGGCGGAAATTCTTTGTTTTATGTTCGTTAACAAATTAAGTGGAAAGTATTCTTGTTTTTGCAGGTTCATCCCACGGAAAAATCCTATATTTGCCACTTACATAAGGAATATGTATGGAAACCAAATCTACGCTCTATAATGAGTTCCCTCTTTTTCTGAAGCGATATTTTCCCTATAAGGTACAGAAAATATCGCTGAATGCCGGTTTTACGTGCCCCAACCGGGATGGAAACAAAGGAGTCGGCGGTTGCACCTATTGCAACAACCAGACCTTCAACCCCGATTATTGCCGTACGGAGAAATCCATTACCCGCCAGCTGGAAGAGGGCAAGCAGTTCTTTGCACACAAATATCCGGAGATGAAGTATCTCGCCTATTTCCAGGCCTATACCAATACGTATGGCGAATTGGAAGACCTGAAGCGGAAATACGAGGAGGCCTTGTCGGCAGACGGAGTGGTGGGCCTGGTTATCGGCACCCGTCCGGACTGTATGCCCGACAGCTTGCTGGACTATCTGGAGGAGATGAACCGGCATACATTCCTCTTAGTGGAGTACGGCATAGAGAGTACCGACGACAAGACACTTTGCCGCATCAACCGCGGGCATACTTTCCATGCCGCCGCCGATGCGGTGGAAAGAACCGCTTCACGCGGAATCCTGACCGGTGGGCATGTCATCCTCGGACTGCCGGGCGAGACGCACGAAAGTATCGTAGCACAAGCCGGTGTATTGTCCCGCCTGCCACTCACTACCTTGAAGATGCACCAGTTGCAACTGATAAGGGGTACCCGCATGGCTCTGGAGTACCGGCAGCATCCTGAAGATTTTCATCTGTTTGATGTGGAGGAATATATCGACTTCGTGATAGACTATATCGAGCATCTGCGGCCGGACTTGGTGCTGGAGCGTTTCGTCTCCCAGTCTCCTAAGGAACTGCTCATTGCACCCGACTGGGGACTGAAAAATTATGAATTTAATCATCGGGTTCAAAAAAGAATGAAAGAACTCGGTGCATATCAGGGAAAGAAGTATGAAATGTGAGAAAAAAGAATTATTTTTGCCGCAACTTTAAATATGGAATCAATCTAAATAAAGAATAATTATGAACCCAAAAACAGTGATAAAAGGAAAAATCCACTACGTGGGAGTGAATGACCGCAATAAGCATTTGTTTGAAGGTATGTGGCCGTTGCCGTATGGGGTTTCCTACAACTCTTACCTGATAGACGACGAAATGGTCGCTTTGGTCGATACGGTAGACATCTGCTACTTCGAGGTGTATCTGCGCAAGATAAAGAGTATCATCGGCGAGCGCCCCATCCAATATCTCATCATCAACCACATGGAACCGGACCATTCGGGTTCTATCCGTCTGATAAAGCAGCATTACCCCGACATCATCATCGTGGGCAACAAGCAGACTTTCGGCATGATAGAGGGCTTTTATGGCGTGACGGGCGAACAGTACATGGTGAAGGACGAGGATTTTCTGGCTTTGGGACATCATAAACTCCGTTTCTATATGACCCCGATGGTGCACTGGCCCGAGACGATGATGACTTTTGACGAAACGGAAGGAGTTCTTTTCGCCGGTGACGGTTTCGGCTGTTTCGGCACGTTGGACGGAGGGTTCCTGGATACCCGCATCAATCTGGACAGATACTGGGATGAGATGGTTCGCTACTATTCTAACATCGTAGGCAAGTACGGCTCTCCGGTGCAGAAGGCGTTGGCTAAGCTGGGCGGTCTGCCCGTTTCCACTATCTGCTCCACGCACGGACCGGTGTGGACGGAAAACATAGCCAAGGTTATCGGCATCTACGACAAGTTGAGCCGTTACGCTGCTGACGAAGGTGTGGTCATTGCTTACGGTTCCATGTACGGCAACACGGAGCAGATGGCGGAAGCCATTGCGGCGGAACTTTCTGCACAGGGCATCAGGAACATCGTGATGCACAATGTGAGCAAGAGCAATCCTTCTTATATCATTGCCGACATATTCAAGTATCGCGGACTTATCATCGGCAGCCCCACCTACAGCAACCAGATTTATCCTGAGATAGAATCCTTGCTCTCCAAGATTCTGGTACGCGAAGTGAAGGGACGCTATCTGGGATACTTCGGCTCCTTCTGCTGGGCGGGTGCCGCCGTGAAGCGCATGGGCGAGTTTGCCGAAAAGAGCAAGTTCGAGATTGTGGGCGACCCGGTAGAGATGAAGCAGGCCATGAAGGACATTACTTACGAACAATGCGAAAACCTGGCACGTGCCATGGCAGAGCGTTTGAAGAAGGATAGGAAGTAGTTGAAAATTAAGAATTAAAAAATTAAGAATTGAAGTTGAAAATTACCCCTAATTTATTAACCTAATAAAACAATCACAATGAGACTAATCATTCAACCGGATTATCAATCCGTGTCAAAGTGGGCTGCACATTATGTGGCTGCCAAAATCAAGGCCGCTAATCCGACACCTGAAAAACCTTTTGTATTGGGATGCCCCACCGGTTCTTCTCCGTTGGGCATGTACAAGGAACTTATCGACCTGAACAAGAAAGGCATCGTGTCTTTTCAGAACGTAGTGACTTTCAATATGGACGAGTATGTAGGTTTGCCCAAGGAACATCCCGAAAGCTACTATTCCTTTATGTGGAACAACTTCTTCAGCCATATAGACATCAAGCCGGAGAACACCAATATCCTGAACGGCAACGCTGCCGACCTGGATGCCGAGTGTGCACGCTATGAAGAAAAAATCAAGTCCTACGGCGGCATCGACCTCTTCATGGGCGGTATCGGTCCCGACGGACATATCGCTTTCAACGAGCCGGGTTCTTCCCTTTCGTCACGCACCCGCCAGAAGACATTGACTACCGATACCATCATTGCCAACTCCCGTTTCTTTGACAACGACGTGAACAAGGTGCCCAAGACTGCCCTGACCGTCGGTGTCGGTACTGTGCTTAGCGCCCGCGAGGTAATGATTATCGTAAACGGACACAACAAGGCACGTGCCCTCTATCATGCAGTCGAGGGTCCCGTGATGCAGATGTGGACTATCAGCGCCTTGCAGATGCACGAAAAGGGTATCATCGTTTGTGACGATGCGGCCACCGAAGAATTGAAGGTGGGTACTTACCGCTACTTCAAGGATATTGAGGCAGAGCACCTGGATGCGGAAAGCTTGCTGAAATAAGCAAACTAATAAAAGTTTTGCAATTCCACCCTCACCACCCTCACCGCTTGTCTGCATCTGCTTGTTCATCGGTGTTTCAGGGGTGAGTGAGAGCAATTTAAAAGGGTGAGGGCAAATTTTGCCCTCACCCTTTTTGTTCTCCTGATTTTGGTTGACTGTTTTCAGGACAGGGCGTTATGTGATGAAAACGGGCTCTGCTCCGCTGTAAGGCTTTGGGTGCCAATGTTAAAGATACCAAATACTCACTGCAAAACCAGTGCATCGTTTTTGCAGTGCCGCTGCAACATAGATGCAGTGCCACTGCAACTGTTTTGCAGTGCTACTGCAACGCCTTTGCAGTGTTACTGCAAAAGATGTGCAGTAGGTTTGCAGTGAGGGCTTGTGATGAAAAAGCCATGGGCGTGCTTTCTTTTTTGCGGAATATGTGCTATCTTTGTCATACTTGTAATTTAAACAGTAGCAGCTATGGAATTGAGTGGCAGACGCTATCCGATAGGGATACAGAATTTTGAGCAACTGCGTACGCGGAATTGTGTGTATGTGGATAAGACGGAGCTGGTGTACAAATTGGTGAATACAGACCAAATTTATTTCTTCAGCCGCCCCCGTCGGTTTGGCAAAAGCTTGCTCGTGTCTACGCTGGAGGCCTATTTCCAGGGGAAAAAGGAACTTTTCGAAGGGCTGGCTATGGAACGTCTGGAGCAGGAATGGGAGGTTTGCCCGGTGCTGCACGTTGATTTCAGCTTGACGAAATATACTGAGCTGCGTGACTTGACGGGGCAATTGAATTTGTTTTTATCTCGTTGGGAAGAAATTTACGGAAAAAAGGAAGAGGAAGAGGGGGCGGCAGAGCGTCTGCAAGGCATCATCCTGCGTGCCTACGCCAAGACCGGAAAGCCGGTTGTAGTGCTGATTGACGAGTACGATGCTCCTCTGCTTGACAGTAATTCCGATGCCCTTTTGCAACAACAGCTTCGCAACGAGATGCGCAAGTTCTTCAGTCCTCTCAAGGGGCTGGGGCAATATCTCCGTTTTCTTTTTATCACGGGTATCAGCAAGTTCAGCCAGCTGAGCATCTTCAGCGAACTGAACAATTTGCAAAATATCAGTATGCGCGATGACTTCAGTGCCCTCTGCGGCATCACCGAGGAGGAACTGCTGACGCAGTTGAAACCCGATATTGAGCGGATGGCCGAGGCTAATGATGAGACTTACGAGGAGGCATGCTTGCATTTGAAGCGGCAATATGACGGTTATCATTTCAGTAAGGCTTGTGCGGATATTTACAACCCGTTCAGCCTGTTCAATGCTTTCAATTCCAAAGAATACAAGAACTATTGGTTCTCCACGGGCACGCCTACTTTCCTGATAGATATTCTGCGCCATGCAGACTTCGATGTGCGCGCTCTGGAAGGTGTTGAGGCTACCGACGAGCAGTTTGATGCGCCTACGGAACAGATAACGAGTCCCATCCCGGTGCTCTACCAGAGCGGTTATCTTACCATTAAGGGCTATGACCGTAATTTCCAAATCTATCGTTTGGCCTATCCCAACGGCGAGGTCCGTAAAGGTTTCATTGAATCCCTGCTTCCCTCTTACGTGCACTTGCCTGCCCAGAACAACACCTTCTACGTCGTCTCTTTCCTTCGCGACCTGATGAAGGGTGATGTGGATAGCTGCCTGGAGCGTACCCGTTCCTTCTTTGCCTCCATTCCCAATGATTTGGAGAACAAGACCGAGAAGCATTATCAGACCATTTTCTATTTGCTGTTCCGGTTGATGGGGCAATATGTGGAGTCGGAAGTGAAGAGTTCCGTAGGCCGTGCGGATGTGGTGGTGAAGTTGCAGGATGCCGTTTATGTCTTCGAATTCAAATACGACGGTACCCCGGAAGAGGCGTTGGCTCAGATTGACAGCAAGCAGTATGCCATCCCTTACCGGGCGGACGGCAGGCGTGTGGTCAAGATCGGTGTGAATTTTGACAGTGCCACGCGGACGATTGGCGGGTGGAAAATAGCTAAAGCGGATTAGAAGAAGAAACTTTATTAATAAATTAGGGAAACATGAAATTAATTAGGTTAAACAGCTTTTTATATTTGTTCTGCATATTGAGTGTTTTTGCATCATGTGTGCAAAAACCAGATAGTAGTGTAGAAGATTGGGATCGTACTTTTATAAATACAAAGAAGCTTATTTCAGAGGCTTGTTTGGATAGAGAATTAATTTTGGGACGTCCTTTTTTAATCCAATATGTAGATTCATCTTTGCTTATTTATGATGATATTGGAGATTCTCTTTTTCTTTTGGTTGATTTGAAAGAAAACGATAGGGTTTATCGTTTTGGGCAAAAAGGTGAAGGAAATAATGAATTCTTGCAAGTTTTTGCTTTCTGTAATATGAAGTCCGATTCTATTCTTGGTGTTTATGATGCATATAAACATGAATTGCGTGAGATAAACTTAGATAAGGTTAAGCGTGGAGAAATGAATTTTCCAGTTGTTTTTAAAGATACTTTATCGAGTATTAAGCTATCCCCGACAAAATATGACGCATATCTTGGATTAGGATTCTATGAAAGTAACATGTTGAGTCTTACGGATAATTCTATTGGAAGTAAGTTCTTTTTTGAATATCCTTATAAAGATAGTCGCGAGAAAGCTATTTCAAATCGTTTGCGAGGGATGGCTTATCAAGGGACTTTGTGCTCTAATCGGTCATTGGACAAATTCTTGTATGCTGTGTGTAGTGCTCCTATCTTTATGCTGTTTTCTGTAAATAAAGATGGAATTGAGAAAACTTATGAATTGATAGGTGGATATCCCAATTATGTTACAGAAGAAACAGGTGAATATCGATCGGCTCCAATGAGTGCAGATAATAAAATGTCTTTTACCATGGCATATGCAACGGATAATTACATCTATCTGCTGTATTCCGGAAAGAATTTTAGAGATGCTGGTATGGATGCATTTAAAGCTAATGTCATTTATCAGTTATCTTGGAATGGAAAACCGATAAATAAGTTTGAAACTGATTATCCACTGACAAATTTTTGTGTTTCTGATAATGATGATGTCTTGTATGCTTTGGCTGATAGAGGTGAAGTGGAACTGGTACAGTATACTTTGAAATAGATTAAGTTATGTTTATGGTTGGCTCGCTCTATCCAAATACTGTTTCTTATCAGTTCTTGGTTTTTCTTAAGCATTTTACCTGCTGCGCAATGGTATCACGCCGTCCTTTATTAAGCAAACGGTAAGAAGATGATTAAGATGGGTGTCTCTTGTTAAAAAAATATCTAACTTTGAGGCGGATTAATATTTGAACACACACAACGTGGACGAGAAAAGAGGGAGACGGCAAATGCTATTGATATACGTTGCTATAGGGATTATTGCAGCAGTAATTACTGGTTGGTTTGTATATCAAAACCGGATGGAGTACTGGGAAACGCAGGCACGCAGTGCTTTTCGTGTAGCTTTAGGGAAGGAGTTGCAGAAAAGGAATGAAGTTGACGTGTATTTCAGTTCGTCAGGGAATATTAGGTTACCGGATGATTCCATTGACATTAAGAAGGAGCCGATAAAGGTGGAAATGGAAAGTGAATATGGTAAAAAGGACTTTTTTGTTCCTTATGAAAAGTACTTTCATAATGTGGAGCAATCTTCTAATTTGAGAGGGATGCACTCTTATATACTGCATATGTTCCCTTTGCAAGCTGATTCGTTGAATAGGATATGGTATCGCTTACTGGAAGAAATGAATTATTCTGGGAAAACGGTAGTACGTATATCTGTGGCTGATTGGGATGAACGTGAAACTTATACTTTTTCGGACGATTCACTTTATATGTTAAAACCGGATAGTCTTATGTCTTGTTATTTGGGCTATAGGTGCGAAATTGGTGTGACGGGATATTTGTATTATTCTTGATTGAACATTTTTACTGCTAAGGATAAGATTCTTTTGTGCGCTCTTGTTCTTTGTTGCTTTCTGCTGTTTTTTCTGCAAGAATACATTGCTAAAGTCTATCGC
The DNA here is from genome assembly GCF_003602965.1 of Bacteroides sp. AF25-5LB. Lineage (NCBI taxonomy): Bacteria > Pseudomonadati > Bacteroidota > Bacteroidia > Bacteroidales > Bacteroidaceae > Bacteroides > Bacteroides sp. AF25-5LB. Next base: position 174,936 of record NZ_QTMC01000009.1, read on the forward strand.
CGTTTTTTTGTCAAAGAGGTGACGGTAGAAAAAACAGTTCCGATATTTGTGGAGAAAGAAATACCGATGATTGCAGTAGATAGGAGTGAGGCGCATGTTTATCGGTTGGAAGATGATTTGTTTTTTGATGCTGATTCCGGTGTGCTGTATAGAGTAGACAATAGGGTGAAGTTGACGGCAACCCTTGCAAGACTGCTGCAAGCCTTCTTGGATGCGGAAGATTATAGGTTGTCAGTCAATGGAATTATGGAACTATTGTGGCCGGACGGTTCAGTAACACCGGGTAATGTACATACTGTAATAACAAGATTACGAAAAGCCCTGTCCGAAGTCTCTGATTGGGGGATAGAAAATAAAAAATTTTGTTATCAACTAAAAAGTCCCATTTCATTGAAAAAATCCTTGAATGAATGATGGAATCTCTCATCTGACAAAGCCTAAAATAAGTGCTTGTCAGACGAACGGTTATCGCGTCCTGCCATGGCTGAATATGCAAAGAATGTGTATATTGGAATTGCGGATGCTGGTGCGGAACATTGTTTTGAAACCCTATTGCATGGTCAGGCTTCTTCGTTTGGCAATTATCCCATTCCGCAGGTGAAACAATATTTAGGGGGGGGGAGAGAGGATATAATGCATCTCGTGGAGTATTTGTCTATTCTTGTTATGATTTCCCTTATTTAGCATTGTATCAGCAGGATGAGGATAAATTTTCATTAGTGTGGGAATGGCGAACAGATGGTGACGAATACGAGATTCGGAACAATGAGGTGATTTTTGACCGCAGGGTAAAAGGTGTCCGGGGACTCTGTATGAGTAAGGATTTTATTATTACATTGCAACGAGACCGTAGAAAAGATGATACGGATGAATCTACAGTGGGAAGGGATGCAAGCAAATGCCCTCATACTGTTTTCTTGTATGATTATGATGGAAATTTAGTGAAGATTGTTGATTTGGGTATTCCCGTAATGCGTATAGCTTCTGAAGAACAGAGTAATACGTTGTATGCCATAGGGGTGAATCCGGATTTTGTCTTGGTGAAATATGAATTATAAGATAATTAATTGACGGCTCATGGCGTGTAGGATATACTGATTACCAGTATCGATAACCGAACGGATTTTTAATAGGAATATTTTTTCATCGTGAGTATAGGTGAATAAAAGTAACTTTTGTATTCATTTTTTCTTTTTTCTTTTTTCTTTTATATTATTGTTTAACTTTGGCGCTATTAAGCGGATGCCTCTTCGAGTGCATGGGTAGAAATGAATAAGCAACAGAAAGGAAGGAGTAGATGAAACGCTATAAGAAGATTCTTATGATATGGATATGTGCCATTGTAGTGGTGGCAGTGTCTGTGATAGTAGCATTATATGATAATGCCAACCAGGGACAAGATGTGGCTAAGGAGGTTGCTGTAGAAACTCTGCGGAAGGTTGCGGAACGGGTCGTGAATCGGGAATTTGATGGGCTGGGGATGTTCTATGCATCTGGGTCTGATGGTGGTAAGAAGCATACCAAAAGGAAAGCGATATCAGAAGATGGTGAATTTGAAGTGATAATAGATTCATTGAAAGAGGCACAAGGACTATTTCCGTTGGATGTCGTAGGGTTTAAAGCCGATATGTTGAATTATTATGGAAAATTTCCATTGGAAGAGATTTGTCTTGAGTGGAAAGCTGAGATGAATGATCGGTATGGCGGAGCCATGTGTGCTCTTTTTCTGAAGGTTAATCCGATGGGAAAGGGCATTGTGCAAGAATCATCTACTGGAGATGAAACTATAATTGCTTCACAGAATGATTTAGGTACTTACTATTTGAACGGTATGTACACAATGAGGTTGACAGCTTATATGCTGCCTGATTTTTGGCACTGTGTGGATTGGGCAGACCATGTACTGCAGATACTATCCTGCATTTTGTGCATTCTGTTATTGGGACTGGCGATTTATGTAGGGGGTCAACAGTATAGAAAGAGAAAAACGGCTGATACGTTGACAAAGAGCACTTATCGGTTCGGGAAGTATATATTTGATTCCGTCAACCATACACTGACTTATGAAGGTGAAAAAGTATCTTGTACGCCACAAGCCGCGAAGTTATTACTTGGTTTTGCCAAGTCGTCCGAACTTTTCCTGACGAACGATGAAATAGCGGAAATTTGCGGTTGGCCATTGAGTGATTTGAATTTAGGCAGCCGCCGCAGAAAAGCAATAAGCTTATTGGGTAAACTCTTTGAGGCGGACGATTCCGTTCAGATTCTTCTTCTGCCGGAAAGGAAGGGGTATCAAATTGTTATCTCCAAGTAGATGAAATGTTAACCCATATTGGTGTGTCGGGTGTGAACTTTTTTTCACGCCCCAACTTTGGGCGTTTTCCAAATAAAGACTGGCAAAAGCCAAAATAATCCTTTTATCTTTGCTTGTGTAACAAAAAACAAAAACACTATGAAAAGCAAGGTGAAGTTATTAGGAGCTTTGGCAATTAGTGCCATTTCGGTTTTAAGCTATGTTCAAATTAGTCATTCGGAAAAGCTGGATGATTTGCTATTGGAAAATATAGAGGCATTGGCTGCTGGTGAGAGTGGGGATGATAGCAAATGTTTTGGGAGTGGTTCAATAGTTTGTCCTTTAACAAATCAAGGAGTAGCTCATGTGCAAATTTATTATAGCCTGCCTCATTAGCCTATCCGCACTATCCTTTTCCTCTTGTACGCAGAAAAAAGTAGCAACTTCTGTTGCCTACATGGATTTTCCGCAAACAATCGAGCTGAAAGCGAGGGTGCAGCCATTGGACACCGCTTTGTTCCGTTATCCGTTCCGCGTTCGGGTGCAGGGTGATAAGGCTGTGGTAATGGATTTGCATGGCACGGACTACTTTTGCCATGTTTTCCATTATCCGAGTTTCCGCTATTTTGCTTCGTTCGGCAAGCGGGGCGAGGCTCCCGAAGAGATGCTTTCTGCTGAAAATATCCGATGGCATGGTCAATCTCTGTGGGGACTTGATGCTGGTAAGTCCGTATTGACCAAGTATGATTTTACTTCGTCGGGTTGCTCAATCGTTCCTCAGAAAGTGATAAATATGGATGCTGACATGCTTCGCGTTTTAGACTTTGTGATGGTTGACGACTTTACCTTCATTGTTCCGGACGGATCTGGCAGCAGCCGCTTTTGCTGGGTAAACTATCAAGGGAAATTATTGCGCAGAACCGGTCAAATACCGTCAGCCAACGCGGAGGCTTTACAGAATGCCCGTCCTGCATTGGCTCAGGCATGGCGTAGCTTCATCGACTATAATCCCCGAAATGGAGTGCTGGCAGCAGTTACCCAGTTGGGCGAAGTACTTGAAGTCTTTAATTTGAAAGATAGTACGCATGTGGTACGCATTGGTCCGCACGGTGAACCGGAGTTTAAGATTTCTCAGGGTTATGGTATTCCTACGGGTATCATGGGATTTAGCGATGTCCAAGTGGCAGACAGTGCTATCTATGCGGTTTTTCATGGGCGCTCTTTTAAGGAAATTGCGCAAAATGTACAGCAAGGTGTCTATTTGCCGGATGGAGGACGGTATATCTATGTTTTTAGTCTGACCGGCGAACCTCTCTGCAGGTATGTGTTAGATCATTATGTTTATGGCATATCGGTAGATGAACAAAAAGGAATAATCTTGGCAACGGATGTGAATAAAGATGATCCGATAATAGAGTATAGTATGAAATAAAGTAAACTATAATATGGATGGAGAGGAACGGACGGTTCACGTTTGGTTGGTGCATCTCGTACCGTCCGTTCCATAACCCACCAAGAAAGGAGGTCGAGGCAAAGATAGTAATTTGAATTGAAAACAGAGTGTGTTTTCTGCCATTTCGATAGGTATGGCAAGAAAAGAGTTCTCCAAGATTTTTATATCCTTAATTCCGCAACACTATTATAAAATATTTTTTTTAAGTACCTGAGCAACAAAA